>JALWGN010000001.1 GCA_027013575.1 Desulfurobacteriaceae bacterium
GCTCCCTGGCAATCCCTAAAACAGAGAGTGCGTCAGGCCTGTTTGTCGTTATCTCGTACTCAATTATCCAGTCGTCTAACCCTAAAACTTCCTTGATGTCCTTTCCTATCGGCGTCTCTTCCGGAAGGATCATTATCCCCGAGGAGCTCTCAGAGAGTCCGAGCTCCTCCTCAGAGCAGAGCATTCCGTTTGAGACAACTCCCCTCAGCTTGCTCCTCTTTATCCTTACGCCTATGGGGAGCTTTGAGCCGTGAAGTGCAACGGGAACAACGGCTCCCTCATAGACGTTGTCTGCTCCCGTAACTATCTGGAGGACTGTATCTCCAACGTCAACCTGGCAGATTTTCAGCCTGTCGGCGTTGGGGTGCTTTGTTATCTCAATAATCTTCCCAGTTACAACCTTCTCAAGGTTTTCGGCAGCGTAGCGAACGGAGTCAGCCTCTATTCCCACGTCTGTAAGAATGTCTGCAACTTCCTGAGGTGAAAGGTCTTCTATGTCAATAAACTCCTTCAGCCAGTTGTAGGTTATCTTCATCTTAAACTCCCCTGAACTGTCTTAGGAATCTCAGGTCGTTCTCAAAGAAGAGCCTGAGGTCGTCTATTCCGTACTTAAGCATTGCGATTCTCTCAACTCCCATTCCGAAGGCAAATCCCTGGTAGGTTTCGGGGTTTATCTCAACGGCCTTGAAAACCGCCGGGTCAACCATTCCGCAGCCTAAAATCTCAAGCCATCCCGTTCCCTTACAGACCTTACACCCTTTACCGCCGCAGATTACGCATCCGATGTCAACCTCTGCGCTTGGTTCTGTAAACGGGAAGTAGGAGGGACGGAACCTGACCTTCGTATCGGAGCCGAAGACCTCCTTCAGGAATACCTCAAGAACTCCCTTCAGGTCTGCAAAGGTAACCTTCTCGTCCACCATCAAACCTTCAACCTGGTGGAACATGGGGGTGTGGGTTACGTCGGCGTCCTTCCTGTAAACCTTTCCCGGCGCGATTATCTGAATTGGTGGCTGGTGCTTCTCCATTACGCGAACCTGAACGGGGGAGGTGTGTGTTCTGAGGACTACGTCGTCTGAGATGTAGAAGGTATCCTGCATCTCTCTGGCAGGGTGGCCTTTGGGAATGTTAAGAGCTTCAAAGTTGTAAAAGTCCGTCTCTATTTCGGGTCCCTCTGCAACTGTGAAACCCATAGAGGTAAATATTTTCACAATCTCTTTCAGCGTTTTTGTTACGGGGTGGAGAGCTCCCAGCCCCCTCCTCCTTCCCGGGAGGGTTACGTCTATCCTCTCCTTCTCTAACCTTTCCCTCTTTTCCTTCTCTTTCAGCTCCTTCAGTTTTTCCTTTACTGCGCTCTCAATTTCGGCTTTTAAAACGTTGCAGGCCTTTCCAAACTCCTTTCTCTCTTCAGGCGGAAGGTTGGGTATCTCTTTTAGTAGTTGCGTTACTTTTCCTTTTCTGCCTATAAACTCAACCCTTAGCTTCTCAAGTTCTTCGGTTGTTGAAACCTCTTTAAGTTTGCTGGTAAACTCATCTCTGAGATGGGAAATTTTCTCTTTTCCGGCCATAGTTTCAGCTCCTCTCTTTTGTGCACCAGGAATTATAAACAATAGGGGGATTTCTGCCTTGGAGAAGTTTCACCTCCTTATAGAGATACTGAAGATACTCATAAAGGCGAACAGGTCTCTTGAGACGGGGGAGCTCCATAGCGAGCTGGTAAAAGCCGGCCTCTTCTCAAACTGCGAGGATAGGGTTGAGAGGAGGAAGCTTTTGAGAGCTCTCTCTACCTTAGAGTCTTTAGGCTACGTGGAGGCTGTTGAGTCAAAGGGGAGGAAGCCTTTTAGCTGGAAGCTTAACGCCGAGAAGTTCCGTTTCCTTACCTCTTACACCAGCGACGAGCTTATCTCGGTTGCCGTTCTCTTCTCCTTCTTCCCCAGACACTACAGACATCTCCCCTTCTTTCAGAAGGCATTTAACGTTGTTGAAAGGTTTGAGAGGGAGCTCTCAGAGGAGGAGAGAGGCCTTCTGAGGTTCTCCTTTGAGAGGATACCCATTCCAAACGAGCGTTTTATAAGGCTCAACCCCAGCGTTGTTGAGAAGCTGATAGGTGCAATCCTTGAGAACAGGAAGGTTTACTTTAACTACAGGGGAAAGCCTTTCAGGGTCTTCCCCGTTAAGTTCTTTACCTACAACGGCCTGTTTTACCTTGGAGCTCTTGATAACAGCACCTACAGGAACTTCCTGGTAAGCAGGATTGAGAGCGTGGAGCTCCTTGCTGAGAGGATATCCCTTGAAGAGAAGAAGCGGCTCGTTCGTGAGACCTTTAAGATACCCGACGAGGAACCGTTCCTGTTTGGAGCTCTCCTTCCCAAGAGCTACGCAACGAAGAAGGAGATTGACAACGGCCTCCGCTTCTTCCCTACTCAGTTCCACTCAAGGTTTACAGACAGAGGAATAGAGGTTTTCCTGATAGGTTTTACGGGGAAGAGGTTTGTAAGCTGGTTTCTGGTAGAGAAAGTTCTCGCTCTGATTCCCCCAAGTAGAGAGCTTATAAAAATGGCGCAGCACTTTAACCTGAAGGAGAGGGAGCCCCGGCTCTCTTTCAGTTTAAGGGTTAACGAGGAGAGGTTTAAGAGGTTTAAGGAGAAAGGCCTTGAGATTCTAAAACTGAGAATGTCGGTTTTTAACGATTAGTGCGTCAACTTTTGACACACCAGTAGATTATTATATTTATAGCGTTGCGGAACAAAGGGGAAGGAGAGGGGAAGCTTGCCGGGGAGTATCCCCCGGCTCCTCCTAACCACTAACTAAAGAGCCTCTTACAGCTCCTGTACCAGTTAAGGTAGTTTTCAGCAGCCTTTAAAAGGTCTCTTCCAGCACAGCGGAGCTCCCTCTTAAAGCGTCTCCTCTCACGCTTCGTTCCGTTAAAGGCAAGTATTTCAGGAGACTCTTTAAACTCCTGAGAAATCTTTTCAAATATAGCCTTTAAAGAACCCTGAAGTTTTACGGTTTCGCCATTTGCCCTTACCCAGAGCTCCATGGCCAACCTCCCTTCAGGATTTTTGTGTCCTGCAAATTTACGCCTATGATAAGGTAATGTCAATTGATTATATTCAAACTTTTCTTATTGAACGAAATAGTCTTAGAAGGACTTCGGGGGGAATCTCTTCGGCTCTTCTGTCTGCAAGCTCCTCAAAACCTTCTGGAAACTCCTTTAATTTCAGGTTCTTCTTCAGCTTCTTCCTTCTGTGGGAAAACGCCTGCTTCAGGAACTTCTCAAAGGAGAGGAGCTCCTCTTCCTCCATCTCAAAACCTGTGGGAACCATTCTGAAGACGGTTGACCAAACCTTTGGAGGCGGCGTAAAGGCCTTTGGGTGAACGTTAAAGAGCTTCTCAATTCTGAAGAACGGCTGGAGGAGAGCCGGAAGGTAGCCGTACTCTTTTCCCCCCGTTGCTGCCAGCCTGTCGGCAACCTCTTTCTGAACCATAAATACCCCTTTCTCAAAAACGCCCCTGTGTTTCAGCAGGTTTCTTATTATTGCCGTTGAAACGTTGTAGGGTAGGTTGCCAAAGAACTTCCACTTACCCCCAAGCCGGGAGAAGTCAAACTCAGTTGCGTCGGCGTTAAACACATTTACAGAGTCTCCAAACCTCTCCTTCAGGTACTTTGCCCAGCGGGGGTCAACCTCAACTAGAACGAGCTCTTTCGGGTTCCTCCTGAGGATCTCCTCGGTGAGAGCTCCCCCTCCGGGTCCTATCTCAACAACCCTGTCAGTGTCGGAGACCTCACCGGCGTCAACGATTCTCCTAACTACCGACTTATCCTTTAAAAAGTGCTGCCCTAACGATTTCTTAAGTCTCATCTCTAACCGGTACGGCCTTCACTTTAACAGATTTAAACCTTGCAGTTTTGACGAACCTGTCGGCCTCGTCTCCGAAGAGGAAGTTAACCCTGCTCTTTGCCCTGTGGAACGTTACAAATAGCGTTCCCGGCCTGATGTGGGTGTTGTACTCAACAGGCAGCGGTGCGGTCTTGCCGTACTCTGAAACGAGAACTACCCGTTTTGCGTTCTGGAGTTTCTCTCTGTCTTCAGGACTTGCGTAAACAACGTCTTCCTTGAAGGTCTTGAACTTCTCTAAGGTTTCACACCTTGAGGTCTGGTTTGCGTTGTTGTAGTGGGGAAGTGCCCTTCCGGTTGTAAGGTAGAAGTCTGAAATCTGGCCGTTTTTAAGGAGCTCCTCAACCATTCCCCTTAAACTGTACCGGGAGTAAAAGAGCCTGGCCTTTCCGTCTTCTGTAGGGAACTTCTCCCTGAACAGTATGGCCGTTCCCTCTCCGTTCTTAACCGGCCACTGTGGAGCGTTTAAGATGTTCTCTCTGAGAACTCTGTACTCTGCTCCTCCAAACCTCTCAGGAGCAGCTTTCCTCAGGTCGTTCCACACATCTTCAGTCTCTTTAAATCCAAAGTCCCTTCCCATTCTCTTTGAGACTTCGGCTATAACCTCCCAGTCGTCGGGGAGGTCAGACTCAAACACCGGCTCGGAGAGGTGCAGTCTCCTCTCGGCGTTAACGTAAACTCCTGTTTTCTCGTAGCAGCTCTTCACCCCGAAAACAACGTCTGCAAACTCCGTAACTTCACAGGGGAAGAGCTCGTTTACAACTAGAAAGTCCAGCTTGCTCAGAGCTCTCCTCACCTTGTTCTGGTTCGGGTGGACGTGAGCCAGATCCTCACCCATTACCCAGAGAGCTCTAATCTCTCCTCTCAAAACGGCGTCAATCACTTCAGGTGTTTTGTAACCTTCAACCTCTGGCTTTCTGTAGTCTGGAAGGAAGTAGGGAAGCATTCCAACGTCGCAGGCTCCCTGAACGTTGTTCTGACCCCTTAAAGGAAGCAGGCCGCACCCCTCTTTCCCGACGTTTCCGGTTAAGAGTGCAACGTTTGCTATAGCTGCAACAGATTCGCTTCCGTCTACGTGTTCGGTTATTCCCAGCCCCCACATAAAGAGGGTTCTCTTTTTAGAAACCTCCTCTGCAACTCTGTATATCTCGTCTGTAAGGTACTCGTAGCCCGGAATTTCCCTAAAGACCTCAGGCCTTGCCCAGCTGTCTGAGAGTATCTTCTCCCTGAACTCCTCAAAGTTTGAGACTCTCTCTCTTACAAACTCCCTGTCGTAGAGCTCCCCTTCAACTATTGCCCTGGTTAAGGCGTTGAGGAAGAGGAGGTTTGACTCGTAAGGGACTGTTAGCCTGTACTTTGCAAACCTGAAAAGCCCTATCTCTCTAACGTCTAAAACGGCAAGAGGAACTCCCTTCCTTGCCTGTTCAATAACCCTGTGGCTCACTATCGGGTGAGCCTCTGTCGTGTTTGAGCCTAAAACGAATATGAACTCGGCGTTGTATATCTCGTCAAATGGAACGGAGGCTGCTCCTTCCCCTACAGTTGCCCTCAGCCCCTTAAGAGACGGTGCGTGACATATCCTTGCACAGTTGTCAACGTGGGGTGAGCCTACAACCTCCCTTGCAAACTTCTGGAAAAGGTAGGCACTTTCGCAGTTCGTCCTCGCCCCGCCGATGGCCGCAAAGGAGCTCCCCCCGAACCGTTCTGTTATCCTCTTTAACTTCTCTGCAACCACTCTGTAGGCCGTTTCGTAAGGAACGACGAAGAAACCCTCCTTCTCCTTCAGTCCTTTCCTCTCTATTCCGAACTCCTCAAGGAGCTCTCCCCTTACCAGAGCTCCCCTTATCCTGTCGGGGTGGTTTACGAACTGGTGGCCGAAGTGCCCCTTTATACAGAGCTTCCCCTTACTTACAACCCCCTCTTTGAGGGGAACGGCCTTTCCGTTACCGTTGAATCCGAGCTCACAGCCCACTCCGCAGTAAGTGCAGACGGTTCTCTTCAAGAGCTCCTCCTGAA
>JALWGN010000002.1 GCA_027013575.1 Desulfurobacteriaceae bacterium
AGGAAAGGACATCAAGGAAGTTTTAGGGTTAGACGACTGGATAATTGAGTACGAGATAACGACAAACAGGCCTGACGCACTCTCTGTTTTAGGGATTGCCAGGGAGCTCCGCGCCGTTTTAGGCAGGAGCGTCAGAACGCCAGACACAACCTACGAGGTTGGAGACTTTGAAGCAGAAGATGAGGCCTCTTTAGAGGTTCTTGACCCTGCCGCCTGCCCCAGGTACGAGGGTTTTGTGGTTAAGGGAATTGAGAACAGGGAGTCTCCCCTCTGGATGAAGGTTCGCCTCTACCTTGTTGGATTAAGGCCGATAAACGCCGTTGTTGACGTTACAAACTACGTTATGTACGAGCTGGGACAGCCGCTCCACGCCTTTGACCTTGATAAGCTGAAAGGGAGAGAGGTTGTCGTCCGCCGTGCGAGAGACGGCGAGAAGATAGTTACTTTAGACGGCGTTGAGAGGGAACTTACGAAAGACGACCTCGTAATAGCAGACGCCGAAAAGCCCGTAGCAATTGCAGGAGTTATGGGAGGAGAGGAGAGCGGAACGGACTTTAACACAGTTAACCTCTTTTTAGAGTCTGCCCACTTTGACCCGATGACCGTAAGGAGGACTTCCAAGAGACTCGGCCTCTCAACAGACTCCTCCTACCGGTTTGAGAGGGGAGCAGACATAGAGGCCTGCACGTTTGCTGCAGAGAGAGCTCTCCACCTCATCCAGAAACTCACCGGCGGAAAAGTGGCAAAGGGGAACCTCTCCTTCTATCCAAAACCCTACACTCCAAAGGTCATAGTCTTCTCCCCCGAGAAGGCCGTTAAACTCCTTGGAGTTCACATACCTGCAAGGAAGAGCGCCGAAATCCTTACAAACCTCGGCTTCACAGTAAAGAAGGAGCAGGACTACTTAGTTGTTAAAGTCCCCTCCTGGAGGAAGTACGACGTAAGCAGAGAGGTTGACCTCATTGAGGAAGTTGTAAGAATCTACGGAATGAAGAACGTTGTAAGCACCTACCCTCTGATGCACTCAGAGGTTGAGAGGAACTTCGGATACTTCAGAGTTGACAGGGTAAAAGAGGTTCTCTCCGACTTAGGGCTGAACGAGGCGATAAACTACAGCTTTATAGGGGAGAAGCTCTACTCAAAGTTCGGACTTCCCGTTGATAAGCTCGTGAGGATAAAGAACCCCCTCTCTGAAGAGTGGGTCTATATGAGGGATTACATCTTCCCGAGCCTGGTTCAGAACGCCGTTAACAACATAAACAGGAACGAGAAGGACGTTTTCCTCTTTGAGGTTGCCAAGGTCTTTATTCCGGGGAGCGGGGAGCTCCCCACAGAGAGGCTCAAGTTAGGGCTTCTCATCACCGGAGAGGTTCCGGAAGGCCTCTGGAACAGGAGAGAGGTGGACTTCTATGACCTGAAAGGAGTTGTTGAGTCCCTCTCAGAGTTCTTAAGGGTTCCTTTAGAGTTTAAGGCAACAGACTCCTACAGATTCCTCCACCCGGGGCAGTCTGCAGAGGTTCTCCTCGGTGGAAAGCCGGTTGGATTTATCGGGAAGCTCCACCCGGACGTAAACGAGGCCTTTGACGTTAAAGAGGAGATTTTCGTAGGAGAGGTTGATTTAGAGGAGCTCCTTGAGGCCTCAAAAGAGGTAGAACCTCGCTTCAAACCGATACCCAAGTTCCCGCCGGTTATGAGGGACATCGCCGTTTTAGTTGACAGGGAGACTCCCGTTGCAGAGATTGAAAAGGTGATAAGGGAGAGAGCTAAGTTCCTTGAGAAGGTAACCCTCTTTGACGTTTACGAGGGTAAGGGAATTCCAGAGGGTAAGAAGAGCGTTGCGTTCTCTCTAACCTTTAGAGCTCCCGACAGAACCCTGTCGGACGAGGAAGTTA
>JALWGN010000003.1 GCA_027013575.1 Desulfurobacteriaceae bacterium
AAAATAGACTACGGGGAGGAGACAGAATGAAAAAGCCCCTTACCTACAGAGATGCCGGCGTTGACATAGAGGCAGGGGAAAGGCTCGTTGACAGAATAAAGGAGTTTGCGAGGAAGACCTTTGACGGGAACGTTCTTGCCGGGATAGGCGGTTTTGGTGCAGGCTACCTTCTTCCGAAAGGTTACTCCGAACCTGTTCTCGTTTCTGGCACCGACGGAGTTGGAACCAAGCTGAAAGTTGCCCAGATGGCAAACGTTCACGACACCGTTGGAATAGACCTCGTTGCCATGTGCGTTAACGACATACTGACAGTTGGCGCAAAGCCCCTCTTTTTCCTTGACTACTTCGCAACGGGAAAGCTCTCTGTTGACGTTGCGGCAGACGTAGTTAAGGGAATTGCAAAGGGGTGTGAGATTGCAGGCTGTGCCCTCATAGGCGGGGAGACCGCCGAGATGCCAGACTTCTACCCTGAAGGTGAGTACGACCTGGCCGGCTTTGTCGTTGGAATAGTTGACAGGAGCAGGTACGTAACCGGTGAGAAGATTAAGCCGGGAGACGTGATCCTCGGTCTTGCCTCTTCGGGGATTCACAGCAACGGCTACTCCCTTGTAAGGAAGCTCTTCTTTGAAATTCTTGAGCTAAAGATTGACGATTGGGTTGAGGAGCTCGGCGGTAAAGTTTACGAAGTTCTCCTTACCCCTACCAGAATCTACGTAAAGAGCGTTTTAAAACTCCTTGAAGAGGTTGAAGTTAAGGGAATGGCACACATAACAGGTGGTGGTATCCCCGGGAACCTTGTAAGGGTTCTACCTGAAAACGTTGACGCCGTTGTTAAAAAGGGAACCTGGGAAGTTCCTCCCATCTTCACCTTTATTCAGGATAAGGGGAACGTTCCTGAAGATGAGATGTTTAAGACCTTCAACATGGGAATCGGTTATACAGTTGTGGTCTCTCCTGAGGACGTAGAGAGAGCAGTTTCAGTCTTAGAGGAGGCTGGCGAGAAGGTCTTCAGGATAGGAGAGATAAGGGAAGGGGAGGGGAAGGTAGTTATAGAATGAGAGTAGCCGTTTTAGCAAGTGGAAGGGGAACTAACTTTGAGGCTATAGCGAGAGCCTTCAAAGAGGGGAAGATAAAGGGGGAGCTTGTTGCCCTTATAGTTAACAGGAGAAATGCCGAAGCGGTAAAGAGAGCAGAGAGGTTAGGAGTTAACTGGCTCTTCGTTGACCCGTTCTCTTTTCCCACCCGTGAAGACTACGACAGAAGGCTCGTTGAGATTCTCAAACACCTAAAAGTTGACCTTGTCTGTCTGGCAGGTTACAAACTCCTAGTATCTGAACTCTTCGTGGAGGCCTTTCCAAACAGGATACTAAACATCCATCCCTCCCTTCTTCCCTCCTTTCCCGGCCTGAAACCCCACTGGCAGGCGGTTACCTACGGGGTAAAGATCTCCGGAGCGACTGTTCACATCGTTGATAGGGGAGTTGATACGGGCCCCATAGTAGTTCAGGCTGCCGTTCCTGTCTCCCCGGAAGACACCCCTCAGACGCTTTCAGAAAAGGTTCTTGCCTGGGAGCACCGAATCTACCCTCAGGCCGTTAAGTGGTTTTCGGAGGGTAGGGTTTCTATAGAGGGAAGGAAGGTTGTTGTAAGCGGTGCGGACTACACCTCTTTACCTGTAGTTCCTGCTTTAGAGGACTTTTAGATGGTAAGGTTCCTCACTCTAAGTAACGGTTTAAAGGTTCTCCTTAAGGAAGAGAGGGGTTTTGAAATCCTTGCCGGAACCCTCTTTATGCCGGGAGGTTCTTCTTTAGACCCTGTTGAAGGAATTACACTTCTTACCCTCAGAACCGCCTTTAAGAGGAGTTTAAGGAGGGATGCTGAGCAGTTCTACTCCCTTCAGGAGCAGATGGGAACTCCTTTCTCTCCTGAAGTTTCTGTAGACTATTCCCAGCTTCGTTTTCAGTCTGTCTCCCGCTTTTCTGCCGACTACCTGATGCTCCTTAAGGAGACGGTTTTAAATCCCGGCTTTGTAGAGGAGAGTTTTCAGGTTGAGAAGTCTTCCCTCCTTGCCTCTGTAAGGGCGAAGAGGGAGAACGCATTTACTCTGGCGTACGAAGCGGTAATGAAGCTTACCTACAGGGGTACCCCTTACAGTAAAATGCCCTACGGCACCGAGGAGAGCGTTTTAAGCCTTACCCTTGAAAGGTGTAGAGACTGGTTCTCAGAGGCCTTTATTCCGGAAGGTTCCCTTATCTCTCTCTGCGGAGACTTAGAAGGAGTTGACTCTCTTCTCAAAGAGCTTGAGGAGCTCCCCTTAAAACCCCAAAACAGCGAGAAGTTTAACCTGAGAATATCTGAAACAAAGACGGAGTTTATACACAGGAAAGGCTCAGCGCAGAGTTTTATCCTCGTTGCCCTCAATGCCCCTTCAGTTTCAGAGGAGGAGTACCCCGTTTACAAACTCCTCAATACCGCTATAGGAGAGGGTATAGGTTCCCTCCTCTTTCAGGAGTTAAGGGAGAAGAAGGGGTTTGCCTACTCAACAGGTTCCCTCTACCCTTCAAGGAGGAATACCGGAAGGATTCTCCTCTACATCGGAACCTCTCCCGAGAAGGAGGAGAGGGTGAGGGAGGAGCTCCGCAGGCTTCTTTCCCGCCTCCCCGAGCTTATAACTCCTGAAGTTGTTGAAAGGAGCAGGCGCTACTTCAGGGGAACCTACCTTTTAGACCACGAGACGAGAGGAAAGAAAGCCTGGTACCTTGGTTTCTGGGAGGTACTCGGTAGAGGATACTCCTACGACGGTAAGTTCCTTGAGGAGATAGAAAACGTAGCTTTAAAGGATATTTTAGAGACTGCCGAAAAGCTCTCGGTTGAGCCCTTTCACGAGGTGGTTGTAAGAGATGAAGAGGGTAATTGTTAGTGCCTGTCTGCTTGGGATAAACTGTAAGTACAACGGAGGGAACAACAGAGACCCTTTAGTTGTAGAGCTCTTTAAAAGGGGAGTTGCGGTTCCCCTCTGTCCGGAGCAGCTGGGAGGTCTTCCAACTCCGAGACCTCCTGCCAAAATTGCAGGCGGAGACGGACTTGCCGTTATTCAGGGAAAGGCCAGGGTCAGAACCGTTGACGGTTCAGACTTAGACGTTACCGAGAACTTCCTTAGGGGAGCCTACGAGACCCTGTTTGTGGCGGAGCTCCTTTCAGACTCCTGCGTTGCCTGTGTGCTGAAGGAGAAGAGCCCCTCCTGTGGCGTAAAGAGAATCTACCGGTTTGAGAGCGACGACCTTAAAGAGGGAATGGGGGTTACTGCTGCGCTTCTCCACTCTAAAGGGTTTAAAATTCTATCTTCAGACGAGAGAGAAGAGATAGAAAAACTGTTAGAGGAGATTGGATGAGCAGACTTCCGAAGCTGAAAATTAAACACCTTGAACCAAAGTACCCCATAATACAGGGTGGAATGGGAGCGAAAGTCTCGCTCCACAGGCTTGCCTCGGCCGTTGCAAACGCCGGAGGTATAGGCGTTATCTCTGCAGTTCTCCTTCACGAAAAAGATAGATCAAAGCCGATGAAAACCACCTGTAAGGGGATAGACGTTGAGAGCGTTGGTTTAAAGCCCTACCACTACGCCCACGAGCTTGCAGAGGAGATAAGGAAGGCCAAGGAGCTTGCCCCTAACGGGATAATCGGCGTTAACATTATGTACGCCCTTACCCACTTCTACGAGCTCCTCATGACGGCGATAGACGCCGGTGCCGACCTGATAATACAGGGAGCCGGCTTTGGAAAAGACGTTTTTAAAATCTGCAACACCTTTGACATGCCCCTCGTAGAGATAGTTGCAACTCCAAAAGGCGCGAAGCTATCAGAGAGGTTAGGAGCTGCTGCTGTAATAGTTGAGAGCGGAGAGGCAGGTGGCCACCTCGGAACGATGGAGAGCCTGTGGGACGTTCTGCCCTCAATAGTTGAAGCAGTTGACATTCCGGTTATAGCTGCCGGTGGAATTTTTGACGGTAAGGACATGGCAAGAGCCTTTGAAATGGGGGCTAAAGGGGTTCAGATAGCCACCAGGTTCATAGCTACCTACGAGTGTGACGCGGCTCAGGCCTTCAAAGACTACATAATTCAGGCAAAACCTGAGGACTCTATATACATAAAGAGCCCTGTAGGAATGCCTGCACACGCCGTCAGAAATCCGTTTACGGAGAGGCTGGAGAGGGAGGGAAAGATTCCCCACAAGTGTCCCTTTAACTGCTTAAAAACATGCTCAGGTGAAGATTCAATATACTGTATTGCAGATGTTCTGCTGAAGTCCGTTTCAGGTGACGTTGAGAGGGGGCTTGTCTTCTCAGGAAGTAACGTGGGAAGAGTAAACAGGATGTACAGCGTAAAGGAGCTGATAGAGGAGCTCGTAAGGGAGTGTGAAGAGGAACTTGAGAGGAAAAACCTTAATTTCGGGGAGGGATAAATGAAAAAGTTTCTTGGAATAGCCCTGCTTTCCCTCTTCTCTTTCGGCTGTGCCACCGTAAACCAGGGGTCAACAGGCCAGCTCTCTACACTGAAGGCAGAGGTAGAGGCTTTAAAGGCAAGGGTTTCTCAGAACGAGAAGAGGATAAATACCCTTGAGGAGAGGGTTTCAAAGGTTGAAGACAGGGTGGCCACCAACGAGCAGAACATCTACGACCTGAAGAAAGAGGTGGATCAGATTAAAGGGGTCGTTTCTCAGGTAACTGTGGGGAGCTCCCCGGCACCTCAGAAGGAGCAGAAAGAGGCTCAACCTGTTGTCCAGATGGGAGCTAAAGACCTCTACCGTCAGGCTTTTAACGCTATGGAGGCCGGGGACTTTGATAAGGCCGAACAGCTCTTTCAGCAGCTGGTTCAGGAGTACCCAGACAGCGACCTTGCAGACAACGCCCTCTACTGGATAGGTGAGATCTACTATTCCCACAACGACTACGAAACGGCTGCTAAGTACTTCCAGCAGGTCATAGATAAGTACCCCGACGGAAACAAAGTTCCTGCTGCTATGTTAAAGCTTGCCCTCTGTTACAGGGGTATGGGAGACATAAACAGGGCCAGGCAGATACTTCAGGAAGTTATCCAGAAGTACCCGGGAACCCCTGAAGCGGGTATAGCAAAGGTAAAACTGATGGAGCTGGAGCAGTAAGATGGATATAGATGAGAAGGGCATAAAGGGACTTGCCTGTAGGGCTCTTGACCTGTGGCTGAACCTTGAGCTGGGAAGGTGCAGGCCTGACAGCAACTATCAGCAGGTTGTGGAGCTCCTCAAACAGCGTTTCAAAACTGAAGAGGTAAACCCGCTCCTCCTTACCCTCGGTCTGCTTGAGATGGCTCTTATAGAAGATGCCTTAAAAAACCGCCCTTACCTGACAGACGAGGAGAGGGAAAAGATTATTCACGATGTAGTAGAATCTCTTGCTGAGAACTTTCCGAAAATTGTTGATGAGATGGAGCCCACTCTGGAGTTCCTTGAGAGGAAGATAAGGGAGTTTAGGGAGCTCTCCAAAAAGTACCGGTCGGGAGGAGACTAGATGTCAAAGAAGGTAAAGCTGGCGATAGTTGGCGTTGGAAACTGTGCAAGCTCTCTTGTTCAGGGAATCTACTACTACCAGAACAGAAGCGAGGATGAGATATCCGGCCTTATGCACTACGATATAGGCGGTTACAAGCCGTGGGACATAGAGGTTGTAGCTGCGTTTGACATAGACGCCAGGAAGGTCGGAAAGGACGTTAGCAAGGCGATATTTGAGAAGCCGAACTGTACAACCGTGTTCTGCCCCAGCGTTCCAGAGATGGGCGTTGAAGTTCAGATGGGCCCCATAATGGACGGCTTCGCGGAGCATATGCTTGACTACCCCGAAGACCAGAGGTTCGTTCCTGCCGATAAGGAACCTGTAGACGTCGTTAAAGTCCTCAAGGAGAGCGGAGCGGAAGTTGTTGTTAACTACCTGCCCGTTGGCTCAGAGGAAGCGACCCGCTACTACGCCCAGTGTGCATTAGAGGCCGGGTGTGCCTTTGTTAACTGTATTCCCGTTTTTATCGCTTCAGACGAGGAGTGGGCTCAGAAGTTTAAAGAGAAGGGACTTCCTATCGTTGGAGACGACATAAAGTCTCAGGTTGGAGCCACTATAACCCACAGAGTTCTTGCAACCCTCATGGCCGATAGGGGAGTTCCCATAGACAGAACCTACCAGCTCAACTTCGGCGGTAACACAGACTTCCTCAACATGCTTGAGAGGAAGAGGTTAAAAACCAAAAAAGTCTCAAAGACAGAAGCCGTTCGCTCACTTATTCCCTACCCTATTGACGACAACAACATCCACATAGGCCCAAGCGACTACGTTCCCTGGCTTAAAGACAACAAAATTGCCTACATAAGGCTTGAGGGAAGGCTCTTTGGCGACGTTCCGATGTACATAGAGCTGAAACTCTCCGTTGAAGACTCACCAAACAGCGCAGGCTCTGCCATAGACGCCATAAGGTGTGCAAAGCTTGCCATGGACAGGGGAGTTTCAGGTCCCCTCTACTCAATCTCCTCTTACACTATGAAGCACCCGCCGGTTCAGTACCCGGACTGGAAGGCCAAAGAGCTGGTTGAGAAGTTTATTGCAGGAGAGATTGAGAGGTAATCACGGGGCTCCGCGCCCCGTTTTCTAAACTAAGAGTCCTCCAGAAGTTCTGCTTACCTTAACAGGTCTGTTCTCCTCGTCAACCAGAACAACAGTTGGTGAGAACTCCTTTATCTCCTCCTCTGTAAGCTCACAGTAGCTGACGATTATTACAACGTCTCCCTTCTGAACTTTCCTTGCAGCAGCTCCGTTCAGGCAGATCTCCCCGCTTCCCGGCTCTCCGGGAATTACGTAAGTAGAGAACCTCTCTCCGTTGGTAACGTTGTAGATGTCAACCTTCTCGTAGGGGTATATGTCTGCAAGTTTAAGGAGCTCGCTGTCTATTGTAATGCTTCCCTCGTAGTTGAGGTCTGCACCGGTTACAGTTGCCCTGTGGATCTTAGACTTAAACATTATCCTTCTCATAGCCGCTCCTTGAGAGGGAGTTTGCACCACTAAATATAGTTTGGCAATTAAGGTTGAGAAGATAAACTATATTTAAAATCGGAAATACAACGACTAAAGGAGGGAGAGATGGTAAGGTATCCGGCAGTTGCAGGTCAGTTCTACCCGGGAACGGCAGAGGAGCTCCGGCTGTTCCTTGATTCGTTCTGTAGGAGAGAGCTCCCAAAGGTAAAGGCAAAAGCCGTAGTAGTTCCCCACGCAGGATACATCTACTCCGGCAAGGTTGCAGGCGAAACCTACAGCAGGGTAGAGATACCCCCAGACTGCGTCGTAATGGGACCAAACCACACCGGGCTCGGAAAACCTGCCTCCGTTTTCCCCGAAGGTGTCTGGATTACTCCCCTTAGAGAGGTTCCCGTAAACAGAGAGATAACCTCCGAACTGGTACAGCGGTACCCATACGAGCCTGACCCTACAGCCCACATATACGAACACTCCTTAGAGGTTCAGGTTCCTTTCCTTCAGCACTGTTCCGGCTACAGAGAAGACCTATCAATCGTTCCCGTTGTCTTTCAACACCTCTCCTACCCCGACTGCGTAGCTGCAGGTGAAGCACTTGCAGAAGTTCTGAAAGATAGGGATTCCCTTATAGTCATCAGCACCGACTTCTCCCACTACGTTTCTCAACAGACGGCAGAGAAACTGGACTCACTGGCAATAGACGCAATCCTCAACCTTGACCCTGAAGAACTCTACAGAAGGGTTCACAGCTACAACATCTCTATGTGTGGTGTTATTCCTGCAACGGTTGGTATTATTGCTTCTAAACTTTTAGGAGCCAAAGGAGCTGAACTCGTAATGTACAGGACTTCAGGAGATGTTACCGGAGACTACAGCCAGGTTGTAGGCTATGCAGGAATCATCATATATTAACTATGATAGAATTCGCTCAAAGTTTGGAAGGAGGCTTTTTTGGGGAAGGAGGAGCGGTTAGCGGAGGTCTTTAAAGCCCTTGCGCACCCTACCCGGGTTAAGATCGTTGAGTACCTGGCCGACGGGGAGAAGTGCGTAAAGGACATCTGGCAGGAGCTAGGTGTTCCTCAACCGACAGTTTCGCAACACATAAACATACTGAAGACGGCAGGGATTATCTCCTTCAGGAAAGACGGAGTAAAGACCTGCTACAGAATAGAGAAGCCAGTTGTTGTTAAAATACTGCAACTTTTGAAAGAGGAGGTAGATAATGGCTCAGGAGATTAGAACTGTAGAGGAGTTTGAAAGGGAAGTCCTTCAGTCCGATATTCCGGTACTCGTTGACTTCTGGGCTCCCTGGTGTGGACCCTGTAGAATGCTCGCTCCAACTATTGATGAGCTTGCAGAGGAGTACGCAGGCAGGGTCAAGGTTGTTAAGGTGAACACAGACGAGCTCCCCATGGTTGCCATGCAGTATGGCATAAGGGGAATCCCCACCGTTATGCTCTTTGTAAACGGTGACGTTGCAGACGTTAAGGTTGGCCTTCAGCCTAAGGCGGTTTTTGAGAACATGATTCAGCGTGTTCTCGGGGAGTAGTTGATGGTTAGGGACGTTCTGATAGTAGGCGCCGGTCCTGCAGGGCTGGCTGCCGCCATTTACGCCGGCCGTTCTCAGCTTGACACCCTCGTAATTGATCAGATGATGCCGGGAGGACAGCTCCTGATAACCGAGGAGATAGAGAACTACCCGGGCTTTTACGAGGGAATTACCGGATTTGAGCTCTCAGAGAAGTTCCGTCAGCACGCCGAGAAGTTTGGTGCCAGAATAGAGAACGGTAAACCTGTTGAATCGGTGGATTTAGACGGAGACATCTTTGTCGTCAAGGCAGGGGGTGAGGAGTTTAGAGGGAAAACCCTCATCTGGGCTGCCGGTTCAACCCCCAGAAAACTCAACGTCCCCGGAGAGGCAGAGTTTGTCGGAAGGGGAGTTTCTTACTGTGCCGTCTGTGACGGTGCCTTCTTTAAGGACAAAACGGTTGCCGTAGTTGGCGGTGGAGACTCAGCCTTAGAGGAAGCCCTCTACCTTACGAAGTTTGCAAAGAAGGTCTACCTGATACACAGAAGGGACAAGTTCAGAGCGGTAAAGATTATTCAGGACAGGGTTAAGAGGAACGAGAAAATAGAGCCGGTTCTCAACAAGGTTGTTGTATCTATAAACGGTAAGGACTTCGTTGAGTCTGTAACTCTGAAAGATACCGTAACAGGTGAGGAGAGTGTCCTTCCTGTAGACGGCGTCTTTATCTTCATAGGTAACGAGCCAAACGTTGTCCCTGTAGCACACCTTGTTGATACGACGGAGCAGGGCTTCATCATTACAGATGAGGAGATGAAGACCAAAACTCCAGGGCTTTTTGCTGCAGGAGACGTGAGGCATAAACCGTTAAAGCAGGTTGTGACGGCAGCCTCCGACGGTGCCGTTGCTGCTATGTCTGCAACTAAATACCTTGAAGAGAAGGAAGGTTAAGATGAGGAAGCTTCTAACCGCCGCTTTAATCTTCTCCGTTTTGGCCTTCTCTGGCTGTCAGAAGGAGACGACCGGGGTTAAGCCGGTAGAGAAGAGCTCTACCCAGAGTAAGAGCCCTTCTCAGGGCGTAAAGGCCTACGACTTTACGTTCACAGACGTTAACGGGAAAACCCACCACCTGTCAGACTACAGGGGGAAGGTGGTTATCGTTCAGTTCTTCGGCACTTACTGTCCTCCCTGTAGGGCTGAAATTCCGGTTTTAAACCAGATATACAAAGACTACAAGGGAAAGGTCGTTGTTATAGGCCTTTCTGTTGACTATACCGGAGCTCCTCCCGAAAAGCTCAAACCCTTTGCCGAAGAGATGGGTATAAGCTACCCGGTCGGTCCTGCAACTGAGAAGGCCTGGGACGAGTACGCCGGAAGGATAACCGGCCTTGACTCAATTCCCCAGACCTACATAATAGACAAAAACGGTTACATCAGGTACTACGAGGTCGGTTTCGCTCCTTCTTACGAGAAGCTCTTCAGAGAGGCTGTTAACAGGCTTCTCAAAGAGGGGTAATGAGAATAAAGAAGGTTAAGCTCTACAAAACGGTTTACAGGCCGGAAGACCTCCCCCAGACCCCCTACAACGAGGTGGCCTTCGTTGGCCGTTCAAACGTGGGGAAGTCTTCTCTTCTAAACACCCTTGCAAACAACTTTAAGCTGGCGAAGGTGAGCTCCGAGCCGGGGAAGACTAGGTCAGTTAACTTCTACCTCGTTAACGATAAGTTCTTCCTCGTTGACCTTCCCGGTTACGGCTTTGCAAAGGTTCCCCTTGAGGAGCAGAAGAGGTGGAGGGAGCTTATAGAGGGTTACCTCAAAGGGCGAGACAGGCTTAAAGGGGTTTTCCTCCTCGTTGACTCAAGGGTTGGCCCTACCGACAAAGACGTCCAGATGAAGGATTGGCTTGACTTCTTTGGCATTCCCTACGTTGTTGTTGCAACGAAGGTAGATAAGCTGAAAAAGAAAGAGAGAGCAAAGCTTGAGGAGAAGATAAGGGAAGGTTTTAACGACCCGTCTGTTAGAGTGATTCCCTTCTCGTCAAAGACGAGGGAGGGAAGGGACGCTGTTCTGAGAGAGATTAGGAATCTTGTAGAGTCCTGACATGCTTGAGGAGCTCCGGCTTAACCGATTTGGTGCCATCACAGGGGAACTCCTGCTTTCTCCGGGGTTTAACGTTATAGTCGGTGAAACGGGAACGGGAAAGTCCCTTCTCCTCTCCTCCATTAACTTCCTTACAGGTTACCGTTTTCCCTTCGTTTCCGACGGAACGTTCGTTGAGGCCGTTTTTAGCGTTAACGGAGAGGAGGTATGCGTAAGGAGGGAGATTTCAGGAGGGCGCTCCCGCTACTTTCTAAACGGAATGAGGGTTCCTCAGCAGAGAGTTAAGGAGGTTGTCTCTCCCCTCGTCGTCTTCCAGTCTCAGAGGCAGGGGGTAACCCTTCTGAAACCTTCGGTTCAGCTTCAGCTCCTTGACGCCTTCTCTGGCTGTGAAGAGCTCTTTCACAGGTACAGGGAGCTCTACTCAGAGTACACCAGACTCCTTTCGGAGATTGAGAGACTGAGAGAGGAGGAGAGGTTAAGGGACAGAGAGCTTGACGTCTTAAAGTATCAGATTGAGGAGATAGAGAGGGTTAACCTTCAGCCGGGGGAGGAGGAAGAGCTCAGGGAGCTTAAAGGTAGAGTTGAAAGGGCAGACCAGATAAGGGAGCTCCGTTCAAAATCCCTCTGCCTCCTCTACGAGTGTGAGGGTTCCGTTCTTGACAGGCTCTCTGAGGTTATTAGAGAGTTTGAGAGGAGTTCCCTCTACCCGGAGATTACAGATAGGCTGAACTCTGTCTATTTTGAGGTAGAGACTCTTGTTTCAGAGATTGAGAGGGAGGTTGAGCCCCCGGAAACGGAGCTCTCCCTTGAAGAGATAGAGAACAGGCTCTACCAGATAGAGAGGTTAAAGAGGAAGTACGGCTCAAGCTACGAGGAGGTTCAGAACTTCTTAAGAGAAGCAAAAGAGAGGGTGGAGAGGCTTGAGAACCTCTCCTTTGAGTTTGAGAAGCTTAAGGGTGAACTTGAGAGGGTTGAAAGGGAGCTCCTTCTGACAGGGAGAGAGCTCTCCTCGGCAAGGAAGAAAGGAGCGGAGGAGCTTAAAAAGTACCTTTCCAGCTCTTTTTCTGAACTTGGCCTGGAGAGTGCCCGTTTTGAGATACTCTTTGAGGAGTTAGACCGGCCGTCGCCTTCAGGCCTTGAGAAGGTAACCTTCCTCTTCTCGGGGAACCCTAAACTTCCACTCTCTCCCCTTTCGGAGTCCATCTCGGGTGGGGAGCTCTCCCGCTTCCTCCTCTCGGTTCTTAGCTTCACAACATTTCCCCAGATTACGATGGTCTTTGACGAAATAGACACAGGTATGTCGGGTAAAATACTGAGAAGAGTTGCCGAAAAGTTAAAGAGAATAGCCTGTAAACAGCAGGTTCTGGCTGTAAGCCACTCGCCTCAGGTTGTAGCTGCAGCAGACAGAGTCTTTAAGCTTGAGAAGGACTCTGAAGGAAACGTGAGCATCAGGGTTCTTAAAGGTGAAGACCTTGTAAGAGAACTCGCCGTTATGCTCTCTGGAGACCTCACAGAGAGCAGTTTAAAAATGGCTCAAGACCTACTAAAGAGCTGGGAGGAGCGATGGGACACGGAGCTGAAGGAGCAAGCACAGTAGGGGGACTCTTAGAGGCCTTCCACATCCACCTCAGTAAAACGGAGCTGGCGGAGCTCTCCGTTCTACTCTTCGTCTTCACCTACGCCATGATACTCCTTGAGAAGTTCTTCCACAGAACTATAGCAGCCCTGATAGGTGCCTCTTTAGTTCTCGTTATAGGGGTAATAACTCCTGAAAGGGCCTGGGAATCTATAGACCAGAACACAATACTCCTCCTCTTTGGAATGATGAACATCGTTACGGTTATGGGAAAGAGTGGCTTCTTTCACCTAATTGCTGCTAAAGCTGTGAAACTTACAAAGGGTTCACCTACACGAGTTCTCTGGATCTTCTCACTTCTAACTGCCCTCTTCTCTGCTTTCTTAGATAACGTAACCACAGTTCTCTTTATGGCTCCCGTGATGATAAACATCGCCGAAAGGCTTAAGCTAAACCCCATTCCCTACCTCATAGCCATTGTTCTTGCTTCAAACACAGGCGGTACGGCAACGCTGATAGGTGACCCTCCAAACATTATCATAGGCAGTATAGCTGGAAAGACGTTTAACGACTTCCTTAAAGAGGTTGCCCCTTACGCGATACTCGCCTTCCTGATAGGTCTTGCAGTTATGCACTTTATGATGGCTAAAGGGGGCTTTTTAAGAGCTCAAGCTACAGAGGAAGAGCTTAAGGAGATACTCTCAGGGGAGGTTGACGAGAAACTTCTTGACAGAAAGCTGATGAAAAAGTCGGTTACCGTTTTCCTCATTACGATTGTTCTGTTTATCGTTGGTCACAACCTTGGCCTTGAACCGGGGGTTATAGCACTTCTTATGGCAACAATTCTTGCTCTTATCAGCGGCCTTTCTCCGGCCTGGATTCTTGAAAAGGTTGAGTGGACTACCCTCATCTTCTTCATGGGTCTCTTTATGGTTGTTGGAGCTTTGGAGGTGAACGGAGTTTTTGAGATAGCTGCCAAGTGGCTGATAGACGCAATAGGCAACAACATCCACGAGGGGATAATTCTCGTCGGTTTTGTCTCAGCTATTATCTCTGGCTTTGTTGACAACATTCCCTTTACCATGTCTATGGCTTACGTCTTAAAGGGAATGGAAATGCAGATGGGACCGGTTATGGACCCCCTCTGGTGGGCCCTCTCCCTTGGAGCCTGTCTGGGAGGAAACCTGACGATTATCGGTGCATCAGCTAACATCGTTACTGCTGATATTGCTGAGAGAAACGGGTATAAGATAGACTTCTTCAGGTTTATGAAGTACGGTACTCCTGTAGCAATGGTTACCGTCGTTGTTGCTATACTTCTCTTCTATATAGAGCATGCAGTTTTTGGAGGTCTCTAAGTAATGAGATTTATTGAACGCCTCTTTGAGGCATTTCTCTGGCGTACAAGGTGGATGGTTATCATTGCCGTTTTCTTCTCTTTACTGGCTTCCCTTAGCCTGTTTATAGTAGCGTCTTACGAGATATACGAACCAGTACACAGTATGTTCTCTCACGGGTTTCACCTAACTAAACAGGAGCACGAAGCCCTTGTAAGTGCAATTGTGGGAGCCATCGATCTCTACCTTATTGCAACCGTTCTAATCATATTTGCCCTTGGTCTTTACGAGCTCTTTATCAGTAAGATAGACGAGGCAGAAAACGACGAAAACTCAAGCAAAATTCTGGCAATTCACAACCTTGACGACCTGAAGGAGAAACTGGCAAAAGTTGTTTTAATGGTTCTTATAGTTACGTTCTTCAAGTACGCTATACACATAAAGTACGAAACACCAATACAGACTCTTTACCTTGCTGCCGGCGTTCTAATGCTGGCTCTTGCTCTCTACTTTAGCCACAAGAAGGGTTAGTATGGCTCAGAAAGAGACTGAAAAACACAGGACGGAGAGGATTACAGGGGCTCAGAAGGCGGCAATCCTCATCCTCTCCCTTCCAGAGGACGTTGCCGTAAACGTAATTAAAAACTTAAGGGAGCACGAGCTTACCAGGATCGCAAAGACCATACTTTCACTTGGAACGATAAAGAAGGACATGGTTAAGCTCGTTATCAAGGAGGCTTACGACGAGCTGTCGGAGATTGCTCCACTAAGAACCGCCCCCGACGAGCTGAGGAAACTCCTTGAGAAGGCTCTTCCTCCCGACAAACTTCAGGAGCTCCTTGAAGAGACTATGCTCTCTGAGTCTGGAAAGGTTGTCTTTGAAGAACTTAAGAAGATGGATTCAAAGTTCATTGCAAAGCTGATAGAGAAGGAACACCCGCAGATAATTGCAATTATCCTCTCGCAGCTTCCCCCTATGAAGGCTGCAGAGGTTATCCAGTACCTGCCTAAAAGACTCGGCGTTACGAACGTTAGAGAGGAGGTTATAAAGAGGCTCGCTCAGCTTGAGAAGATATCTATGAAAACCCTCAGGATCGTTACGGAAGCCCTGGAGGAGGAGCTTGCCAGCATAGGTGCCGGTAAGGAGCAGACTCTGAGCGGTTTAGACATTGCAGCCGAAATTGTTAACAACCTTCCGAAGGAGGTTGCCCAGGAGCTCTTAGACGAGATAAAGAAAGAGAACCCGTCACTTGCAGAGTCCATTGAGGAGAGGATGTTCAAGTTTGAGGATATTATTAAGCTTGATAACAGGGCGATCATTGAGATACTCAAGGCAGTTGATAAGAACGACCTCCTCCTTGCGCTGAAGGGAGCTCCCCAGGAAATCATGGACAAGTTCCTCTCCAATATGTCTAAACGGGCTGCACAGATGTTCCTTGAAGACCTTGAAGCTCTTGGCCCTGTGAAGAAGTCTGATGTAGAGCGGGCGAGGAAGAAGATCATTGCTATAATCAAAAAGCTGGCAGAAGAAGGGAAGATAGAGCTGGGCGGCTCTGAAGAGCTCGTTTAGGAGGACCTGTGGCTGAGGAGTTCCTCTCTCAAGAGGAGATAGATGCCCTTTTAGGTGGCGGGAAAAAAGAAGAGAAAGAGGAGAAAAGGGTAGCTCCATTTGATTTTGACCAGGTAGAGCACATAAAGAAGGGTGGCGTTCCCGGCCTTGAGCTCCTTTTTGAACGGTGGGTCAAGATTTACAGGGAAAGGGTCAGGGGACTGGTTCCCCAGATAGGAATGGTAACGAAAGACTCAGTTTACATAACCCGCTTTCAGTCGTTCATGGCCAAAATACCGATGCCTGCAAGTTACAGTATAGTGGCGATGAGGCCGTTTAAGGAGAACTTCCTCTATGTTCTTGATTCCCGTTTGGTCTTTGTAATCATAAGCGTTATGTTCGGCGGACCTGCTGAGCCGTTTAAGATAGAGGGAAGAGAGTTTACAAAGCTTGAGATGAGAGTTATTCAGGACCTCGTCAGGCTCTCTTTAGAGACATTTGAACAGGTCTGGAAGGACGTTTACCCGGTAAAGCTGGAGCTTCGCGGAATAGAGCTCAACCCCGCCCTTGCCCGAATCGTATCGGGAAACGAAAAAGTAATTGTTGTTGAGTGCAGTATGGATATTGACGGTTACGAAGCTCCCTTCTTCTTCTGCTTCCCCCAGGGTCTCTTCATGCCCATAAAAGAGCTCATCTTCTCAGAGTCCCTCTTTGCAGAGAAAGACCCGGTGTGGGAGGAACACCTCCAGAAGAAACTCCTGAAGACAAAGTTGAGGGTCTCTTTAGAGCTCTCAAGAAAAGTTTTCCCGCTGAAAGAGATTCTCTCCTGGAGAGTAGGAGACCGTATAGATCTTGGAGTCAGCAAGGATGACCTCTTAAAACTCTACGTTGAGGAGAGTCCGAAGTTCCTTGCCAGGATGGGTAAGGTGAAGGAAAGGTACGCAGCCCTTATCTATAACTTTATAAACGGAGAGGAAGATGGCAGAGGAGGAGAAAAACCAGGAGGAACTGGCGAAGGAGTGGGAAGAGGCACTGAAGCAGCAGGAAGGGGAGAAGAGTCAGGAGGAGCTAGCTAAGGAGTGGGAAGAGGCCTTAAAGCAGCAGGGTGAAGAGAAACAGGAAGTTCAGGATGATCAGGAGAAGATAGCCCAGGAGTGGCAGGAGGCTCTTGGCAGTCAGGAGAGTACTGAAGAGAAGGCGTCTGCTGAAGGGAGCTGCAGTAAAGAGTTTGAAGTTCTAAGGGATATTCCCCTTGAGATAAGCGTTGAAATAGGTTCTACAAAGCTTTCCCTTGAAGACATACTGAAGCTCCACGCCAACAGCGTGGTAGAGCTTGATAGGTTCGTAGATGAACCGGTTGACATAAAGATAAACGGTAAGCTCGTAGCAAAGGGAAGGCTCTACCAGGTGGAGGACAACTACGGAGTTGAGATAGTTCAGATAATAACGCCGGAAGAGCGCCTTAAACTGATTGAGGAGTGAGCGATGGCACTAACAGTTCAGCCTTTGTACGTTCTGGCTGCGGGTGGAGAGAGGGCAAAGGAGCAGCTTGACGTTGTTGCGAACAACATAGCTAACGTTAACACCCCGGGGTTTAAAAAGATCCTTATGGAGGAGTTCTCTCAGCACATTCCCAAGAACGGAGGAGACAGTTACAACCTTCTGGTATTTCCCAGGTTCAAGCAGACAGACGTTGTTCTTTCTCAGGGAGCTCTAAAGAGAACGGGGAACCCTCTAGATGTTGCACTGAAGGGAAGAGGGTTCTTTGCCGTAAAGACAAAAGGAGGAGAGCTCTACACCAGAAATGGACACTTCTTCCTTGACTCTAACGGCAGGCTTGTAGATGCTAACGGGAATCCAGTCCTTGATATATCTGATAGGGAGATCGTTTTGAGCGGTGAATCAGGAGTTACAATAACGGAAGACGGTGTCGTTTACGACGGTGAAAAAAAAGTGGGAGTTTTGAAAATTGTTGACTTTCCTTCCGTTAAACCTGTAGGTAACTCCTACTACCAGGGAGTAGGGCAACCGGAGGCCACCGATGCTGCCGTTCTACAGGGTTTTCTGGAGGAGTCAAACGTTAACCCCGTCAAAGAGATGGTGAACCTTATTGAAGCTCAAAGGCGGTTTGAGATCTACGGACACCTCGTGAGAAGTTTGGACCAGATGAACCTTAAGAGTAATGAAATTGGAAGAGTTTAGAGGAGGGAGACATGCTGAGAGCTCTCTGGACTTCAGCGACAGGTATGGAAGCTCAACAGACAAACCTTGACGTTATCTCAAACAACATTGCAAACGTAAACACCGTTGGTTTTAAGAAGTCTAGAGCTAACTTTGAAGACCTTATCTACCAGGACATCAGAGACCCCGGAGTTATGAGCTCTGACGAGAACAGAGTCCCTTCAGGTATCCAGGTCGGTCTGGGAGTTAAGCTCTCAGACGTTAGCAAGATATTCTCTCAGGGATCTTTAATAAAGACCGATAAGCAGCTGGATGTAGCAATTCAGGGACATGGTTTTTTCAAGATAGAACTCCCAGGAGGAGGAGAAGCTTATACCAGGGCCGGTAATTTCCAGCTGGACGATCAGGGGTACTTCGTAACTCCTGAGGGTTACAAGTTGTCCCCAAACATTCAGATATCAGCACCGGAGACTGTCGTGAGCATTTCAATATCACCAAGCGGTAAGGTTTACGTTGTTAGGAACTCAGGGGGTCAGCAGATAACAGAGGAGGTGGGACAGATAAAGCTTTACCGCTTTATCAATCCAGCTGGGCTGAAAGCTATTGGTGGTAACCTCTTTGTTCAGACGGATGCTTCAGGTGAGCCTATAGAGGGTGACCCCAATACTGATGGCTTTGGTAAGCTGGCTCAAGGTTTCCTGGAAGCTTCCAACGTAAACATTGTTGAAGAGATGGTTAACCTGATAGTCGCTCAGAGGGCTTACGAGATAAACTCTAAAGGAATAATTGCAGCTGATGAGATGCTCAGAACTGTTGCAAACCTTAAGAGTTAAATTAATCGTTCTGCTTCTCCTCCTTCTTCCCGTTACCTCTTTAGGGGCGGAGGTTACTCTTAAGGGAAGTTCTCGGGTTTCTGGAGGTAAAGTAGTTTTAGGAGATATAGCCGATGTAGAGGGAACTGCCGTTGAGAGGGAGGTCTTGAAAGGAATCCCTGTTACTACTTCACCACCTCCCTGTAGGGAAAAGACCATTTCAAAGGAGGCTGTTGCTAAGGCTATTGCGAACTATTTGAGGGATAACGGAATATCCGTTAGAGAGATAGCCGTAAAGGGACCGGAGAGGGTAAGGGTAATTTCTACCTGTTCTACTGTTGACGGGGAACACCTGAAAGAGCTAGTTGTGAAGTTTTTTGAGAGGAACTACCCTCAGTATGAGGTAATTTCCGTTCCCCGTATATCTCTAAAACTTCCCTACAGGGATTTTAAAGAGCATCTTTACTTAGATTACCTGGGAAACAGGTCTGCCCGTTTAGTTTACGAGATCTCTGTTGCTGGAAGAACGGTAAAGAAGCTCTGGCTTCCCGTGAGAGTTGAGAGAAAAGTTAAAGTAGTTGTTGCAGTGAAACCGATACCTAAGGGGAGCGTTATTTCAGTAGGTGATGTGGCTTTAAAAGAGGTAAGGGAGAGCAGAGCAAGAGGGGGGACGGATAACCTCTCTAACGTTGTTGGGGCAACCGCTAAAAAGAGCTACTTGCCCGGTGAAGTTATAACTGAGAACGGTATAGAGCCCAACTTTGCCGTTAAGAGAAATCAGCCCGTTAGAGTTGTTTACAAGAGCGGAGCTATAAGAGTGGAGCTCCTCGGTATAGCCCTACAGGACGGCGTTGTGGGGAATATAATAAAGGTGAAAAACCCATCTACTGGAAAAGTTCTGCTATGCAGGGTTACTGGAAATGGTTTAGTGGAGTTTGTCTCACGCTAGTTTTTCTCCTCTTTTCCTGTGGGGGAAAGAAGGAGAAGGTAACAGTTTTTCCAAGGGAGCCTAAGCCTCTGGTTCAGGAAAGAATAGTGTCTCCTGGTTCACTATTTACTGGTGGAGGAAATCTCTTCTCTGATCCGAAGGCCCATTCCGTTGGAGATATTATCACTATCGCAGTCTATGAAAACCTGTCCGGTAGCGGTTCTTCTAAGACAGATTCCGGGAAGAAGAGCTCCTACAACATTAACGTGAATAAGCCTGTCATCTTTGGAAAACCGTTTCCCGGAAAGAGTCAAGATCCGCTTTTAGGCTTCTCAACTTCGCCATCTACCAGCTTCAGCGGGAAGAGTTCTACCAGCAGGAATGCCAAACTTATAGCTACAATAACTGCCAGGGTTGTAAAGGTCTATCCAAACGGGGATCTGTTTGTCGTTGGGGAGAAGACTGTAAAGATAAACGACGACGTTCAAGTTCTGAGGATATCTGGGATTGTTAGACCGAGTGATGTAGGACCAGACAACACGGTTCCTTCCTCCAAGGTTGCGGATATGTACGTTGAGTACAACGGCAAGGGCTACTTTAACGAATCCCAGAGGCCGGGCTGGCTTGCCAGGTTACTTGAGAAGATCTGGCCGTTTTAGGAGTGGTTATGTTTGCCTTAAGGCTTGTTTTAATCTTTCTTTATTTAACAGTCTCTGCCGTAGCGGCACAGGTAAAGGTTGGTACTCTGGTTAACGTTGAAGGGGTAAGGCCGAACTACTTAACAGGGTACGGCATAGTTGTTGGATTAAACGGCAGTGGAGACGGAACTACAAGTATATTTACCCTTCAAAGTATAGCCAACATGTTGAGGAAGATGGGGATATACGTTGATCCTAAGGCTATAAAAACGAAGAACGCTGCTGCAGTTATAGTTACTGCAAAACTGCCCCCTTTTGCAAAACCCGGTATGACGTTTGACGTTGAAGTTGCCTCTCTGGGGGATGCCAAGAGTATAGCCAACGGCGTCCTGATTAGAACACCTCTCGTTGGGCCAGACGGGAAAATTTACGCTTTTGCCCAGGGACCTGTTTCAACGGGAGGAGGTTATAGCGAGTCAAACAGAGGAGGAAAAATTCAGAAAAACTTCCCTACAGCAGGTATTATCCCTAACGGTGGAATAGTTGAGAGACCCTTACCCTTTAAGCTTTCGCAGTTAAAGGAGCTAGTTCTTACGCTTAACTCACCCGATTTCTCTCTGGCTAGTGAGATAGCGGAGAAAATTAATAACCACTTTCGTATGAACATTGCTAGAGCGGTGGATTCTGCAACTGTGAAGGTGAACTACCCTCCTGGTATTGATAGGGTTCAGTTCATCTCTGAGGTTCTAAATCTGAAGGTAAGTACAAATCCCGAACCTACAGTTGTAATTTACGAGAAAACAGGAACGGTAATAATGAGCGGTGACGTTAAGATAGATCCTCCCGTTTATGTTTCCCACGGAAACATTTACGTTTCTGTGACAAAGACCCCCATAGTTTCTCAACCTCCTCCCCTCTCAGGTGGGGAAACTAAAGTCGTTCAACAGGTCCAGACCCAGGTTGTAGAGGAGCACGGCAGGATATTCGGTATATCTTCTCCTTCCCTTAAGGACTTGGTAAAGGCGTTAAACCAGCTTGGGGTATCTCCGGGTGACCTAATAGCGATAATTCAGGCAATAAAGGCTGCAGGGAAACTTCATGCGAAACTGATAATAATGTAGAAGGAGACTTCCATGGTTGAGGGCGTTGAGATAAGAGCCTACTGGGATCTTTCAGAGCTTAAAAGCGTAAAGAGTGCCTCAGAAGCGGTTAAACAGTTTGAAGTTTTCCTGGTTAATCAATTCCTTAAGGAGGCTAAGAGGTCTATGCCCGACGGTCTATTTTCCCCGAAAGGGGACTTTGCATCTGGTCTCTACTACGATCTCTTATACATGGAGCTCTCTCAGAAAATAGGAGAAAAACTGGGAGAGAACATTGAATCTTTGTTTCAGAGAGCTATTAAGGCTTACGGGGAAGAGGGAGGCAGATGAAAGACTCTTTAGCCCTCTATTACTCTAAGGTCTATAAGTACTCAGATCTTATCTTTGTGTTTCTGATACTGGCGATTCTCGCCAGTATGATACTCCCAATACCTCCTTTTCTGCTTGATGTTCTCCTAACTTTTAGTATTACATTCTCCCTTGTGATACTCATGACAACTGTTTACGTAAAGCACCCGCTGGAGCTCTCCTCCTTCCCCTCTCTCCTCCTTCTGGCAACCCTTTTGAGACTATCGCTGAACGTGGCAACTACCAGGAGGATACTCCTTCACGGCCATGAAGGTCCCGATGCTGCAGGAAGTGTTATAAAGGCTTTTGGTCAGTTTGTTGTCGGTGGAAACTACGTAGTTGGAATAGTTGTTTTTGCCATTCTAGTCATAATCAACTACATCGTTGTAACAAAAGGAACAGAGAGAATTTCAGAGGTTGCTGCCCGTTTTGTACTAGATGCAATGCCTGGAAAGCAGATGAGTATTGATGCAGACCTGAACGCAGGCCTTATAGATGAAGAGGAGGCGAGAAGGAGAAGGGAGGAGATAGCAAGGGAGGCCGACTTTTACGGTGCAATGGACGGTGCCTCAAAGTTTATAAGGGGAGATGCCATAGCAGGAATAATCATAACTCTTATAAACATAATAGGTGGTCTCATTATAGGTATGGTTCAGCACCATATGGGTTTTTCTGATGCCCTTAAGACGTTTACGATACTTACTGTGGGAGACGGTCTCGTCTCTCAGATTCCCTCGCTTATAACCTCAACTGCAGCCGGTCTTATGGTTACAAGAGCAGCTGCAGAAACAGACCTGGGTCATGAAATATTTAAACAGCTCACCAAGTACCACAAGCCCTTGTTCATGGCTGCTCTTACCCTAGCCGTTATCGGAATTGTTCCTGGAATGCCAACGCTTCCTTTCTCACTCCTTGCTGCTCTGGTTGCTGCTGTTGGATATATGGTTTACAAGTACGAATCTCTAAAGGAAGTTGAAGAGGCCCAGAAAAGAGCTAAGGAGCTCCTTGAGAAAGGAAAGGAGGAAAAGCCAGAGGACCTTATAGTTCAACCTGAGCCCATAACCCTTGAAATAGGCTACTCTCTCATTCCTTACGTTGATGAGAGCCAGGGAGGAGAGATTGTTGAGAAGATTAAGAACCTGCGGAAGCAGCTGGCTAAAGAGCTTGGTATAGTGATTCCTCTGGTCCACATAAGGGACAACCTGGAGCTGAAACCCAACGAGTACAGAATTCTCCTAAGGGACGTTGAAGTAGCAAGGGGAGAGGTAGAGCCGGGTAAATACCTGGCTATTGATACTGGAGGTGTAAGAGGAAGCGTCAAGGGTAAACCTACAAAGGAGCCGGCCTTTGGGCTTCCTGCCTACTGGGTAGGAGACGAGGAGAGGGATAGGGCGAAGCTACTTGGTTATACAGTAGTTGACGTTCCAACAGTTATAGTTACCCACCTGTCTGAAGTTATAAAGAAGCACGCCCACGAAATAGTAAGCCGTGCCGACGTTAAGGATATGGTTACAAAACTTGCTTCCCGTTATCCTATCGTCAGGGATATGGTTCCAGAGCCTGTTTCTTACGGCCTGTTAACTAAAGTAATACAGAATCTCCTAAAAGAGGGAATACCTGTAAAAGACCTCTTGACAATTATAGAGGCGGTTGCCGATAACGTAGAGAAGACTCAGGATCCTGATGTCCTTACGGAGTTTGTCAGGCAGTCCCTCTCACGCCTCATTACGAGTCTTTACGCTAGAGATGGTGTTTTAACTGCTCTCTCCCTTTCACCGGAGGCCGAAGAGTTTATACTGAAGAGAGTAAAGGAGAATGACGGATACCTTCCTCCCCTTGACCCTGTTTTCGTCCAGAACCTGGTAAAGAGCGTTTCCGAGGGGATAAACCACTTCTTGGGAAGACAGTTGATTCCGGTAATTCTTACCTCCCCTGCTGTTAGGCGGTTTGTGAGGACGATTCTTGAACCCTATCTGCCTAACGTTGCCGTTATCTCTTACTCAGAAGTTGAGCCGGGAGTTCAACTTAACATAGTTGGGGTGGTTGACGGGAAATGAGTGTAAAAGTTTACGAAGGAGAAGATCTTAACGCTCTCATAGAGAGAGCAAAAGAAGAACTGGGTGAGATTGAGATCCTCTACTACGAGGTAGAAAAAGTTCCCGGGAGGATTCCTTTTTTTAGAAAGAAGAAATACAGGCTCTTTGTAACAGAGAAAGAGGAGGAGAAGGGAGAGAGAGAAGTGGAAAAGCTTGAAGAGGAGCTCCGGGAGCTGAAAGAGCTTCTCCTTACCCTAAAAGAGAACGTTACAAAACTTCCACCTCAACACTCTGTTCCTTCTGTTCCGGAGCACCTTGAGGACAAACTCCCCTGTCAGATACCCCATTTGGAAGAGTTTACGGGGGATGCTGCTGAGCTGGTAAGCCTGCTTGTAAAGAAAGGAGTTGAACCGGATGTAGCTACTGAACTAGTAAAAGTCTCATGTGGTCTTGATATAGAGACAGAAAAGCTTGACCTTAGCACCAATACTTTTAAAGAGGCCCTTATTAATGCCTTCCAGGAAAAACTTTCCTTTACCGGCGAGATAAAAGTTGAAAAAGGCAAACAGAGAGTTTTGGCCTTCATTGGTCCTACTGGTGTTGGTAAGACAACGAACCTTTTTAAGCTTGCCAGTAAGTTTGTTATAGAACAGGAGCTTAGAGTTGGGGTGATCTCTACAGATACTTTTAAAGTTGGAGGAACCCAGCAGGCCCGAATATACGCTTCAATACTCAACGTTCCCTTCTACGTTGCTACAGATCAGAGGAAGCTGAAAGAGATAGTTGACAACCTTGCAGACCTTGACGTTATACTGATAGATACTGTAGGTAGAAGTCACTACGACTACTTTAGAATAGGTGAAATAAAGGCAACGCTCTCAATTCTGGGTACTTCCATAGAGTATGTTCTGTTGGTCTCCTGTAACTACGACACAAAGGAGGCAATGGAGATTGTAAACCGATACAGGAGCTTTTTCCCAGTTGATTTTCTTCTATTTACTAAGATAGACGAGTCTTCAAGGCCTGGTGTAATGGTTAACGTAGGGGTAAAGTCTGGATTGCCCCTCTCCTACGTCAGTACAGGTCAGAGAGTTCCTGAGGACATTAAACTCTTAACCCCCGCTGTTATATCGGACTTTATACTGGGAGGCTGATGGAAAAGCAGGCAGAGAAGTTAATTGAGCTGGTAAGGGAAAAGAATAGAGGGAGCCGGTGCAGGGTTCTCTCTTTTGTTAGTGGTAAGGGAGGAGTAGGGAAAACGACAATTTCAACTTCCTTTGCCTACATCCTAGCCAACTCGTTCGGAAAAAGAGTTCTCCTTTTAGACTGCGACATAGGACTTGGGAACGTTCACCTCCTGTTAGGTCTTGATCCTTCAAAGAACCTGAAGTCCGTTTTGAGGGGGAGCTCCATTGGAGAGGTTGTTCAGAGAGCCTACAACTTTGATGTAGTTTTAGGCTTCTCGGGTATAGATTCCCTTGATGAACTAGAATCGTACGAGGCAGCAAATCTGCTCGTTCAGCTTGACAGGGTTATGGATAGTTATGACTACGTGATTTTGGATAACTCAGCTGGAATATCCCGTTTTACAGTCAACTTCTCACGAGCAGCAACAGAAACCTACATAATTACAACTCCAGAGCCTACTGCTCTTACAGATGCTTATGCCTTTGTGAAGAGCGTTTACAACGTTTACGGTTACTCCTCCTTTAAAGTTATAGTCAACTCTGTTTCTTCTAGAAAGGAGGGCTTTGAAACCTTTGATAGATTAAGCTCTTCCGTTGAGCGATTTCTGGGTTTCAGGTTAAAACTGGCAGGTGTTCTTCCCCTGTCACCAAAGGTTAGGGAGGCTCTGAAGGAGGGAAAACCACTGGTTCATCTTTACCCATCAGATCCCTTCTCTATAGCTCTTAGAAAGATAGTTCAACTTGAGACAGGAGAGGTTCTTCCAGAGGAGGAGGAAAGCTTTATAAAGAGAATACTCCGGTTCTTGAAGGAAGGTGTTTAATGTATACAAAATCCAGGAAAGATCTCGTTATAGAGCATCTTCCGTTAGTTAAGAAGGTTGCTAGTAAGATCTACAGCAGGATACCAGAGGGTATTGTTGATTTTGAAGAACTCGTTAACACAGGAGTTATAGGTTTAATAAAAGCGATAGATAGGTACGACTCGAACAGGGCTAAGTTCTCCACTTACGCCTACATAAAGATCAGGGGAGAGATACTAGACTACCTCAGGAAGCTCGATTTCCTGCCAAGGAGCGTAAGGGAGAAGGTGAAAAACGGGGAAATTTCTGATCTGAGAGAGGAGATAGCTACGTTAATCTCTATTGAGGAAAAGCTCTTCAGCAACTCTGAAAGGTACTTAGTGAAAGATATTCTGGTTTCGGGTGAGCCTGGTCCGGAGGAACTTCTCCTTAGGGAGGAAGCAAAAGAGGTTTTAGCTTCAGCTATTGCAGAACTCTCAGAGAAGGAACAGCTCGTTCTTCAGCTTATCTTCGTTGAGGAGCTAGACCTGAAGTCAATTAGTGAAATCTTAGGAGTTTCTGTCTCCAGGGTTTCACAGATAAAGAGCGGAGCTTTAAAAAAATTAAAGAAAAGTTTGGAGCATCAGTTATAATTGAAGATGATGCTTGAGGGTAGTATGAATATTCTAAATATCCTATTGAACGGCCTAAAAGTAGAAGGTAAAAGGGACGGCAGAATTAACAGGAGTAGAACAGAGAACTCTAAAGGGAAGTTTGATGCGCTACTGTTGAGTTTTTCTCAACTTTTAGAAGAGCCTAGAGAACCTGATGGCTTGAAAGTTAAGAAGGGTCTTCCCTTAGAAATTAGATCGGGAGCTCTGAAGTTGGAGAAGTTTGCAGGAAACCTTGAACGTAAGAACAGAGTTATCGGTATAAACCTGCTGCCCGGAAGAACTGAGGTAATCTCTACTGATAAACTGGAAGGCAGACCTGTAAATGTTTACTCCAGTGGAGATAGACGGAAAATTTGGAAATTTCACTCTTTTTCCATTAGGCCTGAAGAGATAAAACTGAACACTTTTGCAGCTTCAAAGTTAAAGCTTCAAAAAAATCCGAAACTGACCTTTGGAAAGGTGGTTCGTTTAAAGCTGGAAAAGGGAGAGAGAGTTGAACGCAAGTTTGATGATAGATACTCTTTAGTGTTTTATGAGGGGATTTCTGATAGAGGCTCGGAGGTCTTTGATGTAGCTCCAGCGCAAACGGTGAATCACTATTTTTTCCGTGAGAAGAGAAGTACAGATGACGTTCAAACTGCCTTCGTTAGCGTGGCTGTGTTACAAAGTAGTCACTCTCTTTGGATGTTAAAGAAGGGAACTTCTCGGATTAGCGGTTTAACAGTTGGTAAGGAGATTTCCTTTTGGAAAGGTGTTAAAGATAATATTTTAAAATTTGCTTTTCTGGATTTAAGGAATGTTAAATACAAGCTATACTCTAAAAATAGTAATATAGGGAAAATAGGATTAGATAAAAAATTGGCATTTGGAACTAAAGCTAATCAGGAATTCTTGGTTACAGAAAAAGAAGATAACGGAAGTTTATCCGTTAAACCGACTGAAGTTTTAGGTACTGATGATGGAAAACTAATAAATAACCAGAGAGTAAACGTTAAATTTAAAAATATAGCGGTTACTCCTGGGTTTGTAACGCTTAAAGGAAAGATGTTATCGGAATATCGCTATAAAGAAACCAAAATTTTAGTTAAGAACGATTTTTCTCTTAAAATTGAACAGGGAATACAACAGAAAGCAAAAACCAGACCTTCTAAAAAGAGAATTGAAACTTATACAAAATCAGGGTATGACTTTGGTAATATTAAAGGAAAATTTAAGATTAGAAGTGAGAAAAGTTCCGATAGGGATACTAATAAGGCATCCTTTCCCCCCGGCAAGCTTCCCGCTCCAGAGAGGGCGGTAGTGGACAGGAGGTCCCCCCCTCCTGTCCACCTTTTTACACTTTCAGTGAAAGTCCCCCGTGCTCCATTATCGGAAACTTCCCATTCAATTCAACGGCAACATACTGAGAATTCAAGCCAGCCTTTTTCCACATCATCATTCACGGCTCTTCCACTAGATCACTCCTTCAGTCTACCAAATGACGGACAGAGTTCTACTGGTAAAGAGAATTATCCCTCCCACCAGTTTTACGAATTTGGTAGGAATAATGAGGCACAAATTTCTTATGTAGATAAGAATTTTAAACTATCAGTTATGACAATTGGAAGGGTTTTAAACTTAAATCTTCAGATTCTAGATGAGTTTCACCTGGACCCATCTACAGTTAGAGATATTACTACGATTATAGAGAGTTCCGGTTACATTCCAGGTAAAATTGTTCTGAGATACAGGAAAGAGCGCTACGCCACTTATGAGAGTAGATCTGCTAAAAGGTTGGAGCTGAAGATTTGAACTGGGTTATAGTGTTCCTACTCCTACTGTGTTTTTCGGGGGCGGGAGCAGTTACTATAGATAGAGATGCTGTTCTCTATCAAAAAGGGGTTAAGCAGTTTAAGATAGGTTCCTATTCAACTGCTCTCGACTACTTTTTAAAGCTCCTTAAGCCTGGTTCCAAGTACTACTCAGACAGTCTCCTTATGCTGGCGAAAACTTACTACGCAATTGGCAGGAAAACGGGAAATAAGAAGTTTTTCTGGCAGGCTTTAAACTACCTTCAACTCTACTTCATCCACCAGGGGAACAGGCAGCTTCCCTGGGAGTACTACTACACAAAAGCTAAGATATATGAAGCCCTCTCTTTCTACGAGCAGGCACTTGCCGTTTACAGGGTGGCGTTCCTGGCAGCAAAAACTGAGCAGGAGAGAATAGACACCACCTTGGGAATTGTTAGAACTGCTGTTTGGAGTAGGAGGAAGGACATTGTTGACGAGTACTTCATTCTGGTATCAACGGCTAAGTTAAACCGTCAGGAGAAGAGAGAGGTAGAGTTCTTAAAGGGTTTAATTCTTTTCTCCGAAGGTAAGTACAGAGAAGCTCTTCCTTACTTTTTTAAGCTGTACAAGGACTTTGAGGACTTCCTTATAGATAATCCCGAGTATTACCTGCTGGTGGCTGAAGATATCTACAGGACCGGAAACTTTAAGCTGGCAGAGCAGGTTTTTCGAAGAGTTGCCTCGCTGACAAAGGATCCTGCTGTTATAAGGAAGGCTATCTTAAGGTTAGGTGATATAGAGCTTAAGAAGGGGAACAAAAAGCTAGCTTTTGTGTACTACTACACAGTAATACGGGACTACCCTGGTTCAACTGAGGCTTACGTTGCAAGGCTCAAGGTAATTCCTATGATGGAAGATCCCGAGATTAAGTACAGGGCTCTTCTCTCTGGCGACAGAGCCTTTAAGGATCCTATAAACTTTATTGCTGAAGTTCTTGTTAACTACAGGACAACTTACGTAGGGATATACGCTCTGGCCGACCTAGGGTACCTGGTCTTTAAGTTAGGCTCTCCTGACAACGTGTTTAAAAGGCTCCTCTGGGAGGTCTCCCTTGTCTTTCCTCAGCAGGTGAAGTATGAACAGAGGGAGTTCTTAAGGTACCTCTGGAGGCCTTACATATTTAAGCTTCCTTCAAACAAAGGCTGTCTTCTCTACAGAGCGAATCCAAAGTTCTTTCAACAAATCTTTGGAAAGAGGGTTCTGCTGAAGTTTGCATCTGATCTTAAGGTTTGCAATCAGAGGAGGCTGAGGGTAGAGCTCCTTTCCTACATGGTAAACCGCTGGAGAGATGATGAGAGTAGGCTCCTTATGGCTGAGGCACTTTTTGATGATAAGGACTTCTCTGAGGCCCTTAAAGTTCTTGATAAGGTGAAGAACAAGGATAGTTGCCGCTATAGAGTTCTTTACTCACAAATACTCCTCCTTTCTGGGAAAGAAGTTGTAAATCCTAATATTCTGAAGAAGGTATGTAAAGGTAAAAAGACGGTAAAATTAATAGCAGTAATGTTGGCAGGGTATGCCAGAATGGGGAATATTGATTCTGCATTCAAACTCTACAGAGAGGGTAAGAAGGGACTTCTTAAAAGTTACGGTAAGGATCCCGTAGTGAGGGCAGCACTGGATGCTCTCCTTGAAGAGTCTCTTTTGAGAAATCGGTACAGAGTAGCTCTTAGTATGGCGAAAGACTTAACAGATGCCGGCTATACCAACTGCTTAATTAGTAGTTACCTTACCCTCTCTGCAGTGAGAGTTGGTAATTTGGAGCTGGCGGAAGAGGGATACAGGAAGATAAAGGGCTGTATAGATAATCTGTCTGTTATAGCTAGAACGGCTTACGAAGATGCCATCCTAGGGGAGGAGAAAGTTGGAGCTCTTCAAACCGTTAGATGACCTAGAGATTGGGGCTTCTTACTTTTTCCGTAGATCAGAAGTGATTCAAGGAAATATTGCCAACGTTGATACTCCTAACTATCAGCCAAAGGACCTAGTGTTTGAAAGGGAGCTTGAGGAAGCCCTTCACCTCAAGAGGACAGACCCACGCCACATGGATCCTTCTAAAACTGGCGTAAAGTTTAAACTTGTTAACTCTCCCGACTACTCCGGTTACGATAGTAATAAGGTTAACCTTGATAAAGAACTGGCAAAGCTTGCTGAAACAAACCTGATGATACGGGCTATAAATGAGGCGCTGAAAAAAGAGATTGGCAAGCTGAAACTGGTTATTCAGGGGAGGTAAAGGTGATTTTTAAAGGTTTAGAAGTTTCACTTACCGGTATGCTTGCTCAAAGGGTTAGGATGGATATAACTTCTAGTAACCTTGCCAATGCAAACTCCACTGATGAGAACGGGAAACCTTACAGAAGGAAAGTTCCCGTATTTGAGGCTGTTCTGGATAGCTCAGGGGATGTTCCCGTTTACAGAGTTAGAGTAAAAAAAGTTGTTGAAGATCCTTCTCCATTTCGTCTCCGTTACGATCCGTCAAACCCTCTAGCGGATAAAAACGGTTACGTCACCCTTCCTAACGTAGATCCAGTTAAAGAGATGGTTGACATGATATCAGCTGTTAGAAGTTACGAGGCAAACCTTACGGCTTTTAACACTTACAAAAACAGCATTATTAACGTAATAGACGTTCTTAAAGCATAGGGGGTGTCATGAAGGTTGAGCTTAAGACAGATCTCTTCGGCCTTTTGCCAAATTCCGTGGAAAGAAAGGAAGGGAAAGTTTCCTTTTCTCAGGTTTTAGAGGACTTCCTTAAAGAGGTCAACAGGGAGCAGCTTTCTGCCAGAGAGGTTGAGAGGGCTCTATCTGAGGGAAGAGTTAAGAACATTGAAGAGGCTATATACACCATAGAGAGGGCTGACCTCTCCCTAAGGCTTTTAACCGAAATACGTAATAAGGCACTTGAGAGCTATCAGGAAATAATGAGGATGCAGGTTTAACAGGGAGAGGGTTCCTTGAAGCTGGAGGAGATAAAGGAGAAATTTGAGAGAACTTTAAGGGAGAAGGCCAACCCCAGGAGCATTGCTTTGCTCCTGGGGGCTCTTACTCTCCTTTCATTTTTAACCTTTATAGTTGTTACTAAGCACCCTTCAGAAGAGTATGCTGTTCTCTATACCCATCTCAGCCCCGACGACGCCGGAGAGATACTCTCCGTTCTTCAGCAGGAGCATATTCCCTACAAAGTTGTAGGGGATGGCTCTATTATCCTTGTACCAAAGGATAAGGTTTACGATGTTAGGTTAAAGCTAGCTGCGAAGGGAATTCCCCACGGTAAAGTTGTGGGTTTTGAGATATTTGACGAGACAAAGCTCGGGATAACCCAGTTTCAACAGAATGTTGAATACTTGAGGGCCCTGGAAGGAGAACTTGAGAGAACTATAAGAAGGATAGATGCTGTCAGAGATGTTAAGGTAAACATTGCCCTTCCAAAGGACTCTATCTTTGTAAGGCCGTCGGAGGAGCCTAAAGCTTCTGTCTTAATTGATCTTTGGCCTGGAAGGGATTTAACGCCAGAACAGGTAAAAGCTATAGTTTTTCTTGTATCCCACGCCGTTCCTGGGCTTAAACCGGAGAATGTAACGGTCGTTGATAACAGGGGAAGGGTCCTTACAGATCTCATTTCAGAAGGAGAGGATGAGACCGGAGCAAGCAAAGAGCTTCAGATTAAACAGAAGCTAGAGAGGGAAATTGAGCGGAAAGTTGAATCAATGCTTTCTAGGGTCCTTGGAGGTAGTAAGGTTGTTGTTAGGGCTTCTGTTGAAGTAGAGACAGGTAAGGTTCAGACCCGGAGAGAGATATACGATCCTGACATGACAGCTGTTGTTAGTCAAAGGAAAGTGCAGGAGAAGGAGACAGGGGTAAAAAAGCAACCTCAGGGAGCTCCTGGTACTACAACTAACGTTCCTCCTGTTGTGAACATCGGCTCCCAGCAGCAAGTTATTAAGAGGGAGAAAAAGGATATAACTACAAACTACGATGTTTCTAAGACCGTTGAAGAGTCTCTGACCCCTGTATTTAGGATAAAACGAATAACTGTTGGTGTACTTGTTGACGGAAAGTACGAAAAGGTAAAGACAAAGGACGGTACCGTTGAGTACAAATTTGTTCCCCGTTCACCTCAGGAGATAAAGACGTATGAGGAGATAGTAAAGAGCGCTATAGGTTACGATCCAAAAAGGGGAGACGTTGTAACCGTTGCAAGCGTACCGTTTGAGGCAAAACTCCTAGCCGGTCAAAAAGGAAAGGAGGAGAGACAAACTTGGATCTACTACGTAGTTGGAGGAGTGGCTGCATCAGTTCTTCTCCTTGGAGCTCTCCTATTCAAATTCCTCAGAGGAAAAGGTAAGGGTAAAGAGGAACTTCCTCCTGAAATGCAGCTTCCAGAGGCCCTAATGGCAGAGGTTGAAGCCCGGAAAAAACACGAGGAGGAGCTTGAAGAGATTAAACTTGAACAGGACCCTCTCTACCTTAAGTTGGTTGAAGTGGGTAAGGAGTACCCTGAACTCCTTACAAACGTTATCAGCAAGTGGCTAAAGGAGGAAGGTCTTAGATGATAGACCTTGAAGACTTCTCGCCTTTTCTAGAGGTAGACCAGAAGTTAGAAACAGATAATAGTGAGAGGAAGAACGACGTAAATCGTATTAAAGAGATAGAGGCGGCTTACAGAGAGGAGTTGCTAAGGCTTCAAACTAAGTATAAAAAGGAACTGGAGAGGGTAAAGGAGGAAGCCTACAGGAAGGGTTTTCAAGAGGGAGCTGAAAAAGCTCGCCTGAAACTTGAAGAAGAGCTGAAGATTACAGTTCAGAAGCTAGAAAGTGAGTACTTAGACAGACTTAGGAGACTTGAGAAAAACCTCAACGATCTTATCTCTCAAGTTGAGAAGAAAGGGGAGCAGGTTATAAACAACTTTTTGAAATCAGTTTCTAACTCTTTAGTAGAGATTTTGGAGTTCCTCTACACGTCTCCCGAGAACGCCCCTTTTGTTAAAGAGAAATTGGAAGAGCTCATTTCCTCCTTTACATATGAGGATCTAATCTCCGTTGAAGTTGGTAGAGAACTTGGTAAGGTTTTGAAAGGAGAAAACGTTACGGTCAATCCGGAGCTTGGAGATAACGATTTCCGTTTAAATTTCAAGGATTTTATTCTGGAGTCAAAGGTTAAGGATAAGTTAAAGCTCTTGAGGGAAGAACTTGAGAGAGAGATTAAGAAACTTACCTAAGTACAGAGTAAAGGGAAAAGTTCTGGGAATAAAAGGGGCAGTTATAGAGGCAAAGCTTCCGAAGGTTCACATTGGGGATTTCTGTACAGTTAATAAAACCCTAGAGGCAGAAGTTGTTGGATTTAAAGAGGGAAAGACCCTTCTCATGGCTTACGACGATCCCTGTGGCATAACTCTTGGGGCAGAAGTTGAGGCCAAGCTTTCCGGGCTCAAGTTCCCGGTAGGTGATTCGCTGCTTGGAGCGGTTGTTGATCCTTTTGGGAGGATCCTAAACGGTAAAGAGTTTGTACCTACGGATTTTGTTCCTCTTAAACCGATGCCTGTTAACCCGTTAGAGAGAGATAGGATAAGGGAACCTCTGGATCTGGGAGTTAGGGCCATAAACGCTCTTCTAACCGTGGGAAAAGGCCAGAGGTTAGGAATATTCGCAGGAGCCGGAGTGGGTAAGAGTACGCTCCTTGGTATGGTTGCCCGTTACACTTCAGCTGACGTAAATGTTGTTGCCCTGATAGGGGAGAGGGGAAGGGAAGTAAAGGAGTTTTTAGAGGACTGTTTAGGAAAGGAAGGGCTTGAACGCTCAGTTGTTGTTGTTGCAACTTCGGATATGCCACCTTTAGCAAAAATTAGGGCAGCCCATACAGCTTTTGCTGTAGCCGAGTACTTCTCCTCCCGTGGAAAAGACGTTCTTCTCCTTTTTGATTCGCTTACCAGGTTTGCCATGGCACAGAGGGAGATAGGTCTCTCAATAGGTGAGCCACCAACTTCAAAGGGGTATACTCCTTCCGTCTTCTCAGGCCTTGCTCGCCTTATAGAGAGAGCAGGTAACTTCTTGCGGGGGGGAAGTATAACAGGGATATTTACCGTTCTAGTTGAAGGAGATGAGATCTCTCAGGATCCAGTTGCCGATGCAGCAGTAAGCCTTTTAGACGGGCATATCGTTCTTTCAAGGGAAATGGCAAATAGAAGGCTCTTTCCAGCTATTGATGTACTGAAGAGTGTTAGTCGTTTGGTTCACCAGCTTTTACCTGAGGATATACTGAAGAAGCAGTCTCTCCTATTCAAACTGGAGAGTATTTACAGGGAGAACCAGGAACTCATACAGCTTGGACTTTACAAGCGGGGGACCTCTCCGCTGGTTGATCTCTCAATCTTCGCCCACGATAGAGTTGAAAAGTTTATCCAGCAAGGAGTTGAGACTAGAGTTACCCTTGAAGAGTCTCTCAGACAGTTTCAAAATTTGATAGACTCTATAATAAAGGAGGGAGAGCGGTATGGATGTGGACGGCATCTTCTTGAATAATGACTCACAAGTCAAGATTGTAGGACCGGACTACGACAACTCAGAGATGACTAAGGATGAATTCCTTAAGGTTCTACTTGCAACTATTCAGTGGCAGGATCCCCTCCAGGCTGAGGATATAAACGACTTCATTAACAACTCAGTAAAACTTAGAGAGATGGAGGTTCTCAACTCTTTTGAGAACAGTGTTGATGACCTGAAGAACTCCTTAAAATCTGCTGAGCTTTTCTACGCAACCTCTTTTATAGGAAAGGAAGTTCTATACAGCGGTGATAGGACCTACGTGAAAGAAGGTTCGGGAAAGTTCTACATTGACCTTGAGACTCCTGCTTCTTACGTGGAGGTTGTGGTTAAAGATCCAGCCGGTAATGTTGTTGAGAGAAAAACTTTTACGGAGCTTTCCCCCGGCAGCTACCCGGTAGAGATAGAAAATCCCTCCCTTCCTGACGGTTACTACACAGTTTCTGTTGTGGCAAAGGGGAGTGATGGTAGTCCTGTTGACGTAAGAGTTGAGAGTTATGCCTATGTAGAGGGAATAAGAAAGCTGGAAGATGGTGTATACCTGGTTACTTCCTTTGATCAGATACCTGTTGAAAACGTAATTGGGATAGGAGGTTAAGATGCTGCAGTCTTTCTACACTGCTTTTACAGGTCTCTCTGCCGATAAAGAGTGGCTTTCTGTGATCTCTGATAACATAGCTAACGTTAACACTGTTGGTTACAAAGCTGAAAATGCTGTTTTTGAAGACCTCCTGGCTAGAAGCTTAACAACCTTTAAGAACGGAGCTCCCGTTAACCAAGAGATAGGGGGTGGTGTATTTATAAGTGCTACAGTGAAGGACTTTAGTCAGGGAACTTTTATGAATACTAACAATCCCCTTGATCTTGCTCTAGATGGAGAAGGTTTCTTTATGGTTAAAGATGAAACAGGTGGAACATACTACACCAGAAATGGACAGTTTAGGCTTGATGCAAATGGTGACCTTATAAATATGTTGGGAATGAAAGTTCAGGGTTGGATGCTTGATGAGAATGGGAATATGGCTGGCACTATTGGAAACATAAACATTCCAATGAGTATGGACCCAAAATCAACAACTTATATGCAGTTTGACGATCCCAGTAACTTAGATTCTAGGGCAAAATTCATAGAAGATGATCCAAATACCCCCAATATCGACGAATCAGTGTTTAACCCGGGTCTTTCTACAACTTATAACTACTCAAACTCAATAGACGTTTACGATTCTCTTGGAAACCCCCATACGTTAACGACCTACTTTATTCATAAGAAGGACAACAACGATAACAGTTACTGGTTGGCTTTTATGCAGATTGATGATAAGAGCTTTCCTATAAAATTAGGACCATACGAATATGCTTTTACAAAGCTTGCTTTCAAAGCAGATGGAACGCTTGATACTGGAAAGGTAGAAGCTTATGGAGAAGTTGATAGGGCTGTTTACTTCCCCAACTACGCTCTTGAGGGGAGTGCCGGAAACTACACTATTGATAAGATAGTTGATGATAATGGAACAGTAACAACCCAGTACAGTTCTCTGGTTCCTGGCAACGTTGAAGTTTCTTACACAGTCAACAATAATAAAGTTATGCTTATGGATGATGGGAAAGGAAATCTGGTTGTTGTTGAAGATGAGGATAATCCAAATAACGTTGGTGAAATTTTTGGAAAAGTAGATTATTTAACTGGATCTATTAACATAACGGACTCAAGAACTATTGACGATAGGGATGGAGATGATATTCCAGATGTGGATCTGGACATTAAATCGTCAGATATGACAGTTTATAGCCTTAGTGAGATTAAAGATTCAGAGTTTCAGATCTCCCTTGCCCAGGATGAAGCTATTCTACCAGGAAGTGTTAGTTTTTCCTATACCGATAATCTTGGTAATCAAATAGAGGTCGTTGATAATGGAAAGGGAGAACTGATAAATAAAGAGACTGGAGAGAAGATAGGAACTATAGATTACTCAACAGGAACAATAGAGATACCGGGTTTCTCAAATGGAGTTACAGATACCATTAGAAACGTAAACTTCAGGGTATATCAGGACATTCCTACAGATGGAACGTTTTACAGCGTTGAGAAGAACTTAACGGGGACAGTTGTTCCTGGTACAGAGGTAGGAGATAGCAGCGCTCAAGAGGTAATAGAGTTTAAACTTACCTATAGGCCCATTAAGAAAATTCCCCCCGACAACTTGGATCCAGGAGTTTATCCTATCAAGATTAATGGGAATTTTTACGATGTGACTGATCCCGACTCTAACGGTATAGCCGATATTGTGGATCCTACGACAAACGACGTTGTAGGAAAAATAGACCTTTCAGCGGGAATTCTCTGGCTCTACCCAGAGAAGGTGGGACAGAACGCAGCAGTCGATTACATATACTATGAGCCTACGGGTGTTTCTCTTAATCCCCAGAAAGTTGCTACTACGAATATAGACTTCGGTAACGGGTCAGCTCTCTTTTCTATTAACGTTAATTACTCTTCTATCAAGCAGGTGGCTGCCGATTTTATGTTCTACGCAGAACAGGACGGTAACAGTAAGGGAGATTTAATGTCCTTATCGGTGAGTGAAGATGGTGTTATTAAAGCTACTTACACAAATGGTAAAGTAAAGGACATTGCCAGGCTTGCCGTTGCAAACTTTAAAGATAAAGAGATGCTGGTAAGGAAGGGAAGTTGGCTGTACGTACCCAACATGCAGACCTACACTCCGGTTATTATGCCGGGAGGAGTGATTTCAAAAGTCAGGAGCGGTATGCTTGAGATGTCTAACGTAGATATTGCCAACGAGTTTATTAAGTTAATAACGGCTCAGCGTTCATACCAGGCAAACGCCAGAGTTATTACTACAGATGACCAGATACTTCAGGAAACTATGAACATCAAGAGGTAGTAGATGGCTGAAGAGGAGAAGGTAAATCAGGAGCAGGAGGAGAAAGGAGGCGGTAAGAAGAAGCTGATCCTTCTGCTCCTTGTTATCTTAATAGCTGCAGCAGGTGGTGGAGCGGCGTACAAGTTTCTTGTTCTTGATAAGAAGAAGGCTGCTGAGAGTAAGGAGAAACAGGCAGAGAGGATCATTGAGGAGATAAAGGCTACGGAAAACGTTGGCGTTATGTTTGACCTGGGAACTTTTGTTGTTAACCTGGCAGACCCTGATATTGAAAGGTACTTGAAGGTCTCTATTGTTCTGGAGTTGAAGGACCAGAAGGTCCAGCAGGAGGCTCAGAAGAGACTTCCTCAGATAAAGGACGCTATAACTACGCTCCTCCTTACAAAGAGGAGCTCCGAGATAAGAACGCCGGAGGGAATTGAGTTCCTGAAGGAGGAGATAGCCAAGCGCGTTAACGCTATCCTTCCCTTGGGAGGAGTCAAGAACGTTTACTTCACAGAGTTCATTATTCAGACAGGTTAAGATGGAAGAGCTTAAAAAGTTTGGTGACATAAAGTTAAGAATATCGCTTGTTCTGGGGAGCAAGGAGCTCCCCCTCTCAAAAGTTCTAAAACTGAAAGAGGGGGACCTCATCGTATTTGACAAAAAGCTTGAGGATTACCTGGATGTGAAACTTAACGATCAGACCTTTGGAATAGGGGAGATCATCGTCATAAATGATAAGATAAGCCTGAGGTTGGTTGACCTTGTCTGAAGAGGCTCTGAAGTTCCTGTTAAATTCTGCTGTTTTAATTCTCCTGCTTTTAGCACTTTACTTTGTCGTTGTGAAGTTTAACCCCAGAACTGTAAGACGGCCAGGTAGAGAGATAAAAGTCGTTGACAGGTATCCTCTGGACAGGGAGAGCTCCCTCCTCCTCTTTAAAGTGAGAGACACAACTTTTCTCTGCTGTTACTCAAGAGGTGAGTTTAAAGTTCTGAGAGAGTGGAAAGATGAAAAAGGGACTGCCGATTCTTCCAGTGCTGATACTTCTACCGGTTAACTCTTACGGACAGACCGTTTCAGACATTGCCGGAGCTCTCGGCCACGTAGATATTACCCTCAAAATTCTCTTTCTCATAACGGTACTTGCAATAGCTCCTTCTATCCTGATAACGGTTACGAGCTTTACGAGAATCGTCATAATCCTCTCTCTCCTTCGCCACGCCCTTGGAACACCCCAGACTCCTCCCAACCAGGTCGTTATAGCCCTCTCTCTCTTCCTTACCCTTTTCACAATGGCTCCAACGTTTGAGAAGGTAAACCAGGTAGCCCTCCAACCTTATTTAAAGGGGGAACTAACAGACGTAGAAGCCGTTGAGCGGGCGGTTGTTCCTCTAAAGGAGTTTATGCTGAGGAACACGAGAAAAGAGGATTTAAAGCTTTTTCTTGACATAAGGGGAGAAAGGCCCCGTTCACCAGAAGAAGTATCAATGGTTACTTTAATTCCTGCTTTTATGGTTAGCGAAATTAAAACAGCCTTTGAGTTTGTATTCGTTATTTACCTTCCCTTTATCGTTATAGACCTTCTGGTTGCTAGTATTCTGATGTCTATGGGTATGATGATGATTCCTCCTATGATGCTCTCCCTTCCCTTTAAACTGATTCTCTTTGTAGTTTCTGGCGGTTGGGAACTTCTTATTAAATCAATTCTGCTGAGTTACAGATGACGGTTGACCAGGTTATATTCTTAGGACAGAAGATGCTTGAAGTTGCTCTTATAGTGGGAGCTCCGGTTCTTATCATAACGTTCCTTGTTGGCGTTGTTATAAGTGTCTTTCAGGCAGCCACTCAGATCCACGAGATGACTTTAACCTTTATTCCTAAAATACTTGCTGCTCTGGTCTCAATCTTTATCTTTGGTGGTTGGATGTTTATGAAGCTTGTTGAGTATACTAAGGAAAACTTCCACTACCTTCTCCAGATGGTAAGATGAACGAGCTGGTTTCCTACCTCTCTTCTCACTTTGGAGTCTTTCTTCTCGTTCTTATTCGTATATCTTCACTTTTACTCTCCTTCCCTTTCCTCTCTATGCCGTTTGTTCCTCCAAACGTGAAAGTTCTTTTTGCCCTGGCTCTAACCTTCTTTACTCTCCCTTACGTGGATACAACAGTGGACCTTGCTCACATTTCACTTTTAAACCTTTTCCTTTTAGTGATCAAAGAGGTATTAATCGGTCTTTTTCTTTCCTTGGTTGCCCAGGTTTTCTACAGTGTGGCTATTTACGCAGCAGAGCTCATTTCCTACATGATGGGACTTACGGTTGCCAATATGTTTGATCCTACATTTGGAATGGTGTCCGTTCTGGGCCGTTTTTTTGTTCTGCTGTTTTACGGAGTTTTCTTCTCTACAGGCGGTTACAGGATATTTATTGGAGCTCTGTTTGAAAGCTTTAAAGTGGTCCCTATAGGCTCCTTTTCTCTCTCCCAGCCAGTTTATGAACTCTTTTTAAAGGAGGGAGCTCTCCTCTTCTACCTTTCTTTTAAGATGGCTTTCCCTTTTCTCGTTGCTCTCTTTATTACAAACCTGGCGTTAGCTCTAATAAATAGACTTATTCCTCAGATCAACGTCTTTATAGTGGGTCTGCCCGTTCAACTCTTTGTTGGTCTCTTCCTGTTAGCTGTTGGTCTTCCTGCTCTAGTTTACTTCTTAAGGGGACTCGTTGAGAGGTTTATAGAGGAGTTTATTTCAGCACTTAAGGTCCTTGGAGGATAGATGGCCAAAGATCCCTCTAAAACCGAGAAGGCAACGCCGCGGCGGCGTCAGAAAGCAAGAGAGGAAGGTCAGGTCCTAAAGAGTCAGGACGTCCCTATAGCTCTATCGCTGATAGCGGTTTCCATCTCTCTCATCTTCTACTTGCCTTTTGCGTTTTATAAACTGAAGGAGTACCTCTACTATACCCTGTCTCAGTCGGCTTTTCATGACATTTCTCTTCTTGTCCTAACGTCAGGTTACGTCTTCCTTATACTAATCCTTCCTATCTTTTTCCTTCTGATGGTTGTGGGAGTTCTAGGAAACGTCGTTCAGTTTGGTTTCCTCTTTACACTTAAACCGTTAGTCCCTAAGTTTTCAAACGTAAACCCTGTAACAGGAATACAGAGAGTTTTCTCTTTAAAGACCATTTTTGAAACGGTTAAGAGCTCCTTCAAGTTGTTAATAGCGGTTGGAGTGGGCTACTACGCTGTTACTCACGTACTCTCTGGTTTTAGTTCCCTATCCTTTATCCCTTTTGATCAACAGGTTGAGTTCCTGGCCAGAAATTCAGTAATCCTGTTTCTTACCTTTGGTCTTCTATCAATTCCCATTGCAGGGGTTGACTATCTGTTCAGGCGCTGGGAGTATGAAGAAAACTTGAAAATGAGTAAGCAGGAAGTAAAAGAGGAGAGGAAGCAGCAGGAGGGTCATCCCCTTATAAAGTCTGCCATTAGACGCCGCCAGAGAGAGATTGCTATGAAGAGGATGATGGCTGAAGTTCCAAAGGCCGACGTTGTTATCACAAACCCGACCCACTATGCTGTGGCCCTCAAGTATGAGAGAGGTAAAATGCACGCTCCTAAAGTTGTTGCTAAGGGGGTAGATAACGTTGCTCTAAGGATAAGGGAGATTGCCGTAGAGAACGGCGTGCCTATTGAGGAGAACCCAGAGCTTGCCAGGGCTCTCTACGAGAGCTGTGATGTGGGAGACTACATTCCTGAGGAGCTCTACAGAGCTGTTGCCAGGATATTAGCTAGGATTTACCGTCAGAGGAAGAGGATTTAAGACTAGTAAGTATTTTTACAATCTTATCAACCATTTTTGGATCAACGTAGTTCATTATCTCGCCAGCTATTCTGCTCTTCATGTTGTAGATGATGAGAGCGGCCTCTTTGGGGTCACTCATTTCTGAAATCTTCTGTCCAGCCATTTCGGGATCCATCTTTGAGAAAATTTTTGCAAGTTTCTTATACCTTTCAGATCTTGCTCTCTCTATCTCCTCTTGAAAAGCTTTTCTTTCCTGTTTTAGTTTTTCCCGTTCTTCTTCTATCTTTTTAAGAATTTCCTGATTTTTCTTTATAAGAGACTCTACCTCTTTCTTTAGTGCAAGAAGTCTCTCAATCTCTTTCTTTGTCTCTTTCTTTTCAACCTTTTCCTGGCCCAGCGCTCCTGGCACCAGTAAACTAAGCGTTAGTACGGCTATTAAGAACCTCATTGATAAACCTCTCTAAGAGAAGCTCTTCCTTCTTTAACTTCTCTTTCTCCCTTCTCTCTACGAGTTTTTCAACAGCCTTCACTTCGCCTCTTTTAAGTGCCAATTTCTCCTTCTGCCTCTCTATCTCACTAGAGAGTTTTACGGTTTTACGTCTCAGTGCGTCAATCTCTCTAAAGAGCCTCTTTGAATATTCATTCATGAATCCAAATTCAATGCAAGTTCTTGCTCTCCACCTTTTGATTTCCTCAATCTTCTGGTTTACCTGTTTCTCTTTCAGCTTTAACTCTTCCAGTTTGCTAAGGAGTTCTTTCAGTCGCTTTTCCTCTTCTGAGAGCTCCCTTCTCTTTACTTTAAGGAGACTTTTTATCCCTTTCATCCTCTATTTTTCACAAGAAGTTGGGCCAGTTTCTGCTGTTCTCTCTTTACAAAATCGTGGATAAACTTCTGGTCTTCAGGTTTTATACCTTCATATTTTACGCCATAACAGGTTGTGTGTCTTCTGGGGTAGACGTTGACAACTATTGACTTCAAGTTGAGCTGCTTACCAGCAAGCTCAAATTTAAGGATAATCTGGGTCATCGGTTGTAGTTCTGTTTGAGATTCGCTTAAAGGTATACAGACTTTTGCACCACCCGCAGAGATATCTACAATTTCTCCTTTTAGCCACTGAATCTCTTCCCCATCAGGAATACCAACTCTTACCGGTATTTCAACTTCAACTCTTGTATACTCCCTCCTTTGATACCTTGTTAGTTCAAAAGTATGGGGAATTTTTAGGATAGTTTTTCCATTTTCTATATACATATCTTCAACGGTGCCTTCGAATTTATAGATACCATCACCTTTTCTTACAAAGGAAATTGTAACTTTCTGTCCTAAAATGTTTGGGATTCCCTTTTTGTCAATAACCGCCCAGTACATATACTTCTCGTCTTTGTCAAAAAGTGCAATTTCAAAGCTTTCTTTTTCCTGAGTATATAGCTTTGCCGGCTGAAAGAGCTCAATATCCTTTGTAGATACTAAAGGAACGAAATACGGTACGTAGTCAAAGCCAAGTTTTACTCTCATATCCTGAACGAGTTTTTCGTCGGCATTCGGGTCCGTTTTGAGGTAGAGATCCACGACTTTCTCAAAGGGAGCTTTAAACTCTAGGGTCAAAAAGGGGTCCCTTCCTAGTTTAAGTGAGTACTCCCACAGAATCTGGATCTCTTTATCTGAAAGTCCTCTTTCATAGGCTTCCTTGAAGAAGAACTCTTTAAGTTTCTTAGCCTTTAAGTACTCCCTTAAAAGTCCGATTAGAATAAGTGCCAGGATTAGAATAGCTAATATGAGTATGAAGGTTATGATTGTATCTATTCCGGCCTGAGGTAGTTTTAAGAAGCTTAGGTCTCGCATGGGCTATTCCTTTAGAGTTTTGAGCGTAATTATTTTAGCATAGTTATGTCTGGAAAATTTCACGGTTTAACTTCAGATGTTTTCATTTTACTATATGCTGAACATCTTTTACGCAGAGGACACTTGGCACATAAAGGTTTCTTTCTACAGTATTTTTTTGAGTGTTCTACTATTAGTGCATGGAGTTCTTTATACGTTTCCAAGTTTTCAGAAGGTGGCATCTCTTTTTCAACTTGTTCTTTTACCTTCTCGTATGTAAATTTTTCGCTTTTTATTATTCCTAACCTGGAGAACAAACGCTTTGTGTAAGCATCTACAACGAATGATGGTTTGTTAAGCCCATAAAGTAGAATACTATCTGCGGTTTCTTTCCCTATCCCTTTCACTTTGAGTAACTCTTTTCTTAAACTTTCCATTTCTATTCTCTTCAGGTTTTCAATCCCTCCATTTTTCTCTACGAAGTGGCACAGGTTTTTGAGGTATCTGGCTTTTTGCCTGAAGAATCCAGCGGGTTTTATGAGCTCCTGGAGTTTTTCTTCGGGACAGGAGAGAATGGCCTCTAATGGCCTCTGGAGTTATTAGGTTTTCCCTCTTAAGGTTCTCTATGGCCTTTTCAACGTTTTTCCAGTTTGTGTTCTGTGTAAGAACGGCTCCTACGCACACTTCAAATGGAGTCTCTGCAGGCCACCAGTTCTGCTTTCCGTACGTTTTCAGGAGGGTCTGGTATATCTCCGATATACTTTTCATACTAAAAAATTTAGTTCAGGGGTTTTAAAGATGATAGACCTTCATACCCACACCTTTTTTAGCGACGGGGAGCTCCTCCCCAGCGAGCTGGTTCGCCGGGCAGAGGCTATCGGCTACAGGGCAATTGCTATAACGGACCACGCAGACTTCTCAAACTACAAGTTCCTCTTAGAGAGGCTCTACGACACTTTAGAAGTTCTTAACGAGAGTACGTCTGTTGTGGTTGTTCCGGGAGTTGAGATTACCCACGTTCCGCCGGCTAAGATTCCTGAACTTATAGAGAGGTGCAGGGAGGCTGGAGCCAGAATCGTTGTTGTCCACGGGGAAACTGTTGTTGAGCCCGTAGCTCCTGGAACGAACAGGGCTGCAATTGAAGGGGGAGCCGACATCCTCGCTCACCCGGGGCTCATAACCAGAGAAGAGGTAGAGCTGGCAAAGGAGAGGGGAGTTTTCCTTGAAATTACGACGAGAAGGGGGCACAGTATAACCAACGGCCACGTTGCAAAGCTTGCCACAGAGGTGGGAGCTCCCCTCGTAATAAACACAGATGCCCACTCGCCGGGAGATCTTGTTACGAGGAGCTTTGCAATAACTGTAGGGGTTGGAGCCGGCCTTACAGTCTCTCAGGTTGAAGAGTGCTTTGCCAACAGCGAAGGTCTGGTTAAGAGGTTGACGGGGCGGGAGCTCCGTTAGAAATTTAACTCCCGGAGGCGGACGGGGGCTGGTGTCCCCCCCGGACTTCAAATCCGGTGGCCCCGCTAGGAGCGGGGTGGTGGGTTCGATTCCCATCCGCCTCCGCCATTAAACGAGAAGCTTTTCCGGTATTTCTGATATATGCTTGATTCCTTTAACAACCTCAAACCCGTTCTTTCTGGCCTCTTTCTCCCTCAGCTCCTCAAGTCTTACCCTTCTTACTTCTCCCGTAAGGCCTATCTCTCCAAACAGTGCAAATTCCGGTTTTATCGGTCTGTCAAAGTAGCTTGAGACGATTGCCGCAGCTACTGGCAGGTCAACGGCAGGCTCGTCAACCTTTACCCCTCCTACAACGTTGACGAAAACGTCAAAGTTCCTCAGTGGTATTCCCAGTTCCTTCTCAACTGTTGCAACTATAATAGAGAGCCTGTTTGCGTTTATTCCCTTTGCTCTTCTCTGGGGGGTTGTAAAAACAGCTCTTGTAACCAGAGCCTGAACCTCCAAAAGGAGGGGTCTGCTTCCTTCAATTCCGGCAAATACGACAGAACCTGCTTTCTCTTTAGGTCTCTCCTCCAGGAAGAACTGTGAAGGGTTGGGAACCTCTTTCAGTCCGGTTTCTGTCATCTCAAATACGGCAAGCTCTCCGGTTGACCCGAACCTGTTCTTAATACTCCTGAAGATTCTAAAGTTGTAGCCTCTGTCTCCTTCAAACTGGAAAACTGCGTCAACTATGTGCTCTAAAACTTTAGGCCCCGCAATGGTTCCCTCTTTAGTTACGTGGCCGACTATAAAGCTGGTTATTCCCCTTCTTTTGGAGAGGTTCGTTATAAAGGCCGCACACTCCCTTACCTGAGAAACTGAGCCTGCTGCAGACTCTATGTAGGGTAGATAGAGGGTCTGGATGGAGTCGTAAACCGCAAGGATCGGGTTTATTCTCTCCACCTGCTGAGCGATCTCTTCAAGGTTGTTCTCAGAGTAGATAAGCAGGTTCTCCTTTAGAGCTCCCAGCCTGTTAGCCCTGAGTGCTACCTGTTGAGGAGACTCCTCGGCCGTTACGTAAAGAACCTTCCCTTTCTCTGCAAAGAGGCTTGCGATCTGAAGCAGGAAGGTTGACTTCCCTATTCCCGGTTCACCGGATATGAGAGAAACGGAGCCTTTTACTACTCCTCCTCCTAGAACCCGGTCAAACTCGGTTATTCCGGTTCTCTCTCTGTTCTCGGTGGAGCTCTCTATTTCGGTAACCGGAACGGGAGAGGTAGCCGAGGAGGTAACCCATGAGGAGCGGTGTTTTACCTCCTTCTTCTCAACCTCCTCAACTAAACTTCCCCACTCTCCACACTCAGGGCACCTTCCAGCCCACTTTGGAGTTCTGTAGCCGCACTTCTGACAGACGTAAACCGTTTTCTTCTTTCTCAATGCCTTCTCACGATTTGATTAAAAGATAAGAGTGGCCAGGTGGTAAGTGATAAAAGCCAGCACCCATGCCGTCGTTAAATCTATTGCAACGACTCCCAGAGTAAACTTCCAGCTTCCGCTCTCCTGTTTTATAGCTGCCATAGTTGCAACGCAGGGAGTGTAAAGGAGCGTAAAGACCAGGAAAGCCAGAGCGCTTTCAGGTGTAAAGACGTTTCTCAGAACTTCAACAAGGCCTGATTCACCGGTTCCGTAGAGAGTGCCCAGAGTTCCAACTACGATCTCTTTTGCCAGAGCTCCAAAGATAAGAGCAACGACCGGTTTCCAGTCCTCAATTCCAATTGGGTGGAACAGCGGAGAGATGGCTTTTCCTATTTTGCCAACTATACTTCCCTCTCCGGCGTACTCAACTCCAGGAGGGAGTGAAGCAAGGGCCCAGATGAGAACGGATACAGCAAATATTACAGTTCCCGCTTTCTGGATGAAGTCCTTTACCTCTATCCAGGTTTCATTTAAGACAACGTTCCAGGAGGGTAGTTTGTATGGGGGGAGCTCTATAAAGAACTCATCCTCGTTTTCTCTGTAGAGGAACTTAGACATTAAAGCTGCAAGTAGAAGTGCCAGAATGACTCCGAGTAAGTAGAGCCCGAGAATGATGAGGGTTTTCTTTTCAAAGAAGAAGGCTGCGACAAATACTGTATAAACCGGAAGCCTAGCGCTACAGGAGATCCAGGGAATAGTGGCCATTGTTATTAACTTCTGATAAGAGGATCTCATAGCTCTTGTTGCGTAAATAGCAGGAACGTTACACCCAAAGCCCAGGATCATTGGAATTACAGAAGCTCCGCTCAGTCCAAAGATTTTCATAAAATTGTCCCAAAGAGCTGCAGCCCTTGCCATGTATCCTGAATCCTCAAGGATCGACATTAGAAAGTAGAGAATACCGAGAATGGGCAGGAAGACCATTACCGCACCTACTCCAGCCAGGATACCCTCGTTTAAGAGAGATATCAAAGGCGTTGGAAGGAACTGGAGATAAACCTTAACTAAAGAGGGAAGTAAGTCACTGAAAAAGTGATCTATAACCTCAATGAAAGGTTCGCTGAATGTAAAAGTAAGTTTAAAAACACCCCACATAATTAGAAAGAAAATTGGGATTCCAGTTATAGGGTTTGTTACTACCTTATCTATCCTGTCGCTTAGCGTCTCCTTTGGTTCTGAAGAGGTGCTTTCAATAACTTCCCTTGCTATCTTGGAGGCAAGTAGAAAGCGCTCTTTTGATACGTATGTGGGGAGGTCTAAACCAAAGCGTTCTCTGACTTCCTTCTCTATTTGATCTATCTCTTCAAAAATAGTTGTAGGATCTGGAAGAACTCTTTCTGCGATCCTCCTTATTTCTGGATCCTTTTCAAGGAGTTTAATAGTAAACCATCTTAGATTGAAGTTGAAATCCTGAGGTATTTGTTTTTTGAGTTTGAGTGTAACGAGCTCAATTGCTTCCTCTAAAAATTCTGAGTAAATGGGGGTAAACCCTTTTGGTCTAATATCTCCTGTTGCTAACTGAAGAAATATTTCAGATAGTCTGTTTAAACCTTCTCTCCTTGCTGCAGATACCTCAACTACCGGTAAATTGAGAATTTTTTCTAATTTCTCTGTATTAATGGAGAACTTAAGTTTTTTGAGCTCATCAATTTTATTGAGAACAATGATCGGTTTAATTCCCATATCTAAGAGCTCAAGAGTTAAATAAAGGTTTCTTCCCAGTAAAGTTGCATCAAGTACGTTTGCTACAACATCATACTCCCCACTCAGTAGGAAATTTCTTGTAACTCTTTCTTCGAGGGAGTACGACGTAAGACTGTAGATTCCCGGGAGATCTATTAGTTCAATCTCAAACCCTCTAAAGTGGTACCTTCCTGTTTTCTTCTGAACTGTAACTCCTGGCCAGTTACCGACCATCTCGTTTGTTCCGGCCAGGGCATTCATAATAGCCGTTTTCCCGACGTTAGGGTTCCCTACCAGAGCTACCCTTACCTTCCTTCTCATCTTGCTTCCTCTTCTCCACTAGATTTTAAGAGAGTTTAATGGTAGCTAGTTAGATAATATTAACTTTCTTTGGATTTTTCAACTATCTTTTTTAATTTAGATTCACACTAAGATTGGAAAGCAAAAGTATATTTGTCCTTTGAATAAGAACTTAGAGGGGGCGTTTCATGGATGGAACTATGGTATTTATCATATTACTCCTTCTATTCTTCCTCTTTGTGCTTTACTGGTAGGGATAAAGTGTACGTAAAGAAGCTTTTACATGGTAAAGAAAGCTTAAATTAACTTTAAAGTTAATCTAAACGTATGAAAATTTTGGCTTGTTTAAGGTTTATGTTGTTCTGAAATCTCTTTGACTTCTATTTTTGATGCCATTCCTTTACCAAGAGCAATCCTGCTTCCGGCAACTTCTATGATGAGAGGGCCGGGTGGTGCTTTTACAACTTTAACTGTTGCTCCCGGATATAGTCCTATTGCGGCTAATCTATTTCTTACTCCAAGTCCACCAGTTATATTTGTAATTTGTACTATTCTTCCTTCGGGAACCTCCACCAACTTCATGCGTACGGACCTCCTATCAGCCTTGAATTAGATAATATTAACTTTATTCGTATATGTCAACTCAGGTTAAATATGTTTAATGTTCTTTTATTAGTTACGGGTTACAATTTCCGCTAAAAAACGGGAGGTATGGTGGATTCATGCAGTTATTATTAATTGTCGTTTTTGTTATCTCTTTTATAGGGTTAATGTTTTTTGTTTGGCTGGTTGCTCGCCAGAAGTATAGAATTATTCTCAATGAAAAAGAGCTGAGAGAGTGCCTTAAGGATATCTATAGGCGCGTTAATGGAGAAGTTTTTGTCCATGCTGGAGAGGCAAATGTTAAGACTTACTCCCAGCTTAAACCAGTTATTGAAGAATTTCTCAAAAATTCTCAGAATAGGGTAATCTTTGTCCTTGGACCCGTAATATCTGTAGACAAGGAAGTTTATAAAAAGCTACAAAATTCTAGAATAGACGATTTGCCTTTAGAGAAAATTCATCCAGTATTTGAGTTACTCTTAAAGCATCCTGATAAAGTATATGTCTATTACAAAAAAGATGATGCTTTTAGTGATATAAATCATTTTGCTATAGGAGGTAGGTATCTGTATATAGAGGCTTTCCATAAACCTCTTGAAGAAAGAAGAGCAGTTCTTGTGGAGAATCCCACTTTTGCCTTGAAGAGCGATTATGTGAGATTTAAAAATATGCTTTTGAATAACAATGAGCATGTTATTAGGTTAATGCCAGATAGAAAGCTTCTAAGAAAACAAATAATGGATGGTTTAATTAAGTTCAGTGATTTTCAGGCCGCTTGACCTTGGGAGGGAGTATGGAAGATCTTCCCGTTTTAACATTAATAACTACATTAATTTTGATGTTCTTAACTCTTTCAACAATGTTTTTGTTGACTGTTTCTTCTTTTGATAGTAGGCTTGGATCATATCTTTCCCTTATTTGGAGATTTATATCTATAGTTCAAGCTCTTGTAGGGGGATGGAGTATTATTATTGGGATGATATGGCTCCTTTATTTGTTCCTTTTTGATAAGGAAGCTTTTTTGACTTGTCAAAATGATAGTCAGATTTTTGTTTATATATTGACTTTAGTTACTATCATAGTTCTATTAATGTTATCAGGGTTTATAGGCACTATTGTTAGTCTCTATCTTAATCCTGCGAAATTGGCTATACGTTCTAATAGATTCTGATATCGGGTTATAATCCTCTCAAAATATACAGGGAGGTTTGATATGGACGTAAAGAAGATACCACCGGGAAAGAATCCACCGGAGGACATTTACGCTGTAATTGAAATCCCTCAGGGTTCAAACGTTAAGTACGAAGTAGATAAAGAAAGTGGAGCAGTTTTTGTTGACCGTTTCCTCTTCACCCCAATGTTTTACCCTGCCAACTACGGTTTTGTTCCAAACACTTTGGCAGACGACGGAGACCCTATAGACGTTTTGGTTATCTCAAGGCAGCCTGTTGTTCCAGGAAGCGTTATTAGGTGCAGACCTGTTGGTGTTCTCGTAATGGAGGATGAGAGCGGTAAAGACGAGAAGATAATTGCCGTTCCCGTTGATAAGTTAGATCTTACCTTTAAAAACATTAATGAAGTTACAGACCTTCCAGAGGCTACACTTAATGAGATTAAACACTTCTTTGAGCACTATAAAGACCTTGAGCCCGGCAAATGGGTAAAAGTTAAAGAGTTTAAAGGAAGTGAATTCGCTAAAGAAATGGTAATGCAAGCTATTAAAAACTTTTCTGCATAGTTTTTAAATTCCCCCCTTTTGGGGGGATTAGATTTTCCTGATATAATAACAATGATTCATCATTCAGTAGCTGCGGGGATATCTTGAGGCTACTAAGTAAGCTTTCTCTTGGAAAACAGGTTGCAATATCCGGTGTTGTTGGAATACTTATACTTGCTGTAGTTTTGGGTTATTCCTCTTATCAGAGTACTAAAAGTAACTTGTTAAAAGTTGCGTCTCAAAAACTTACAGTTATCAGGGAAGCCAAGAAACAGCATATTGAGGATTACTTTGAATATATGGGAGGTTTGCTTCTTTCTGAGGCGAAGAATTCTTCTACAGTTGATGCTCTTAAAGAGTTTGAAATCGGTTTCTACCTTCTCTCAAAAGAGGTACCTCTGGATATTTCTTTAGTGCGTAAAGCTCTTCTGGAAGAGTACAGAAAAAACTATTTGCCCAGGATAGACACCTCCATTCCTGGTACTGAACCTATAAAAGATGCCAGTTTTTACTTGCCTAGGAATCCTAACGGTCTTATAGCTCAGTATATATTCATTGTTAAAAATCCTTATCCTATAGGTAAGAAAAATCTGTTACTCAAAAACGATGCCTTTGACTGTACTTATATGAAAGTACATGCCCGTTACCATAAGGACTTTAATTCTTTACTTAAAAATTTCGGCCTTTACGATATATTTCTGATTGATAGAAATGGTACTGTAGTTTATACAGCTTTTAAAGAAAAAGATTTTGCTACAAATTTACTTACAGGGCCGTATAAAAATACAGGTCTTGCTAGAGTTTTTCGGGAGGCTGTTAATTCCAGAAGAGAGACTGTTTTCTTTTCCGATTTTGCACCTTATGAGCCAAGTTATAACCAGCCTGCAGCATTTATAGCAACTCCTGTTGTTGATGATAATGGTAAGTTATTGGGAGTTTTAGCTTTCCAACTTCCGATAGATAAAATAGATAGCATAGTTAACTTTAACTATCGGTTTAAAGAGGTTGGTTTAGGAAAGACAGGGGAGGTTTTACTAGTAGGTTCTGACTTTAAATTGAAAAACAATGTTAGATTCCTTAACGAAATTGAAAATCCGGTTGTCAGGCAGTCTAAAACAACTATAGACGTACTTGAGCTAAAGGACAAAGCAGTTCAGCTTGCTCTCAATGGTAAAAGTGGAGTAATAGAAACGACGGATCTTCTAGGGAAGAAAGCTCTTGCTGCTTATGGTCCTATTGATGTTTACGGTAAACGTTGGGCAATTATTGCAGAAATGGAAGAGGGAGAGATAATGGCTGGTCTTCTCTCCCTCAGGAAAAATAGAGCTCTCCTTATATCTATAGCTTCCCTTTTTGTGCTGGTAACCCTATTTCTGCTTTTTGTGAGGTTTAATATTGTTAAACCTCTTAATAGTTTTCTTGAGATGACTAAAGAACTATCCGAGGGAGAGGGAGATCTTACTAAGAGGTTGCGGTTTGATCCTGAAAAAGGAGACGAAATTAATCTTGCGTCTAAGTACTTTAACGCCTTCCTTGATAAGGTAAGAGAGATAGTTGCGAGAGCCCGTCATTCTGCTGAAAGTAACCTTAGAATAGCAGAGGAGCTCCGGATGGACTCTGAACTCCTCAGAGAGAAAATAAGAACGGAGATGAATGATATAGCGAAAGCTTCAGAGTTAGCATTAAATGTTTCTGAACCTGTCAAAGAGTTTGAGGAGCTCCTTTCTAAGTCTCAGGAAGACATTGCTAGAGCACTTAAAGGGGTTGAAAGTGCAAGATCAAGTATTGAGAGATTAAGGGAGATTGTAGAGACCACAAGCAAGGAAAATGAGGTTTCAATAGGTGAACTACAGGAACTTAACAAGAAAGCTCAAGATATAGAAAATATTATAAAAATAATCAAGAATATAGCAGAAAGGACGAATCTTCTAGCTCTCAACGCTGCTATAGAAGCGGCTAGAGCAGGAGAAACAGGTAAAGGGTTTGCTGTTGTAGCTGATGAGATAAGAAAACTTGCTGCGCAGATACAGAAAAACACAGAGTCAATAGGTGAAATACTCACCAACATAGTAAATGCTATTTCAGAAGTTACTGAGAACATAAGCGCTAGAAATAGGGAAAATGACCAGTATTTAAAAGAAGTTTCATCAAGCGTAATAGATGAAATGGAGAAAGTTTCAAAGGCTATGGATGAAACAGCAGAGGTGCAAAGAACGATTGTTACAACCTCTTCCCAGATAATAGCGGATCTAGAGGAGCTTATATTACTGATTCAGGATATGGATAAGCACTCTAAGGAGAACGTTAAAGTAATAGAGAAAACGTTGGAAAAGATAAGAGAGATCTATAGAGAGGCGAGTGACCTTTATAGGATCTTAAACCGATTTAAGGTTTAGTCCCTCCTTTCCTACAACTTCTTAATTTTTTCATCTTGTGGTATGATTTTTGTATGGTATCTTCATACCAAGGAGAGGAGGGCTAGATGAGAAAAATTCTCTTGACCTCTCTTTTTCTTATTTTCTCTTCTACATCAATAGCGCGTTCTCAGGAAATTCTAGTTGAAGCTTCTTCACTTGCTCAGCCTCAACAGACTATTCAAAGTGTGTCTCCTCAGTCTGTGTCTTTTAAAGAAACTCTTAACCTTCTTCCAGGTATAACGCTTGCTTCTTTGACAGGGTTGATTTCTCCGAGAGATATATTCTTTCTAAGAGGTTTTAGTCCGGAGAGAGTGTACGTTTATCAGGACGAATTCCCGGTAAATAGTTCTGGGATCAGAGGAAACTTTTATTTTGATCTTTCAGCTTTTAATACTACAAATATTAAAAAAGTTAGAGTTATTTATGGCCCTTCTGTGGTGTATGGATCAAATCCAGGAGGAAACTTAATAGTTGAAACAGAAAGTTTTCCCTCTTATAGAGAGTTTAGTATAGAGACTCTTACTGGTTCCTATGGAACCGTTAAAGCTGGTTTTACTTATAAGGATTTTGTGAATTCAACGGGTTTCGATATTTCTTTTGGAGGACTGAGAAGTAATGGTTATTTGAGGAATGATTTTGTAGATTTGTAGAAGCTTCCAGTGGTAAGTTCTCTCTTTACCATTTAATTGGAGAATCTACCGTTTTGAAGTTTTCCTTAGAGAAAAATAGAGTGAAAGATGGTTTACCGGTTCTTAACGATCCTGATAATCCTATTGCAGGTTATGACCCAGACTACCCGGTTGTCAGAGAGACCTATTTCAGTCTTGCTTGTGCTCCTTACTGTAAGCTTAACTTAGTTTATAGGCCGGGAGATAACTATATAGATAGAACAACAAATAGGTTTGCGTTTTCCTTTTTAAGAGATACCGGAAGTGGTCTTTTCAATTTAGCTCTCTACTCAAATACGAGCTTAAAAAGAGAGATATATTATGGAATCTTCAAAACGCCAGCAGGTAAAAAGCTGACTTCCATGAGCTTTGATGGAAGGGATGATAAAACTTATGGACTTAGAGCCCTTTTTGAAGAGTTTAAATTCTTTAGAAGTACTGGGACATTGGGATTAGAGTTTCAGAATTCAGGATATGGAGAAATAGAGAAGAATAACCAGCTCTTTGTTCCTGCAAATAAGACTGCACTAAGGCGATATGCTCTTTTCGGTGAGCTAAAGAGAGAGATTCCACTTTTTATGTTAAACGTTGGTTTAAGAGTAGAGAGCTGGGAAGGAAATGCACTAGGTGCCCCTAACATAAGTGGAACAGAGTTTATGCCTACTGTTACTTTAACGAAAGATTTTGGTAATTTGCAGCTATTCGCCGGAGTTGGAAGGGTTTACAGACCTCCTAGAGCAGAGGAAATTCTGTGGTTTGGACGTGAGTATAGTGCTTTGAAAAGCTCCGGTTATACTGGTTACAAGTTGAAAGCCGAAAGGGGATGGGACTATGAAATAGGGTTAAGGAAGAAAGTAGAGGAATTTGGTTTCTCAATTAGGTTTTTCAGGTACGAAATTAGAAACTTTATCGTAAGTAACTTTGAAGCTGCAGAGCGTTTACTCGGCGAAAATTTTCCCCATAGAATAATTGAAAACCTGAGGTATTTTAGGCTTAACGGAGCTGAATTGGGTGCATTGCTAAAGTTACCTTATGATTTTTCATTTTATTCCTCCTATGCTTATCAAGATTCAAAGATTTCTAGTTCTCAATTTACTCCAGATAAGACACCAGATCCTACTGTTTTAGTTCCTAAACATAAACTCTCTCTCGTATTAATAAAGAAAAACTTGCTTAAAAAAGATAGCTTAGCTTTAACTGGTAACTTTTATTCCCGTAGGAAGGGTTACTATGAAGAGGTACCAGGTTTTGGTGTTTTTAACGTTTCTTATCGGTTAGTTCCTTTAGAAAATATCTCTTTCAAGTTTGCCTTGAATAACCTGTTTAACAAAAAGTACTTTTACGTTGAAAACTACGAGATGCCTGGCAGAAATTTTCAGATCTCAATGAGAGTTAATTTCTAAAGTGGTGCCCGGGGCGGGACTTGAACCCGCACGCCCGTAAGGGCAAGGGATTTTGAGTCCCTCGCGTCTGCCAGTTCCGCCACCCGGGCATAATACCCGTTTGATCTTGAGCTTATAATATAGGCAAATCCCAAAGGAGAGTGAAGATGAACGTTAGGGTTGGTTTTATCGGTGGTGGAAACATGGCTGAAGCTTTTATAGATGCTCTCGTTGGAGGGGAGTTTCTCCTTCCGTCTCAGGTTGTCGTTTCAGACGTTAACGAGGAGAGGTTAAAGTTTCTGTCTGAGAAGTATGGAGTAAAAACCACTTTGAAGAACTTAGAAGTTGTAGCAAACAGCGACGTTGTCTTTCTTGCTGTTAAGCCTCAGGTTCTCTCTGCCGTTTTGAAGGAGATTTCAGAGGCTGTCTCTCCTGCTCAGGTTGTCGTCTCTATGGCTGCAGGTTACCCGATAAGGAAGGTTGAAGAGTTTTTAGGAGACGATAAGAAGGTTGTTCGGATTATGCCTAACATTCTTGTAAAGGTTAGGAAGGGAGTTATAGCTTACTGCGATAACTTCAGACTCTTAGATGAGGAGAGGAATTTGGTGAAGGAGCTCCTCTCGGCCTGCGGGAAAGTTGTTGACGTTGAAGAGAAGCTCTTTGACGCCGTAACGGCGGTTTCGGGGAGCTCCCCTGCCTTCTTCTTTATTCTTATTGAGGCTATGTGCGACGGAGCCGTTAGAGTTGGACTGCCAAGGGAAGTTGCAAAAGAGCTCGTTGTTGAGACCCTTTTAGGTTCTGCCTTTATGGCTAGAGAGGAACACCCAGAGGTGTTGAAGGACTCCGTAACCTCCCCTGCTGGAACGACGATTGAAGGGGTTGCAAAACTTGAGGAGAGAGGAGTAAGGAGCGCCTTCATAGAGGCCGTTAAGAGCGCTTTTGAAAGATCTAAAGAGATAACCAAACTGATAGAAGAGCTCTGATGTTTACCCTTCCGGAGAAACGGTTCTACAGGGCTTTTCAGAACCCTAAAGGTTTCAAGGCTTTTAACGTAGTTGCCGGGGAGAGCGACCTCTGGATAGCCGTTCCCGAGGGGGAGTACAGAGGGGAAGTTGAAAGGGAGGTTTTTTCTGCTCTTATCTCTATCAGGGAGCAGATAAAGGCCTTTGGAGAGAAGAACCCTGAGTTTTTGAAGTCTTTAACGCCTCTCCCTCTTCCCCCTTTTGTTCCTGAAGTTGTAAGGGTTATGGGGGAAGCTTCTGAGAAGGTTGGCGTTGGACCTATGGCCGGAGTTGCCGGAGCTGTTAACCTGTTTATCGGTAAGAAGCTTGTAGAGCTTGGGTTTTCCCAGTTTATCGTTGAGAACGGCGGGGATCTCTACATGAGAGTACTTAGGCCGGTTGTTGTCTCGCTCTTTTCTAAAAACCCGAAGTTTTCAGGGAAGTTGGGGGTAGAGCTCCCGCCGGGAGAGTGGGGAGTCTCAACCTCTTCCAGTAAAATAGGACACTCTCTGAGCCTTGGCAGGACAGACATTGCAACGGTTATAGGTAAAGACCCGGTTGTTTCCGACTGTAGCGCTACTTACCTGGGAAACAGCAGGAGTGTTGAGGAGGCCAGAGAGAGGGTAGAGAGGCTGGTGGAGTTTAACAGGGGAGCTTTGGCTCTGATAGACGGTAAGTTTGTAGTGGCAGGAGACCTTAAGCTTGTCCGCTTGACTCAGAAGTAGTGTAAAAGTATAACTTAATTGCAATATTTGAATTGTAAGACGAGGAGCGTTATGAGGATAAAGCTTGCAGCTCTTGTTCTGTTCCTGGCGGGAACCGTTAACGCACTTGGAATTACCTTAGACGAGGCTGTAAAGACAGCTCTTGAGAAAAACAACCTGCTGAAGGCAAAGAGGGAAGAGGTAAAGGAGAAACTGTACGAGTACAGAATAGCAAAGGCTCACCTTCTGCCAAAGGTTGACCTCTTTTCTGAGTACAACAAAACGACAGACCCGCCTTACGCAATAATGAACAGAATGGAAGTTAAAAAGCTTGACATGTTTAATACCGACTTTAACGACCCCGGGAAGTCTCAGCTTTTTAAGACCGGGTTGAAGGTTACGGTTCCCGTATGGCTTGGAGGGAAGTTAAGAGCTGCCGTTGACCTTACGAAAAAAGAGGTAAAAGCTACTAAGGAGCAGCTTAAAAAAGACGAAAATACAGTTATCTACGACGTTGTAAAGGCTTACTACTCCGTTCTGGCCGCAAAGGCGTTTGTTGAGACGGCTCAGCTTGCCGTTAGGGATGCCGAGAACCACCTGAAAATAGCAGAGGCAGCTTACAAGGCAGGAACAGGGTTAAAGTCTGACGTTTTGAGGGCTAAGGTTTACCTTGAGCAGATGGAAGAGAACCTTGTTAAAGCGAAGAGCAACTACAGTATCGCACTTAGAGCTCTGGCAGTAGCCATCGGAGATTTCCCAGACGTGGAGCTCTCTGTAGACGGCGACCTGACCTATAAACCCTTCAGTTTTAACCTTAACGAACTGATAGAGACGGCAGTAAAAAACAGGCCAGAGCTTAAGGAGTTAAAAGTCAGGCTTTCTCAGACAAAAGACATGGAGAGAATGGCAAAGGCCGACTTCCTGCCTCAGGTAGGGGCTTTTGGAGAGATATTCGCTGCAGATGACAACGTTCCCTGGGATAAAGAGAACTCCAGCTGGATGGTTGGCGTAAGGGCTTCTATCAACCTCTTCAGCGGAGGGGAGAAGCTCTACAGACTGAGAAAGAGCAGAATTGCCAGGTTAAAGGTCAAGGAGTACGAGGAGCGGGCGAAGAAGGGAATAGCTTTTGAAGTTTCAAGGGCTTACTACAGGTTCATCTCTGCCGAGAAGAGGGTGGAGCTCGCAAGGGCTGCAATTGCCTCTGCTCAGGAGTCTTTAAGGATAGTTGAAAAAAGGTACAAGAACGGACTGGCCACGATGACGGAGCTCCTTGACACCCAGACGGCACTCAACCAGGCAAGGAGCAACTACGTGGCAGCTCTTTCAGCCTACAGACAGGCTGTTGCAGAGGTCTACTACGCCGCCGGAATACTTCCCAAACGCTACCACGACCTTGTTGAGTAGGTTGTGGACAGATATGAACATGAAGTTGGCATGTTTACCTGATGCCGTTTATACTATAAAGTAACAGATTAGGGCTATTGCTACTGCGAACGTTATGTTCAGCAGAAATCCAACTTTCAGCATGTTCTCCTGCTTAACTTCTCCCGTTCCGTAGACTATTGCGTTCGGCGGAGTTGCAACGGGGAGCATAAAGGCACACGAGGCAGCGATTCCTGCAGGGATTGCAAGCTCTTCGGCTGGAAGTCCTAAACCTTTGGCTGCAGAGATGAGAATGGGAACGAATATGGCGGCCGTTGCCGTGTTGCTCATAAGCTCTGTCATAAATATCATGAACAGCGTTACAGAGAGAACCAGGAAGAACGGAGAGAGGCCGCTGACGGTTTCTACAAACACACTGGCTATAAACTTGCTGGTTCCGGTAATTTTCAGGAAGTGAGAGAGGGTAATTCCTCCACCAAACAGTATTAAGGTTCCCCAGTCTGTTCCCTCTTCTATCTCCTCCCAGTTAACGAGTTTCAGGGCAAAGAGGAGAACCACTGCAAGAACGGCAACTGCTGCGTCAAAGTACTTGTTTATTCCGAGGAAGTGTGAGATCGGCTTACTGAAGAGCCATCCCAGAACGGTTATCAGGAACACCAGGAGGACGAGAGCTCTCCCCCTGTCTATCTCAAACTTTACCTCTTCAAAGGTTATCTCTCCCTCTGGTTCCGGTCTGAAGTAGAGGTAGAGGATGAGGAAGAGTAGAGGGAGGAGGATCAGGACTGTGGGAAGTCCGAACTTCAGCCAGTCTGTAAATCCAATTCCTAAGTTTGCCGCTGTTATTCCGTTTGGCGGGCTTCCTACCAGCGTTCCAATTCCTCCAACGCTTGCAGAGTAGGCAACTCCTAAAAGGATAAAGTGTTTTAGCCTCCAGTCTTTCCCCCTTACGGCTCCTATAACTCCAAGTGCTAAGGGGAGCATCATCGCCGTTGTTGAAGTGTTACTTATCCACATGGAGACGAAGGCCGTTGCCGTAAAGAGGAGGAAGGCCGACGCAAGGAAAGAGCCTTTTGAAAGCGAGACGATTTTGTAGGCTATGAGCCTGTCTAAGGAGTATTTCGTCAGGGCAGTTGCAAGGGCAAAACCTCCGAAGAAGAGGAAGATTATCGGATGGGCGAACGATGAGAAGGAGGATTTAACGGAGTCTATCCCTAAAAAGATTCCCAGCAGTGGAACTAAAAGGGCTGTAACCGGCAGGGGGAGTATCTCAAATATCCAGAAAACCGCCGCAAATAGGAGGACAAAAAGTCCTTTCTTTACGAGGGGGTCTATGCCGGAGAGGAGGAGAGCTCCGGCAAGTAGAAGGAAGAGGACAAGGCCGATAACCTTTTTCATCTTTTCCTCACTTAACGGTTACAACTTTCAGCAGGTTTGTCGTTCCTGGAACTCCCGTGGGAGCTCCCGCAAGAACGATTATCCTGTCTCCCTTCTTAACTAGCTTCCTCTCTTTTGCGGCCTCTATTGACCTTGCAATTATCTTGTCGGTTGACTCTGCAGGGACGGTTAACAGCGGTTCAACTCCCCACACAAGGTTTAACCTTCTGAAAGTCTCTATGTCGTGGGTAACGGCGTAGATGGGAACGGGAGGGCGGAACTTTGCCACTGCAAGGGCCGTTGCTCCGCTCCTTGTAAACGGAACTATCGCTTTAACTTTTACCTCCCTAGAGAGGTTACAGGCCGACTTTGCCAGCGAGTCCTGAAGGGTGTCTGCAGGGAGCTCCCTGTACCTTTTGTAGGGGTAAATCTTCTCGGCTTCCCTTGCCACTTTCGCCATAGTCCTTATCACCTTTACAGGGTACTTCCCTACGGCTGTCTCTTCCGAGAGCATAAGGGCGTCTGTCCCGTCTAAAACGGCGTTTGCAATGTCTGTAACCTCGGCTCTTGTGGGAACTGGCAGGTCAACCATAGACTTTAGCATCTGGGTGGCAGTAATTACAGGCTTCCCTGCCTCGTTGGCCTTTCTGATTACCTCCTTCTGGATTACCGGGACTTTCTCTATGGGGAGCTCCACCCCTAAATCTCCCCTCGCAACCATTATCCCGTCTGAAACTCTGAGAATTGAGTCTATGTTTTTAACGGCTTCCGGCTTCTCAATCTTTGCAACTACCGGAATCTCCTTTCCAAGGCTTTTAAGGAGCTCTTTCAGCTCTAAAACGTCTTCCGCCTTCCTTACAAACGAGAGGGCTATAAGGTCAACTCCCGCCTCAACGCCGAACTTTACGTCCTCTCTGTCCTTCTCGGTAAGTGCCGGAACGGAGAGCTTTGTGTGGGGAAGGTTCACCCCCTTGTGGGAGGTTAAAGGGCCTCCTACGAGTACTTCACAGATGATATCTCTTCCCCTTACTTCCTTTACCTTTAACCTGAAAGCCCCGTCGGCAAGGAGAATTGTCTCTCCCTTCTTAACCTCTTCGTGGAGCCTCGGGTAGTTTACAGTTATCTTTCCCTTATCGGGCTTTCCTGTTGTGAGGATTACGGTGTCTCCCCTGTGGAGAAAGAGGGGCTCTTTAGGCAGTTTCCCTATCCTTATCTTCGGACCGCAGAGATCCATAAGAACCGGCAGCGGTCTTCCCGTTTCGCTCTCAACTTTCCTTACCAGTTCAATCCTCTCTCTGTGTTCCTCCTGTGAGCCGTGAGACATGTTGAGCCTTACAACGTTGAGTCCTGCCTCTACCATTCTCTTTAAAACTTTCTCTTCGCTTGAGGCGGGTCCTAAAGTTGCGACGATTTTTGTCCTCTTTTTCAAAGCGGTTCTCCTAAATCTGTTGTTGTAGAATATTTTACCCCCTGTGAGGGAGGAGGAGTTGAAGAAACGGCTGTTTGTTGGAACTTTTGTTTCACTTCCCGAGTTTAAGGAGGTGAAGTCTTTCGTTTCCTCTCTGAAAGTTGAGGGAAAGTGGGTTGAGGAGGAAAACCTCCACTTTACCTACAGGTTTTTAGGGGAGTTTGAGGAGGAGAGGATCCCTCAGCTCGTCGGTTTCCTGAAACAGAAGCTAAAGGGAGCTCCCCAGCCGAAAGTTCTCTACAAGGGGTTGGGAGTCTTCCCAGGTAAGGAGAGGCCGAGGGTTCTCTGGGTTGGGATTGAGTCTGAAGGAGTTGAAGAGATTAAGAGGAGAGTTGACGCCGCTCTTGTTCCCTTCGGTTTCCCCGTTGAAGAGAGCTTTACTCCCCACGTAACCCTTTTAAGAATAAAGAAGATGAGGCACAGAGGGAAGTTCAACTCTTACCTGTTTAAGATGAGGAACTTTATCTTTGCCGAAAGGGTAGAGCCAAAGCTCGCTCTCATAGAGAGTAAGTTGACAGAAAAAGGACCCATCTACTCGGTTGTGGAGGAGTTCTGCCTTGATTGAGTATCTGGTTCCCCCTGCGGT
>JALWGN010000004.1 GCA_027013575.1 Desulfurobacteriaceae bacterium
GCCGTTTAAAGCTCTTTAGAGTGAGGAGGAGCTCCTCAACTCCCTCCTCCGTCAGCTTTCCACCTTTCAGGTGGTTGAGGAGCCTTAAGTAGATGGACTCTGAAAAGAGCTTCTTTATCTTTTTCCCCTTTACCTCGTAAAAAAAGAGCTTTACTGTGTTTGACCCTATGTCAACTACGGCAACTCTTCTCAAGATTCCTCCTTGAGGAAGAGGAGAGCTCCCTCCTGAACCGGCTGAAGGAGCGGCGGTGGAGTTACAGGAGGAAACGCAACCGTTACAAGCGATAAGAGTTCTTCGGCCTTTTTCCCGGCAGCTATGAGGCTGGAGAGGAAGTCAACAGTTGAAGAGACTATTTTGCTCTCCCCGATAACCTCTCCTCCAACGAGCCTTCCGTTTTTCAAAAAGTAGAGCCTTACAGTTAGAGGGTTGGCGTTCAGAGCCATAGGGTAGGCGTCGGCAGAGGTAACAGTTACCTCTTTAAAGGAGAACTCCTTTCTCTGGAGGAGCTCCTCTGTGTAGCCTGCAAAACCGTAGAACTTCCCTCCTACCTCCGTAACCCCTGCTGGAACGATTCCGGTATCCTCAACCTGAGGGCCTGAAACGTTGGCTCCGGCAATCCGTCCGTCCCTTGCAGAGACCGAGGCGACCATTCCAGGAGTAAAGTCTCCGTCTACGGCGCTTGTGTGGTAGATACAGTTCCCTGCAGCCAGAATATTGTCTGCTGAGGTCCTAAGGAACCTGTCAACCTTTATGAAACCCCTCTCGGTTGCGATTCCGGCATCTACGGCAAGCTTTGTGTTTGGAAGGAAACCGATAAAGACAAAGACGAGGTCTGCTTCCAGTTCACCGGAGCTCAGAACAACCTTTTCAACGGAAGTTTCCCCTTCAAAGCCGACGACCTTTTCGTTTTTCAGAATTTCAACTCCCTGTTTCTTAAGGGTCTCCTCCATCTCCTTAAGGGTTCCTGAGGAGAAGACTCCCGAGGCGATTCTGGGAGAGGCCTCAACAACTGTGAGCTTTTTGCCAGGCATGTTCCGGCTGATGAGGTCCGCGAAACCAACAGAGATAAAGCCTCCACCTATAAGGACGATCTTTTTGGCCTCTTTAACCTTTCTGACAAACTCCTCAACGGCAGGAGTTGCCGTGTCTATGTAGTGGATGTTCTGGAGCTTCCCTCCCGGAACCTGAAGCCGCCTTGGAACCCATCCCGTTGCAAGTATGAGCCTCTCGTAGGAGATGGCCTTCCCACCGGAGGTAAAGAGGGAAGAGTCTGAAGGGTTCAGGGAAACAACCCTGTCTATAAGGAGAGAGGCTCCCATCTCCTTAACCTTCTGGAGGGGATAGCGGTTCTTCTCAGGGGAAAGAACTCCTGAAACGACGTAGGGAAGCGCACAGGGTATCTGTAGGTCTTCCCTATCGTTAACGACGAGAACTCTCCTTCCGGGGTGGAGCTCCCTTACAGTTTTTACAGCGTTAAAGCCGGCAGGGCCTCCGCCAACAACTACAACGTCGTAGCGCTCCATCTCTCCCTCCTTTCAATAGAGTTTTTCTATCCATACTCTTTTATATATTCTAAACACTTTTCAACTTCCCACCTGCTTCCTATGATAACGGGAACCCTCTGGTGGAGTTCGTGGGGGTAGATGTCAAGGAGGGACTGGGTTCCGTCTGATGAGAGACCTCCTGCCTGTTCTATCAGGAAGGCCATAGGTTTGGCCTCGTAAAGAAGCCTCAGCTTTCCGTTTGTGTTCTTCTCGTCTGCCGGGTAGATGAAGATTCCTCCTTTAAGGAGAGTTCTGTGAACGTCTGCAACCATTGAGCCAACGTACCTCTGGGTGTACTTCTCCGTCTTCAGGTAGTCTATGAACCACCTTAAACCTTCGCTGGTCCACTTGTTCCTGTTGGCCTCGTTTATTGAGTAGATTTTCCCTTTTTCGGGGAGCTCTATCTTAGGATGGGAGAGGAGGAAGTTCCCGGACTCGGGGTCTAAAGTGAAACCTACAACGCCGTCTCCAAGGCTCATAACCAGCATTGTTGAGGGACCGTAGATAACGTAACCTGCAGCAACCTGCTCCCTCCCCGGCTGCATAACTGAGTCTTTATGGATTGAGAAGATCGTTCCGATGCTTACGTTGACGTCTATGTTTGAGGAACCGTCAAGGGGGTCAAAGGCAACGGCGTACCCGGCCTCTGAAACGATGAGGGCGTCTTCCACCTCCTCGGAGGTTATCTGACATACCTTCCCACAGTTTTTGAGACTCTGAAAGAGTATCTCGTTTGCAAGCTCGTCAAGTTTCTGAACCTCTTCTCCCTGAACGTTTACCTTTCCGGCACTTCCAAGGACGCCTAAAAGGCCGGCCTTCCTGACCTTACCGGCAATCTCCTTACAGGCAGCAGCAATTTCGTTGATTAAGAGGATGAGCTCGTCTGTTACGTTCTCGTTCTCCTCTTTCTTCTGAAAGAGGAAAGCAGTTAGAGGCATCAGAGCCATCTTTCCCTCCCTTTATGCAGATTTTTTCTCTTTCGTTCTCAGCATTCCGCAGGCTGCGGAGATGTCCTGACCGCGGGAATCCCTTATAAAGGCGGCTATGTTGTGATCCCACAGAACTTTCTGGAACTTCTCTATATCCTCCCTTGGGGTTGGCTGGAAGGGAGCTCCCGGGTAGGGGTTAAAGGGTATCAGGTTCACCTTAACGGGAATTCCCTTTATCAGCTTAACGAGCCTTCTTGCGTCTTCCAACGAGTCGTTTACTCCTTTGAGCATAACGTACTCAATCATTATTCTCCTGTTGTTGTCTGCAGGGTAGCGCCTCAAGGCCTCCATTATCTTGCCTATAGGCCACTTCCTGTTTAAAGGAACGATTCTTTCCCTCTGCTCGTCTGTCGTTGCGTGGAGTGAGACGGCAAGTTTAACTCTGTTCATCTCCTTTGCCATTCTCTCTATTCCGGGAACGACGCCAACTGTTGAAACGGTAACCTTACGGGTTGAGAGGTCTAACATGTCTCTGTGGGTCATTATCTCAACGGCCTTTTTAACGTTGTCAAAGTTTAAAAGGGGCTCTCCCATTCCCATGAAGACCACGTTTGAGATTCTCCTGTTCTCTCCAACGTCCCTCTGAACCTGAATGTACTGGTCTACTATCTCCGCCGCTGTAAGGTTCCTTGTGAAGCCATCTTTTGCAGTTAAACAGAACTTACACCCGGCAGGGCAGCCAACCTGAGTTGAGACGCAGAGGGTGTTCCAGTCCTTCTCCGGAATGAAGACAGACTCTATTCTGTTCCCGTCTGGAAGCTCAAAGAGGTACTTCCTCGTTCCGTCTGAAGACTCCTCAACCTTAACAGTTTTAAGGACGTCTATTTTTGCTTTACGGGAGAGGAGCTCCCTGGCCTTTTTGCCGAGGTTTGTCATCTCGTCAAAGCTCTTAACCCTCTTCTTGTAGAGCCACTGGGCAATCTGCTTCGCCCTGTAGGGCTCCAAACCCAACTCCTTAACGAATTCCTTCAGCTCTTCCATGTTGAGGTTCTTTATCTCAACCATTCCGTCTCCTCTTAAAGGTTCTGTAAATACCGTAGGCGGTTGATCCCAAAAAGGCAACCGTTATAAGGAGCGACAGGAAAAAGCTCAGCTCACCCATCTATCTCCTCTGCCTCATCAATGAGCATTACCGGGATGTCGTCAACTACGGGGTAGGCCAGCTTACACTTATGGCAGACCAACTTCTGCTCTTTCTCTCTGTACTCAAGGTCTCCTTTACACTTGGGACAGACCAGAATTTTGAGGAGCTCCTCAGGAACCATACCGACCTCCTTTAGACTCTTGACACGATAAAACATAAGGTATATTTTTCCTTACCGCAATGCGGAGGGGTGGCCGAGTCTGGCTGAAGGCGGGTGACTTGAAATCACCTGAGGGCCTAACCAGCCCTCCGGGGGTTCAAATCCCTCCCCCTCCGCCACAACAAAGTGGGCCCGTAGCTCAGCTGGTAGAGCAACGGACTTTTAATCCGTAGGTCGGAGGTTCGAATCCTCCCGGGCTCACCACTTTACCTGGAGAGGTGGCCGAGCTGGCTGAAGGCGCCCGCCTGCTAAGCGGGTGTACGGGTTTAAAGCCCGTACCGCGGGTTCGAATCCCGCCCTCTCCGCCACTTCCTGAAAAACCCCAGGTTCAAACAAAAACAACAATTAGTAATCAATCTTAAAAAGAAAGACTACACCTAAGAGAACAAATGTTCTATAATTCCCTGAACTTTGAGAATTGAAGGCGGAGAGGAGAGATGAGAACTGTTAACCTGAGGAAGGAAAACTGGAAGGAAGACCCGGAGCTCTCCCGAATAAGAAACAGAGGACAGGGTCTTGAATCAAAGTACGCTCCTGCAGTCCTTGAAATAATAGAAAACGTCAGGAACTTCAGAGACAGAGCCGTATTTGGCTACGCAGAGAAGTTTGACAGAGTCAAGCTAACCCCTGAGAATGTAAGGGTTTCAGAAGAAGAGATAGAGGAGGCGTTCAGAAAAGTTTCAGATGAGGTTATCAAGGCCATAGAGTTTGCCGTTGAAAGGGTAAAGAACTTCCACCAGCACCAGAAGGAGAACTCCTACTTCGTAACGGAGCCGGGAGTTGTTTTAGGTCAGAAGGTAACGCCGCTGGAGAGCGCCGGAGTTTACGTTCCCGGAGGGAAGGCCTCCTACCCCTCTTCTGTCATTATGAACGCAGTTCCCGCAAAGGTTGCAGGGGTTGAGAAGGTTGTAATGATAACCCCCGCAATAGGCTCCCTGGAGGTTAACCCCTACTCATTAGTTGCAGCAAAACTCTCCGGAGTTGACGAGATCTACAGGGTTGGAGGAGCCCACGGAGTTGCAGCCATAGCCTTTGGAACGGAAAGTATTCCAAAGGTTGACAAGATCGTCGGCCCCGGCAACATATACGTTGCTCTTGCAAAGAAGTTTCTCTTTGGAACCGTTGACATAGACATGGTTGCAGGCCCTAGTGAAATCCTCGTAATTGCAGATGAAACGGCAAACCCCGACTGGGTCGCAACAGACCTCCTCTCCCAGGCGGAACACGACGAGCTCGCAGGAGCTTTCTTAGTTACCCACAGCGAAAAAGTGGCCGAAGAGGTTGTTGAAGCGGTTGAGGAGAAACTTAAAACCCTTAAAAGGAAAGAAATAGCGGAAAAGGCCATTGAAAACTTCGGAACAGTTTTCCTGACGAGGGACATCTACCACTCCTGTGAAGTCGCAAACGAAATTGCCCCCGAACACTTAGAGGTGGCAACAGAGGAGCCCTTTGCCCTCTTAGACCACATTAAACACGCAGGAGCCATCTTCTTAGGCCACTACACCTGCGAGAGTTTAGGAGACTACGTTTTAGGGCCTAACCACGTTTTACCTACCGGAGGAAGTGCCAGGTTCTTCTCTCCCCTCGGAGTTTACGACTTCGTTAAACGCTCATCTATTCTCTACGTGAGCCCAGAAGGGTTTAAGAGGGTAAGTGGAGCGGCAAGGGAGCTTGCAGAGTGTGAAGGCCTTGAAGCCCATAGGCTTGCCGTTGAGGTAAGGGAAGCTGTAAAGATGGTGATTAAAGCTACCGAAACTGTGAGGGAGTGATGGAACACCTCCTTTCTGCCGAGGATATAACCGTTGAAACCTTTAACGAGATTTACGAAACGGCACAGAAAGTGAAGGGAGCTCTCCG
>JALWGN010000005.1 GCA_027013575.1 Desulfurobacteriaceae bacterium
TTGACGTAAACCTCATCTACGCCGACAAACTCTCTGAAAGCCACCTTGAAGACGTTGAAGCCTTCTACTACTTCCTCCTCTCACTTAACTACGACCTCGGGTTTGCCCCAAGGAGTGTAGAGGAGGCACTGGAGCTCTCCCACAAAGACCTCTCGGTCTTTACAAACCTCCTTCAGAGGCGGCTCCTTACAGGAAGCCCGGAAGTTGACAGACAGCTCTCTGAGAAGTTTCGTAGCTTTATAGAGGAGAACAGGAAAAACTTAGTTGACGAGATACTTGCAGCGAGGAAGGAGAGGTACAGGCGCTTTTACGGAACAGTCTACTACCAGGAGCCAAACGTAAAGGAGAGTAAAGGGGGGTTAAGGGACCTTCACGAGGCTTTCTGGATTGCAAAGATCGTTTACGGAATAGAGAACTACTCAGGCTTTTTAGACAGGAAAATCCTTGACAGGCAGAACTTCAGAGACGTTATATCGGGGTACGACTTCCTGTTAAGGGTCAGGAACCAGCTCCACCTCGTTGCCGGGAGGAAGAGCGACATACTCTCCTTTGAGATGCAGAAAGAGGTGGCCTCTTTCTTTGGCTTCCCCAGGGAAAGGAAAGGGGTTGAGCTCTTCATGAAGAACTACTTCAACTCGGCCATTGACGTTTCGGTGATAACCGGAGAGATAATAAAGAGCTCCCTTGAAGAGCTCTCGGGGAGGAGCTCCTCCCTCTTCTCGTTCCTCGCCAGAAACAGGGCAAAAGACTTCGGCGAGTTCTACGTAGAGAGGAACACCCTCTTTGTAAAGGAAGAGGCAGAGGGTGAAGTTGTAAAGAATCCAAAACTGGTTCTGAAGGGTTTCAAACTGATTCAGGAGATGGGACTGGAGCTCTCATCAACGGCCTTCTCACTCTTTAAGATAGCGGCCGAAACAAAGAGAGAGGCCTTCAGGAGAAGAGAAGTACTCAAGGAGTTTAAAGAGATACTGAAGCAACCTAAAAGGCTCTCCTACGTCCTTGAGGCGATGCACGACACAAAAGTGCTGGGAGCTCTCCTTCCAGACTTTGAGAGGCTCAGAGGCCACTTCCAGTACGACACCTACCACAAGTTCACAACAGACATCCACTCAATACTGACAGTTAGAGAGCTGGAGAAACTGGAAGAGAGGGGAACTAGAGAGACCCCGGTAAAGGAGAAGCAGAGGCTATCCCAGATACTTCAGGATCTTGAGACTCCCCACCTTCTCTACATAGCAGCACTCCTCCACGACGTTGGAAAGGGAAAGAGGGGAAGGCACGAGCTCGTTGGAGCGGGAATAGCCAGAAGGTACATGCTGGCAATGGGTTTCTCAAAGGAAGAAGCAGAAGAGGTGGCGTGGCTGGTAAGGAACCACCTTTTAATGTCCCACCTTGCCTTCAGGAGGGACATAACAGACCCGAAACTGATTGAGCAGTTTAAGGAGGAGTGTGGAACGGAGGAGAGGCTGAAAAAACTCTTCCTGCTGACCTACGCAGACATCAAGGCAGTAGGCCCCGGAGCCTGGGACAACTGGAAGAGTTCACTCCTGTGGCAGCTCTACACCTCAACCCTTTCACTCTTCACGGAGAACAAAAGTTTAGAGGAGCTCATTGAGGAGAAGCTGAGGAGGAGGAAGAGGAAGGTTAAGGAACTCCTCTCCGGAAAGATAAGGCCCGAGTCTATAGACCGCTTCTTTGAGAACGCCGACAGAGACTACCTGATAACCTACCCCTCGTCAAAGATAGCAAAACACCTCCTGATGATGAAGAGAATTAAACAGGAGAACAAGGAGTACGAAATAGCCCACGAGAGCTTCATTGATATGGGCTTTACAGAGCTTACGGTGGTAACAAAGTACAGGAGGGGTCTCTTCAACAAAATAGCCGGAATTCTCTCCTACCTGGGAGTAAACATAAAAGGGGCAAACATAAACAGAGCAATAGAGGATGACTGTGAGTGTATGGTCTACACCATACAGGTCTCAACTGTGGCCGGAGAGTCCCTTCCCTGCGACAAGGTGGAAGAGGTTGAGAAAATGCTCTCAGACCTCTACGCAGGAAAAGTCAAGGTAGAGGAGCTGGGAGAGCTCTTAAGACCCAAAACCTTCAGGCGGAACGTTCCACAGCCTGAAACAAAAGTAAAGATAGACAACCAGACCTCCGAGAAGTTTACGATAGTTGAGGTATCAACGGCAGACAGGCTGGGAGTTCTCTACACGATAACGAAAGTTCTACTTGACCTGAACACGAGACTCAGAAGGGCAATCATAACCACAGAGGGAAACAGGGTAATAGACAGCTTCTACATAACAGACATAAACTACAACAAGTTAACAGACCCGGAGGAGCTTGAGAAGTTAAAGGAGAGACTCCTCCAGGTCTTATAGCTACTCGTCGGGAAGGTACTTAACGAGAACCTTTAAAACTCTGAACTTCCTGTCCTCAACAGCTTCCTTCAGAGGGCTTACCTTTCCGGAGTCCTCTGCGAGGGGATCTGCCCCGGCCTTTAAGAAGACTTCGGCAACCTCAGCACCGTTACTAACGGCGGCGTAGTGGAGAGGGGTTTTCTTGAGGAAATCCCTGGCGTTAACGTCTACTCCCGCCTCAACTATCATCTCCGCTATCTTTTGTGCGTTGTGAATGCCGCAGTAGTGGGATATCCTCTTTCCGTAGTTATCGGTTGCTTCAAGGTTAGCCCCGTATTCTGCAAGCAGGCGGGCTGCCTCTATTGAGTCGTTCTTTGTAGCAAGGCAGAGGGGAGTTCTGCCAAACTCATCCTTAACGTCAATAGGTAGCCCTGCCTCCTCTATCAGGAACCTGATTGAATCAACGGCGTTGTGGAGGGCTGCGTCGTGAAGGAGCGTCTCCTCGTGTTCTCCCCTGTAGTCAAAATCCACGCCAAGACGCAGAAACCTATCAAGTACGGGAACTGCGTTGAGCCTTACGGCAAGCTGCAGAGGCGTTACCCCTTCGTTGTCCGGGAGGTTAACCTTTCCACCTGCAGAGAGGAGAATTTCAAACAGGTCTAAGTGCTGCCCCTCAACGGCAAAGTGGAGGGCAGTTTTACCCTGGTTATCCTGAGCGTTAACGTCTGCCCCAAGGTTTATAAGGTACTCAACCGCCTCTTTTGCTCCCTTTATAACTGCGTAGTGGAGGGGAGTTTTCCCTAACTCGTTCCTCTCCTCAACCTCTGCACCGTTTTTGAAAAGGAGCTCCAGAACCTTAACGCTGTTGTTTGCAGCGGCGTAGTGAACCGGCGTTCCTCCGAACCTGTCTCTAACCTTTACGTCCGCTCCCGCCTCAATTAAGGCTTTAGCCGCATCTACAGCACCTGTAGTAGCAGCGTGGTGGAGAGGGGTTCTTCCGTCGCCGTCCTGTACCTCCTTGGCAGCCCCACACTCCGTTAAGGACTTAACAGCTCCTGCAAGGTTTAAGCCTGCAGCGTAGTGGAGAGGGGTTAATCCCTTCTCGTCTTTAAAGTTTGGATTTGCTCCTTTTTTACAGAGGAGCTCTATAAAGTCCTCCCTTCCCTTCTCAACGGCGTAGTGGAGGGGAGTCTTTCCTGTTTTGTCCTGAACGTTGACCGCTGCCCCCTGATCAAGGAGGTAAGAAACGGCCTTTTCGGCCTCGTTAATAACTGCGTAGTGGAGAGGCGTCCTGCCGAAAGCGTTCTTCTCGTTAACGTCAACGCCGAGCTTTAGGAAAAACTCTATAAGTTTGACGCTGTTGTTTGCAGCTGCGTAGTGGAGGGGAGTTCCTCCGAACTTATCCTCAGCCCTTATGTCTGCGCCAAGTTCAAGGAGAGCAGAGGCCGCTTCAAACGCGTCTTTCATTGCAGCGTGGTGGAGAGGAGTCCTTCCCTCTGCGTCCCTCTCGTTAACGTCAAAACCGAGCTTCTCAACTAAGAACCTTACAACTTCGGCCTCGTTGAGGGATGCCGCCTCGTGGAGAAGTCCTTTACCTTTAAAGGCTTCTCTGTCAACCTTTGAGAAGAAGAGCTTCAGAGCCTCGGTATTCCTGTTTGCTATGGCGTAGTGAACTGGCGTTTTTCCAAACTTGTCTGCCTCTGAAAGGGGAGCTCCCCTGTTAAGGAGCTCCTCCACAATCTCACCGTTCCCGCCAACAACGGCGTAGTGAAGAGGAGTTTTTCCAAGGTTATCCTTAACCTTAAGGTCGGCACCGAGCTCAACAAGCAGCTTGAAGATATCCTTCCTTCCAGCCTCAACGGCAAGGTGTATCGGATAAACACCTTCTCTGGTAGGAATGTTCTTTAAGAAGTGAAACTGCTTAACCAGAGCGGCGTTCCCCTCCTCTATGGCGTAGTGGAGAGCCGTCTTTCCAAAGCTATCCTGAACTTCAGGAGTGGCTCCCCTCTCAAGGAGGAGGTTCACAAGTGAGATATCTCCCCTCTCAACGGCGTAGTGGAGGGGAGTCTTTCCAAGGGAATCTCCCCTATCAACATCTGCCCCAAGCTCTAAAAGTTTGGCCGCCACCTCAAGATGTCCCTTTGAAACGGCGTAGTGGAGGGGGGTTCTCCCTTCAGCATCGGGAGAGTTAGGGCTACAACCGGACTTCACGAGGAACTCAACGGCGCCGAGCTCACCTGCTGCAGCAGCGTAGTGGAGAGGTGTTCTCCCCTCCTTATCCCCTCTACACAGCTCCACGTTAACAGACGAGAGAAACTCTAAAACTTTTAAGTTTCCGGCAGCAGCGGCGTAGTGAGCCGGCGTTCTCCCCTTAACGTCGGGAACGTTAAGATCAAGGCCAAGGTTTTTAAAAACCTGAAGGCTGTTTATAGCCCCCTTCTTAGCAGCAACGTGGACAGGAGTTATACCCTTTTCATCTGAAACGTTTAGAGGAACGCCCCTTTCTATCAGTTTTGAAAGTTCAGATATATCGTCCTTTGCAACAGCAGAAACAACTAACTTAAAACGCTTATCTTCCATTGCCCCACCTGCCGTTATTTTTTCTTAACTTTATCGCCTTCAAACCAGACCACTAAACCTCTTTCTTGCTTCACCCTCTTCAAGTATTCCGCAATCTCCTTTTCCGTAAAATCTCTACCTAAAATTTTCCTCAGGTTGTCCTCTTCCTCTTTAATTTGATCCACCTTTGTTTTAAAGTACTTCTGAACAACCGGTGAGTAAACGTCCTTTGGATTCTTAGGCTGCCAGTAACCTTTTGCTATTCCCTCAATAATAAGAGCGTAAACTGCCTTTTCAATTGCTCCCTGAAGCGCGTAGAGGGCTGGCTCGTTTGTCGTTACCCCTGTTTCAAGCTCAAACAGCCTTTGCCACTTTACGTACTTAAAGGCATTTACGTCAATCTGACGGGAAAGAATAGTTTTTGTCGCCGTTACAGTAAGGAGAACCTCTCCAGTTTTTGCAGCAACAGCCCTCAGGTAAACGGTAACTCTATCTCTCCTTAACTGGGTTGAACCTCCAACTCCAAAGTAACGGGCTCCAAAACCTCCTGTTATAACGTCTGTATCGTAGCCTATTATTCCTCCTGTCAGAATAACAGGTGCAAATTTCAAAGGAGGAAGTACATCACCTTTGAGCTTTAAACCTTTTTTTCTATACTCTTGTTCCAAAGCATTCCTTATTATACGTCTTTCTGTCAATACATCTGCTAAATTTTCTCTCTCCACAGGAAGAAACCAACCGCTGTCGTAACAAGCTTTTATAAGAATAGAAGCCGCACCTTGAGTTACAGCAGTAGAAAATGTACTTGTGTTATTGTAAACCTTATACTGACCAGTTTTGTCTCTAAAGTTATATATAGCAACGGGGATTTTCTCTTTAGGAGGAGGTAAAAAAGAAAGTAAGCTATGAACAGGAGGTTCTTCATCTATCTTTGGAGCATCCACCGTCATAGGAAGTTGGGTTCTAGGAGGAGTATACGTACAGCCAGTAGTAAATAAAAGAAAAAAAACCATTCCCCCTAGTAGCCGCCGCGATATTCCCATTTAACCACTCCGCGAAGTTTTAGAAAGATTATAGCAGACATCACTGATTGTACATAGGAACAACTATCTCTGTTGTAGAACCGGTTGAAGTATCTAAAACTTCAACGTGAATCTCCCCTCCTTGCTGTGTAACGTTTACTTGATAGTTCTCTATTTGGTAAGTACCTGGCTCAAGCTCACTAGTACCAAAAGCCGCATCAACTATCTTAGTAGCTAGTCTGCTTAGAATCATGTATTGTAGTTGCTCTTTAAATCTGTCAAGAGGAGATTTAACGTTAACAGGAGTAGGAGGAGGATGGTAGATGTTCTGCTTATCAGCTTCTGCCAGTAAACCTCCCCAATTTCCAGGATCTCCACCAAACGCAGGAATTATAGGTTTATAAGTAATTGTTGAACCAAAAGCCAAACTAGTTGGTAAAATTACTAAAAGAGATAACAGTACTTTTCTCATGACTCTCTCCTTAAAGTTCATTTTCATAGCTTTTAAGAACAATGTACTTCTCAAGGAGGAATTTTAAACTTTTCTTAGCTGCTATCATAGCTAATCTTTCCATATCTGAATCAGACATCGTAGGCTTGAGAAGAACTTCGTAAACTTTATACTTGAAAATTGTATCACCCACTTTGATATAAAGCCAACTTTGCCTTACAGAAACTTTTTCCTCGCCAATCTCTATAAAGTAACCTTTAATTCCAGAAGGTGACTTCCATATTTCTTGGAAAATTTTAGCAAATTTATGACCCCAGGGAGTCCTAGTATTATCCACGATTAAGTAATCAATATCCTGATAAGTTTCCGAGCGAACAGGAATAGGAATCAAAAAAAATCCCAGTAGAGTTATAGGTATTAATATATTTTTAAACTTTCCTAATAGCTTAACCATAGCTACTTATTATACCAAATAGAAAAGGGGATGGCTTAAGCCATCCCCTTTAAGTACCTTATTCTCAATATTACTCTACGTATGCTTCAACAGTAGCACTTCCAGAAACGCTGTTCTGATGAATCTTAAGAGTATTACCATCAGAAGCAATTGTTACATCAGCATAAGCAGTAGTAGCTGCAGTTTGGTAAACGAGAACATTGTTGTTGCTTCCGTTTACAACTGCATGGAAGTAGTTCTGAGTTGAAGCTTCTTGATGGATAGCGAAGGTGTTTGTATTACCGCTAGCAACCTCAATATCCATTATGTTGTTAGCAGCCCCTGACTGAACTGCAGGTTTGTTATCGCTAGCTGCGTAGGCAACTACGTGGTTGTCAGCATCAAGATATGCACCAAGAACCTGGTTGCTGTCAGTAAGGTTAAGTGTTAAGCTGTTATCTCCTCCATCCTGGTACACGCTTGCGTAGTTATCGCTACCTTCTGTAATATTAGCAACGTTGTTTCCAGAGGAGGCAACTTGGTACACAATATTGGTGTTATTATCACCAACATCAGCAGAGAATGTATTGGCTCCATTTGTAGCTTCTTGATGGATTCCAAAAGTATTACCACTTCCTGCTGTTATAGTAAGCGTATTGTCGTTCTTACCATCTTGGTAAGCGTAGCCAGCAGAGTCAAAAGTAAGCTCTCCAGATGAAGAGTCGTAGTCAGCACCTGCAATTTGTGTGTTGTTTCCAGTTACAGTTATGTTAACGATATCGCTTCCACTGCTGGAAGTACCATTAATTCTTGCAAGGTTGTCATTACCATTCATGGTAATGCTAACATCTATGTTCTGGTCAGCAGTCTGGTTAAGAACAACGTTGTTGCCATCTCCTGACTGAGATACGGTATTGTGGACATAACCACTGCTAGCAGTTTGAGTTTCAACTGTTAAGCTGTTGCTATCACCAGTCTGAGTTACATTGTTGTTAATATCAGAGCCTGCGCTCTGAGCAGCAACTGTAATTGTATCATCGGTTCCTGTCTGAGTCATTGTGTTAACTATATCAGCGGAAGCACTCTGAGAACCAATTGTGATGTTGTTGTTATCGTTTCCATCGTTTTGCTGAGTAATATTGTTTGTTATAGAGCCACCTGTTGAGTTTTGAATAGCTATATTAATGCTGTTGTTTCCGCTTGCATCAGCTGTTTGATGTATAGTATTGCTGATATCAAGAGCTGCTGTCTGAGTTCCAATACTCAGATGGCTGTGAGCTGTCGCACTTGTTCCATCTTGAGTAATTTGTGAAGTCTGATCTCTTCCTGCACTTTGGGAACTAATATCTATTTGGTTGTAAGATGTGCCTTCCTGAACGATTTCAAAGTCGTTGTTTTCAGACGCAGTAGAACTTGTTATATGGATACTGTTGTGATCAGAGTACTGCTGAACGTGGAGTGTTGCGTTCCCGTTTGTAGCCTCCTGAGTTCCTACGACAACTTCGTTACTGTTAACAGGAGAAGAGTCTGTTCCTTGTTTAATCTTGATAAGAGCGTTACCGCCTGCTGTTTGAGAGTCATCAACCCTAACAATGTTGTCATTTCCATACTGCTCAAGGAGAATCTTAGCTGTGTCAGAGCTATCGCTTCCAGCAGCCTGCTCCTTAACGTAAACTTCGTTCCTGTCTCCTATTTGCTTGTAAGCACCAGACTCATCGTAGTTCTTAGCTACAACATCACCACCTGCACTTTGATTGACGTCAAAAGTGTTTGAACCAGCAAGTGCACTACCTGCGAAAGCTACACTACCCACTGCAAGTAGTCCAAGGGTTGCTTTGAGATGTTTCCTGATGCCCATGGTACCTCCTCCTTAGCCTTTGATTTGGTTTTGAGGGATTTTTATCATCCCTCACCTGTAATAATAGGAGGAGGTATTAATATTGTGAATTACTTAATAGTTGGATTTTTATTACGTTTTTTGTTCTGAACTTTTATTGGAAACTTAAGTTTAATTTTCCTTAATACTTTCGCCTGAATTCCGGCTTTTTTACCCTATTCTGCTTTCTCTAACAGAGAAAATAGGAATAGTTACTGATAAAGTCAACCTTAAATGAAAACTCTTTCTACCTGTAATATATAGGAGGGATTCTAGAAAATACATTAATGGTTATTAATAACGATTACTGTTTAAGCTTTAACCCAAAAGCTCTATAAAACTCTTCAGCTGCTTTTAAAAAGCCTTTCCCTCTCTTTTCTGCAAGAAGGAACTCCGCCCACTCCTCTCCCTTCCGGCAGAGCTCCTTCAGCTCACGGTAGGAGAGGGAACCTGTCTTTAAGCCCGAGGGGAGGAGCTCCTTCCCCTTCCTAGTCGGAGAGTAAAACTCCGCCTTCTTAAGGGCTCTGAGGGAGCTCTTCTCGTCTGACGCAAGTCTGTAGAACTTTGCAGACAGGGTGTAGAGCTCTTTTTTCTCCTTAAAGACTTCTGCCCTCTTCCTTACAAATTCCTTAGGGGTTTTAGCGTTTAAAACGGTACAGCCCCCTAAAAGGTCGGCCTCCCTTTCAATTAAAAGAGCTATAGCTTCTGCTCCCTTCTTATCGCCCTCTCTGTAGAGGGAGTAGAGGGTGTTCAAAGCCTCTTTCTTATTTCCAAGCCTGTAGAGAGATAGCCCCGCCATGAGCTTTGCTCTTTCAAAACCGTACCTTATGGCAAGCTGGTAGTAGTAGAGAGCTGCGTCGTAGAGCTCGTTCCTGAAGAAGTAGTCTCCCAGGTAGAGGTAGAGAACCGGGTGTCTCCTTCCAAGGGCGTAGAGTCTGTCAAGCTCCCTCTTTGAGATGTAGTCTGTTACTCTGAAAAACTCCCTGTTTATAAAGCCGTCTTCTATAGCTCTATAGTACCAGTAGGTAGCTTTCTTTCTGTCTCCCAGTTCAAGGTATGCCTTTCCAAGGTATAAAGATGCCTTTCTGTACCCATTCCTGTAAGCTTTTAGAAGGAACGGAATAGCCTTTTCTGGCTTCTTTTCAAGAAGAAAGGCGTAACCGTAACAGAAGTATCCCTCTTTAAAGCCCTTATCTGCAAAAGGTTTGGCCTCTTTCTCAAGTAGGGAAGGACTTTTAACCTTTCCTCCCTTCAGGCAGAGGTTCATACTGTACGGAAGGCAGGAAGGAAAAAGGGATAGAAGGAGGAGAGCTGCTAACTTCCTCACCAACTTCCCCTTAAGTTGATGCCTGTAGAATATTTAGGGGTTCTGTCTGAAAAGGGAGCTCCCGGAAAGAAGAGCCCTCCGTAGAGGTTTAAATACAGGTTCTTTACCGAAAAACCGTAGAAACCGCCCACGCTTAAGCCGAGGGTTCCCCTCTTCTTAAAAGAGAGGTAATTGCTGCCGAGAATTGCCCTACCTCCGTTCAGCCTGTAGTAGTTTACAGATAAGCCCGCCTTTCCTTTAAAGTATTTTAAAGATACTCTCTGAAGGTTCAGGGGATCAGGAACGAAGACGTAGTCTCTTCCCCTCTCTGTGTAGAGATGTCCCTTTGAGGTAAGAGGCATAGGGAGGTTCTTATCGGAAGAGAAACCAAGCTCAAAGTTCCTTACCTTAAAGGAGAGGTCAGCCAGGTAACCGCCTCTACTTGAAGAGGCAACAGAGAGGTTCAGTTTCCTGTAGTTGACGGAGGAGAAGAAGTAGCTCCTGCTCTTAAAGGGGTAGAAGTCAACCTTCCTCCTTACAAGGTTCTCAAAGAGAACACCACCGGAGATTTTAAGGTGAGGAAGGAAGCGGTAGCTACCGTAAAACGAGGAGAAGAGAAGGTTTCTCAGGTCAACGTCGTTGTAGCCGTTCTTTACGGCAAAACCTGCCGTAAACTCTCCGCTGAACGGAAAGGCGTTCCAGTAAAGTGAAAAGGCAGGAGCAGATAGGTTCTCGTACCCGTTTTCTCTGTTCAGAACCCCAAGCTTCAAACCGAAACTGGTTACACTGTCTAACAACTTATTAAGTAAGATAAGGCGGGGAACGAAGGGCTCAACCCTCCACTTCTCTTCCTTTAAAAGAGAAATTCCTAAGGAAAGTCTGTTTTTAGAGAGGAAGAGAGTCGTTCTGTAGAAGTTCTTACCGTAAACCGGGTTAACGGCAGAAAACTCAACGGAAAAGAGGGTACTCCTCTTTTTCTCTACTCTGGTTTGAGGAAACTCAAAGGCCTTAAACTCAAGAGAAGTTGGAGTATAGGAAGAGTAGTATTCTCTGGCAAGTTTCCCGTAGTTAATAGAGGAGCTTTTCTGACGGGATTGACTCTTAACTTGCACTTCTCTTGAGACTTTCTTTCTTTTTTTTAGAGATTCTCTTCTTGTCTTTCCCCTTTTTGGAAAGACCCAACGGGAAGGTAGTTTATAACACGTCCTGACAAAGGCTCCCGGAAACCTCTTTTTGAGTAACTTCAGGTACTTCTCGGCTTCCCTTTTACTCCTCCAGAACCCTACCCTGAGGGTGTATAAGTTACCTATCTTCTCAACTCTCCTATCCGGAAGGCCTTTTAAGAAGAAAAAATCCTTCTCAAGTTCCTGTGTTATCTTTGGCGTGGAGAGAAGCTGGACACAGTAATAAACCTCTTGGGAGTAGATCGGCGAAATAAGGCCGGCTCCAACTGCAAAAACTCCAATAAGGATAGCCGTTCTCACCTTAGACATGAGCAAGTAGAGACTCCTTCTGAAGCATTAACTTCAGAAGTTTTTTAAATCTGTAGAAATTAAGAACTATATCTATTCTGTGCCTTTTATTAATTTTCTTTAAGATAGAGTTAATATGATGCTTAACAGTCTGCTCTGTTATTCCCATTTTTCTTCCTATTTCCTTGTTTGTCAGACCTTCAAGCAGATAGTAAACAACTAACATTTCTTTAGGAGTCAAAGAAGAAATTGCCAAGTTACTCTTTATTAGCTTCTCAAATGTCGTCCTTTTAATCCATATCTCTCCATTACTTACAACCTTTAAGCACTTCTCTAACTGGTTTAGCGGAGTATCCTTATATATTACCCCTTTTATTGGAAGTAAATTTATAAGAACAATTAATTCTTCCTCTTCAAAGTCGTAGTCTATAATCAATAATTTCTTATTCTTATCCAGAATATTGAAAATCTCACTACCTGGTGAAGCTATATAGTTATAGCCAAGTATAATAATTTCTGCATCTTCCCAGTTATCAAGAACCTCTACTGTGTGGGAAAGATTTTCTTTCATGTAGTTCTCAAGTAACTCCTTAAAGAAACGATTTTCAAGAAGCAAACTTACCGATATTTTTTTCTCTACCATAGCACCCCTGCTCCCACAAAATAGCCTCTAGTTGTTAGATCTGCGTTTGTATCATTCTCGTCTCTAATTTTAATTCTCTCGTACTTAAAACCAGCACTAATATAAAGTTGGCTATTAATATAGTATTTCATTCCTGTCCTGAAAAGCTTTCTCTTCTGTTCAGTAAAACTTAAACCCTCAAATCCAGTAAATAAACTTAAGTAGTAAACAGGTTGGAACTCCAGATATAGATGAATTGTAGGAATAAAAGCGGCTATATCTTCATTCTCAAATGTACCATACTTCTTGTTTTCAATTTTAAAAGTTGAACTTACAAACATAGTGCTAAGACCAAGTTCCGTTTTAAAATAATCGTTATTAAAGAAATTGGCCGGCTGATAGTAGAAAGTTAAATCAAAATTTTCAAAATCCCATTTAGAAGAAACGGGATCCCCCTTTTTCACTTCTAGGTCTTTGTACTGAAAATCCTCTGAAGCTGGACCTGAACCGGAGAGATGAAGCTTAGAGTAGGAGATTCTAAAATCTGGTATAAACGGTAGATTTTCTGCTGAATAGCTTAGAGTTAAGCAGGTTTTATTTGAGAGGTGGAGATCTCTATCAACGTCAATCTTTGTGCTCTGGTAAACGTCTTGCACGTAACCAGAAGGGTTTAAGTTACAGACACCTAGCTCTACATTGTCTAGAATAAAACCGTAAGATGTTACTGGAACAGCCACCAAGAGAAGAACCAACCGCTTCAACATTATTTTACTCCCTTATTCTGTTCATGAACTAAGCTATATCCGGTACTTCCAGCTTCATATCTACTTTTTCATCTAGTTCCTTTTTCTTCTCCATCATCCTGTTATGAGCAATTTTTAATAAGTTGAGAAAGTTGGTTGATTCATAGGGAGATATAGCATATGAAACTAAAAAGTTAAGGTTTTTTAGAAAATACTTTTTCTTCTGACTGTTCAGTCTTGACTCAAAAATTTCAACAGGAATGGAACCAGCTGTAGATATAGCTACAGCATAGGTACTGTCAGAAAACTTACATATTGGGTCAATAGGTCTAAACGAATTGACTAAAAGTTCTACTATAGAATCTGAATAAAGTCCTAACGCTGACTCAGGAAAGAATCTTAAGAGAAGGAGATACATCTTCTCTTTAGAGAACTTAGAACGTTTTATCAGTCGGTTTACTTTGAGTAAGAAAAGTTCGTAGTCTTCAATTTCTTTTAACAGCAGATATTTATTGTTCATTTCATATACCCCTTATAGCCATTTTATAAAGTAGTTTAACATTAAAACAGCTTAAACTCAAATTTGATTACGATTTTTTTATTTCTTATTACTAATTCCATAACCCATCTAGGCCTAATCATACCAAAACAGCGCAACCGCCACGGCGGGGGTCTCCTGCCCCCTTAAAGTCTGAGGTTACGAGCTGAACTCCTCCAAAAAAGAGGCTCTTCTCCTTAAACAGGGTTGTTCTGTAGTGTTTCTTTACTTCTGAAACGGCCTCCGGGGGGAAGCCGGGCTCCATGTAGACCTCTCCGCTCTCGTAGTGGAGGCGGGGAGCTCCCACACTCTCAGCTGGCTCCATCTGAAACAGGAGGCTGTTGAGAATAACCTGAACTATGGCGCTCCTTATCCTGTTACTCCCGGCACTCCCTAAAAGGAGAAGGGGGTTTTCCCCTCTAAAAACGGCAGTAGGTGACATCATTGAGGGTAGCCTGACGTAGGGAGGCCACCTGAAAAAGCCCAGAGGATTAAGGTCTTCCTCTCCCAGCATGTTGTTAAGCATAATTCCGGTTCCGGGAATTACAACTCCAGAGCCCTCGCCGTTTGTAGTCGTTACTGAGACTCCGTTACCCTCGGCGTCAAAAACGCTTACGTGGGTTGTGTTTCCCCACAGGTTTAACTTGTTCTTAAAGAGCTGAAAGTAGGAGTTGAGGAGCTCTTCCTTTGTAAGGAGCTCCCCCAGAGCCTCACTGTGGAGGTTCTCGTTAACAAAGTCTTTCCTGAACTTCTCTGTTGTTCTCATTGACTCTACGAGGGCTCCCACGTGTTTAACGCTTCCCCACTTTTCAACCTCAACCCTTGAAAGGAGCTCAAGGGTAAAGCCGATGAGTATCCCTCCTGAGGAGGGGGGTGGGTTTGTAAAGACGGTAAAGTCTTTAAAAGGAACTCTTAAGGGCGTCCTCTCCCAGACTTTATACCTTGCCAGGTCTTCCTTCCTTAAAAGGCCCCCCTTCTCTACGGAAAGCCTCTCTATCTCGTCTGCAATCTCCCCTTCGTAGAATACCCACTGACCTTCCTCTGAAAGGAGCTCTAAAAAGGAGGCGTAGTCGGGGTTTCTGAACTCTACGGTTTCATCTATCAGCTTTCCGCCGGGTGCGTAAATCTTCCGTGCCTCTTCCGTTGCCGTAAATATCGGCTCAAGGAGTTTCACAAAGGAGGCCTGGAGCTTTGAGAGTTTAACGCCGCGCCTTGCGTAATCAATGGCAGGAGAGAGAACCTCCCTTAGGGGAAGCCTTCCCCTCTCTGAGTGAACCCTTAAAAGGCCGGCAACAAAGCCCGGAACGGCAACAGACCCAGCACCTATGTGGAAGACCTGCTTCGTATCTCCAAAGTCAACTTCAACGGGGTAGAAGTCGGGGTTTTCTAACCTCTTAGGGGGAACGTCAACGAAGAAGTCGTAGAGGAGGGGCTCCTCTCCAGGGGAGACTGCAAGTAGAAAACCTCCGCCGCCTGCAGAGGTTAGAGCAGGCTCTGCCATGGGAGCTGCAAAACAGGCGGCAACTGCCGCGTCAAAGGCGTTTCCTCCGGCCTTCAGGATTTCAGCTCCCGCCTCTGCAGTTAACCTGTCTCCTGCTGCAACTACCCCTTTCAACAGAGCCTCCGGTTGAGAAGTGAGACTTTAACGGCTTCTGAAGTATTACCGGTTTTCCTCACCGCGTCAAGCTGCTGTTCGGCCTGGGTTGGAACGGTTATAAGGTCTATCAGGAGTTTTGCAGCCTCCTCTTTCCTGCCGAACCTCTCTGTGTAGGTCTTGACGAGACGGTGGAGCTCCCTCCCCACAGTTGACCTTCCACTTTCAGTTATGAAAACGCCGGAAAGGCCGTACCTTGCGGCACTCCACCTGTTCTGAAGGTTAACCTGGTGAAACTCCGGAGGTACCCCTTCCTCGGAGAAGAGCTCCCCAACCATAACCGCCAGAGAGACCAGCCCCTCAAGCCTCTTAAAGTCCGAAACCGAGTCGCAGATCCTCAGCTCTACCGTTCCAAAGTCTGGCCTCGGGCGAACGTCCCACCAGATGTCCTTCAGGCTCTCTACAACCCCTGCCTCCCTTAAACGGTGGTAGAGCTCCAGAAACTGGTCGTAAGTGTGAAAATGTTGAGGGGTTCCTGCCCGGGGAAGCTGCTCAAAGAGCTTACTCCTGTAGGAGAGGATTCCGGTATTCCTCCCCCTGAAAAAGGGAGAAGAGGTAGAGAGAGCCAGGAAGAGAGGGGAGTACTTAACAAATCCGTTGTAAGCGTTCATCATACTCTCCTCGTCGGGGAAGCCGACGTGGATGTGAAGGCCGTAGATGAGGAAGTTCCTCAGAACCTCCTGGAACTCGTCAAGGAGCTTCAGGTAGCGTCTGTCTTCTGTAACCCTTACCCTTTCAGGCTCTGCAGTAGGGTGGGTTCCGGAGGCAGAGAGAAGGAACCCGACCTCCTCTCCCAGAGAGCAGACCTTTTCAACGGCCTGTTTAAGCTCGTCAACTGCCGACTCCGGGGAGTGGTGAACTCCGGAGACAAACTCAACCATAGACTGGAGGAACTCCTTCTGAACCAGCGGAGTGGGAGGGGACTTGAATATCAGCTCTGAGGCCGGTTTAAGCTCAAGGGTTTCAGGGTCAACAATCTGAACCTCAAGCTCAATTCCGACCGTAAAAGGCTTTGAGGGGTTAAACTTCACAGTTTCCTCAAATGGGTTTAAATCTTAAAAATATCTTCAAGGATGTCCTCTTCAACCTCGTGGGGAAGTCTGTTTGAGATTACGGAGGCTATAAGTGAAGTGGCAACGATTATCAGGAGAAGGGCAACGTAGGTCTCCTCGTCTATAATGCCCGACTTGAGGCCGAATACGGAGGCAACAATCCCAAAGGTTAAACGCATGTTAAAAAAGAGACCGGCCAATTTGTAGACCGCCCCCCTGAAGAGGTTTGCAGTTGCGTAGATGGTTCCAACGTACTTTGTTGCGAAGGCTATCGTCCCAAGGAAGAGGGAGAGGAAGATTACCTTCCAGCTAACAACGGAGAGCTTCACAGAGTAGCCAGCTTTAAAGAAGAAAAAGGGAGCGAGAAAGCCGAAGATTATCGCCCTTATCTTCTTCTCTATTACGTGGTCTTTACGGAAGAGCTCCGCAAAGAAGATGCCCGTTGTGAAGGCAAGAACCGCCTCGTTTATGTGGACTGTGTCTGAAAGAAATCCAAGAGCAACAAGAACCAACAGGATAAATCTGGTTTTAAACTCAATCTGGTTTCCAGAGTACCTCTCAAAGAGCCTCTCTCCCCACCTGGGAAGCCTTACGAGGAGGAGTACTAGAGCAACGGAAAAGAGCAGGTTGTAGATGTTAATCCCTTCAAACAGAAAGCTCATCGTCATCATACTTGAGATGTCAACGACCATTGCAGCAGCCAAAAGAACCTGACCGGTGGTCTTCTGAAGGAGCCCCTTCTCTTTAAGGAGCGGATAGACTAGAGCCAGAGAAGTGGTTGAAAGCGCTATCCCTATAAGGAGTGCAGCTTCAAAGGAGTAGTGGAGTATGTGGTGGGAAACGTAAAAAACGCTTATGAGAGGGAAGAAGAAGGAGGAAAAGCCTATAAAGAGGCTCTTCAGGAAGTGCTTCTTCATAAGCTCAGGGTCTGTCTCAAGGCCGGCAAAGAACATAAGCCCTAAAAGGCCTAAGTTGGAGAGGAAGTCTATCCAGCGGAGCTCCCCGAGCTCCAAAACGTTTGAGGCGAAAACTCCCCCTAAAATCTCAAAAATAGAGGAGGAGAAACCCAGCTCCAGAGCTCCCACTCCTGCCATAATTATGAGAACGCTTACAATTAAGCTCTCCGTCTGAAGCTTCACAACTACCTCCCTTTATGGGGAAGGTTACCAAAAGGAGGAAGGATTTGGACAGGAAAAACGTAAAACTTACACTTGAGTACCTTGGAATCAACTACTACGGCTGGCAGTTCATACCGGGGAAGCCGACAGTTCAGGGTAAAGTGGTGGAAGCCCTTGAAACGGTTCTGAGGCACCCCGTAAAGCTGACCGGAGCAAGCAGGACAGACGCCGGTGTCCACGCCCTCGGTCAGGTTGCAAACTTTAAGACGGAAAGGGAGATAGAGCTCCCCCGCCTACAGAGAGCCCTCAACGGCCTTCTACCGCCAGACATCAAAGTTGTTGACATAGAGGAAGTTCCCGAAGAGTTTGACGCAAGGAGAAGCGCAAAAGGTAAGCGATACAGGTACAGAATTTTCAACCGCTCCGTTCCGAGCCCCTTTGAGTACAGAAGGAGCTGGTTCATTCCCTTTGAGCTGGATGTTGACTCAATGAGGGAGGCCTCCAGGCACCTCGTAGGAACTCACGACTTCTCCTCCTTCTACAAGAGAGACAGAAAGAAGGAGGTAAATACGGTAAGGGAGGTAAACGAAATTCAGATAGAGAGAAACGGCTTTACAGTTGAGCTCGTCTTTTACGGCCGTTCGTTCCTGAGGCACATGGTAAGGGTGATGGTTGCAACGCTGGTTGAGGTGGGGAAGGGGGAGCTCCCACCCTCTGCCGTTAAGGAGATCTTAGAGGCTAAAGACCGCTCCTTTGCCCCTTACCTGGCACCTCCCGACGGACTCTACCTTGAAAAGGTTTATTACGATGAATATCCTTACTGATAAAGGTTTTCAATACAAAAAATTGAAGGGGTCTAAAATGGCAAAGTTCGTAACGCTGGTAATCCTTGACGGTTTCGGTTACAGCCCTAGGAAAGAGGGGAACGCAATAGCCCTTGCAAACACACCGTTCTGGGACTACCTCTGGAGCACCTACCCGAAAGGCCTTCTGAAAGCCTCCGGCGAGGCGGTAGGACTACCTGAAGGACAGATGGGGA
>JALWGN010000006.1 GCA_027013575.1 Desulfurobacteriaceae bacterium
CCTGAAAAGGTTTTAAAGCTCCTTAATCGGTTTGAGGAGATAGCCGGAAAGGAGTTCCAGCTCTTCATGACGGGAAGCGGCGGAGGAGACATAGCGAAAGCCCTGGGGGTAAAGTTCGTTCAGGAGGTTAACGCCGTAAGCCTTGCAGTTGAGACCCTCCACCCGGAGGTTAACTCAGTTGTTGAGCTTGGCGGACAGGACGCAAAGATGATCTTCTGGATAGACGCCGGCGGAGTGAGGAGAAAGGTAACAACCATGAACGACAAGTGCGCCGGCGGAACGGGAGCAACGATAGACAGAATAGTCTCAAAGCTGAAACTCCCGTTGGAAGTTGCAACTACGATCCACTTTGACCCCTCTAAGGTCCACCCGGTTGCTGCAAAGTGCGGGGTTTTCGCAGAGACAGACATAAACAGCCTTCAGAAGGCCGGCGTTCCTGCCGACGAGCTCCTCATCTCCCTCTTTAACGCAATTGTCGTTCAGAACCTTGCCGTTTTAACGAGGGGATACACTCTAAGGCCTGTGGTTCTACTACTTGGAGGTCCAAACACCTACTTCCCAGCCCTCGTTGAGGCCTGGAGGTACCACTTTGAGAAGCTCTGGGAGGAGAAGGGAATTGAGTTTAACGGGAACTCCCTCTTGCTCCCCGAGAACTCACACCTCTACGCAGCCCTCGGCTCTGCCCTCTTCTCCCGGTTTGAGGAGAGCCCCTACAGGGGAGCCGACGGCCTTAAGGAGTTCAGGAAGAACTTGATCCACCTGAAGGCAAAAACCGGAGAGAGGGGACTCTTAAAGCCGGGAGAGAGTTTAGAGGAGTTTAAGGAAAAGTACGGGGTTAAACCCTTTAAGCCGAGGGAGTTCAGGAATGGAGAAAAGGTCAGGGCGTTCTTGGGAATAGACGGCGGTTCAACCTCAACAAAGGCTGTTCTGATAGACGAGAGGGGGGAGCTCCTTGCAACAGCCTACACACTCTCTAAAGGGAACCCCCTTGAGGATACCAAGGAGGTTGTAAGGAGGCTGAAGGAGCAGGTTGAGAGAAATGGAGCGGAGCTCTCCGTTCTTGCCGTTGGAACGACAGGGTACGCAAAGGAGATGCTTAAAGAGACCATAGGGGCAGACGTTGCAGTTGTTGAGACCGTTGCCCACACAATCTCTGCAAAGCACTTCTTCAAAGAGATTGACGTTATAGTTGACGTTGGCGGACAGGACATAAAGGTAATGATGCTGAAAAACGGAGAGGTAAAGGACTTTAAGCTCAACACCCAGTGCTCTGCCGGCAACGGCTACTTCCTCCAGTCAACTGCGGAGAAGTTCGGATACAGGGTTGAGGAGTTTGCAGACGTTGCCTTTAAGGCCGAGTACGCCCCAAGGTTCAACTTCGGCTGTGCGGTCTTTCTAGAACAGGACATCGTCAACTTCCAGAGGCTTGGCTGGGAGCCCCACGAGATAATGGCAGGCCTTGCGAAGGTCCTTCCCAAAAACGTCTGGCTCTACGTTGTTAAGGAGCCGAACCTGAGGAAGTTAGGGAGGCGTTTCCTCCTACAGGGAGGAACCCAGAGGAACCTTGCAGCAGTTAAAGCCCAGTACGACTTCATAAAGGAGAGGGTTCCAGACGCGGAGGTCTTCGTTCACCCGATAACCGGAGAGGCGGGAGCCTTCGGAGCCGCCGTTGAGGCCATGAGGAACTACAGCGGCAGAACGGAGTTTATAGGGGTTGAGGAGCTCCTCTCACTTGACTTCACCGTAAAGAGCGACGAGACAACAAGGTGCAGTTTCTGTACAAACAGGTGCCAGAGAACCTTTGTAACGGTCAACACGAAAGTCGGAGAGAAGCTCTACATAATAGCTCCCTGCGAGAAGGGAACCGTTTTAGACGTTGAAGGTGTAAAAGGGGTTGTTAAAAAGCTCCAGAGGATTAAGGAGGAGAACCCAAACCTTCAGGAGATTTCAGCAAGGAAAGTCTTTGAGAGCTACCCTGTCAACAGAGTTTATCAGGAGAGGGTTTTCGGGATATTTACGAGGAAGAGCGTTATTGATAGGAGGAAAAGACTAAAGGCCGGAATTCCGAGAGTTCTGAACTTCTACGCTTTAGCCCCCTTCTTTAGAGGCTACCTTGAGTCCCTCGGCGTTGAGAACTTCATCTTCTCAGACTACACAAGTGAGAAGATGGTGAGGGAGGAGCTCCGGGGAGGAGCGATAGACCCGTGTTTCCCCAGTAAAGTTGCCCTTGCCCACGTAAGGAACCTTTTAAAGAAGAAGCCCGACTTTATCCTCTTCCCGAAGGTTGCAACCCTTAAAACCCTCTTTAAGGACGCAGAGGGTTCCCATGCCTGCCCAACGGTTACTGCAACACCTATCTCCGTAAAGTCTGTCCTTACAAAAGAGGAAGACGTCTTTAAGAAGTTCGGAGTTGAGTTTGTTGACCCGATTCTCCACTTTGACGACGAGGAGCTCCTTAAGTGGGAAATGTTTGAGGCCTTTAAGGAGTTACTCTCTCTGACCAGAAGGGAGAACGACAGAGCCGTAGAGGAAGGTTTTAAGGCACTTGAGGCTTACCAGTCTGATATGAGGAAGTTGGGAGAGAAGATTTTAAGGAAAGTGGAGCTTGAGGGGAGAATGGCCATTTTAGTCCTTGGAAGACCCTACCACAACGACCCGGGAATAAACCACGGGATAACCGAAGAACTCCAGAAACTTGGCTACCCTATCCTGACGATAGACTCACTCCCCCTTACAGACGAGTTCCTGAAAAAGGTATTCCCCGACAGAGACCCGTTTAAGATAAGAGACGTCTGGCCGAAGGCCTACAGTGAAAACAGCACCCGGAAGGTGTGGGGAGCTCTCTACGGCTCCCGCCACCCAAACGTTGCCCTCTTAGACCTCTCCTCTTTCCGCTGCGGACACGACGCCCCCATCTATTCGGTTGTTGAGGAGATAGTTGAGAGGAGCGGAGCTCCCTACTTCACCTTCCACGAGATAGACGAGAACAGACCTTCAGGTTCAATAAAGATAAGGGTTGAGACGATAGACTACTTCCTGAAAGAGAGGATTAGGGAGATGGAGAAGGAAGTGGAGGAGAAGACCGGTTAGTCAAGGGGGAGTTTCCTCTCAACCTGAGAGATTACGGCAGTATCAATACTCCCGGAGATTACTCCCTCCGAGTCTCCAGCCTCTGAGAGAACCCTTCCCCACGGGTCAACTATGAGGGAGCTTCCGGCCATCTCTCTGCCGGTTCCGTTTGCTGCCACGAAGAACCGCTGAAGCTCAACAGCCCTCGTTTTCACAAAGAGTTCCCAGTGGAACTTCCTCGCCCTTCCCCACTGGGCAGAAACGGTAAAAACCTCCCCTCCCAAGGACTTCAGCCTCTCTAAAACCGGGTAGAACCTCAGCTCAAAGCAGATTACCGGAGCGATAACCCCTAAGGAGGTCTCTGCAACCTTTAAGTCGCTGAAACTCCCCGCCGTGAAGTAGTCGGTCTCACCTGTTGGCGGAAAGAGTTTAACCTTCGGCCTTGAGAGAACCTCCCTTCCCCTGTCAAAGACCTTCACGGAGTTAAAGAGCTTCCCGTTGACCCTCTCAAAGACCGTAAAGACCAGAGTAACCTCAAGGCCTTCTGAAAATGAGAGGAGCTCCCTGCAGACCCTCTCAGAGAACTTTACCGCCTCGTCAACTTTTTCGTAACAGAAACCAGTCGGGAAAACTTCCGGAGCAACGACTAAAGAGTTCCTCTCACAGAAGTTTAGGAGGGAGAGGAACCGGGAGTAGTTCCTCTCAAAGTCGCACTCTACTGTCTCAAATTGAACTGCGTAGGCCTTAAAGGTTCTCCTCAAGGATTCTCCTTCCCCCTTTCTTATCCCAAACTATCTCGCAGTACCTCTTCCTGCCGCTTCCCTCTTTGTAGTAGAAGTAGTGCATCGGGTTCTTCTCAAAGTACCTCCTGTGGTAATCCTCGGCAGGGTAGAAGTTCTTGAAAGGCTCAACAGAAACCGCTATCGGTTCAGAAAAGAGGCCACTCTCCTCAAGGATTTTAAGAGCTCTCTCTGCTGTTCTTTTCTGTTCCTCGTCGTGGTAGAAGATTACGGGTCTGTACTGGCTTCCCCTGTCTGCAAACTGGCCTCCCGGGTCTGTTGGGTCAATGGAGGTTAAGAAGGTTATCAGTAGATCCCTGTACGAAACCTTTTCGGGGTCGTACTTAACCTGAACCGCCTCAACGTGGCCTGTTTTACCGGTGCAGACCTCCTCGTAGGAGGGGTTTTCAACCTCCCCTCCGGCGTAGCCGGGAACGGCCTCTAAAACGCCTTCAACTCTGCTGAAGGCCTCCTCTATACACCAGAAACAGCCTCCTCCAAAGGTTGCCACCTTAACCATTTTCAATAACCCTCATCGCCTCTGCTGCTCTTTTTGCCTTCTCCCTTGCCTCCTCTACCGTTTCTCCCCTTGCAACGGCAACTCCCATTCTCCTCCTGGGTCTCGTCGTTGGCTTTCCGAATATCCTTACCCAGACGTTGGGCTCCTTCAACGCCTCCTCTAAGCCTTCGTACTCAGGGGCAACTGAGTGGGTTCTGGCGTGGAAACAGTAGGAGGCTCCGGGAGATATGAGCTCAATGTGGATGGGAAGGCCTAAGATCGCCCTCAGGTGTATCTCAAACTCGCTCATGTTCTGGCTTGCCATCGTAACCATGCCGGTGTCGTGGGGTCTTGGAGAGACCTCGCTGAACCAGACGGTGTCACCTTTTACGAAGAACTCGCAGCCGAAGATTCCGTAACCTCCAAGGGCGTCTGTTACGGCCTTTGCCATCTCCTGAGCTTTCTTAAGGGCGGTTTCGCTCATCTCCTGGGGCTGCCAGCTCTCGTGGTAGTCTCCCTCTACCTGTCTGTGGCCTATCGGCGGGCAAAACAGCGTTCCCTGATTTTTCGTCCTGACCGTTAAGAGTGTTATCTCAAAGTCAAAGTCTATGAACTCCTCAATAATGAGGGCGTTCCCCTTACCCCTTGCATTCTCCTTTGCGTAGTAGAAGGCTCTCTCAACCTCTTCAGGCCTTCTTACTACGCTCTGTCCTTTTCCTGAGGAGCTCATAACAGGCTTAACGACAACAGGAAGTCCCAACTCCTCAACGGCTTTTTTATACTCGTCCAGAGTTTCGGCAAATCTGTATCCTGATGTTTTCAGTCCAAGCTCCTCTGCAGCAAGTCTTCTGATTCCTATTCTGTCCATAGTGAGCTTTACAGCTTTTCCGCTGGGAACAACGTTGAACCCTTCCTTCTCAAGCTCTAAGAGCATGTCGGTATCTATTGCCTCAATCTCGGGAACGATGAAGTCGGGCTTCTCCCTGTAAACAATGTTCCTTATCTGTTTGCCGTCTGTCATGTCTATAACGTAGTAACGGTGGGCAACCTGCTGGGCTGGAGCAAACTGGTAGGAGTCAACGGCCACTACTTCTATTCCCAGCCTCATCGCCTCAATTGTGAACTCTTTTCCCAGCTCTCCGCTTCCAAGGAGCAGAACTTTTGTTGCGTTGTGTGAAAGGGGCGTTCCTATCTTCATCTCTCCTCCTACTTGCATTTTATTACGGTAGAGGCTTTGACTGTGAGCCTTTTAGAGGTTTG
>JALWGN010000007.1 GCA_027013575.1 Desulfurobacteriaceae bacterium
TCTCTGCTGTGTCTGTACCCGTAGAGCCTCTCGTGGGCTCTTTCAAAGGATTCTCTGAACTCTTTAGAGTAGGGAACCGTAAGCTCAAAGGACTGCCCCCTGTACCTGAGGTCTAACTGTCTCTCTAAGAGGAGCTCCCCCTCAAACCCCTCTCTCTCCATCTCCCTCTTAGCCCTCTCCTCAAGCTCTCTAAAGTGCTCCTCAAGGGTTTCAGCTGTTGCCTCTTCCTCTTTCAGCATAACCGTTTTTGAGTAGTCTTTAACGACGTCTGAGAGAACCATTCCGAGAGCTGATAGGATTCCGGGGTTTTTAGGGATAAGAACCCGGGGTATGGAGAGGTCTCTTGCCAGGTAGGCTGCGTGCATTCCACCTGCGCCGCCAAAGGAGAAAAGTGTAAACTCCTCGGGGTCGTAACCCCTCTCAACAGAAATTACCCTCAAGGCCTTTGCCATTTTGGAGTTTGCCACCTCTAAAATCCCCTCTGCAAGCTCAAGCGGGGTTATTCCCAACCTCTTTGCCATCTCCTCAAAGTGGGGTTTGAGCCTCTCCGGGTAAAGTTTCATCTCTCCGCCAAGGAAGTGGTCGGGGTCTAAACGGCCTAAGAAGAGGTTGGCGTCTGTAACGGTTATCCTGTTGCCTTTTCCGTAGCAGATGGGACCCGGGTCGGCTCCTGCACTTTCAGGGCCAACCCTGAGAGCTCCCCCCCTGTCTACCCGGGCAATTGAACCCCCTCCGGCTCCAACCGTGTGAATCTCAATTACGGGAACCTTTATCGGCAGGCCGGCTATCTTTGACTCAACAGAGAGCTCCGGCCTTCCGTCTATCAGAGAAACGTCCGTTGAAGTTCCTCCCATGTCAAAGGTTATGAGCTTCTCAAAACCTGACAGTTTTCCTATCTTCCAGGCTCCAACAACTCCACCTGCGGGACCCGAGAGAACAGTCCTTACAGGCTCCTTAGCGGCAGTCTCCGGAGAGATTACGCCCCCGTTTGACTGCATAACCCTGAGGGTATCTCCGTTCTGTAGGTTTTTAACCAGGTACTCTATGTAACCCTTCATCTTCGGCATAACGTAGGCGTTAACAACTGTCGTTGAGGCTCTCTCATACTCCCTGAACTCGGGAACTATCTCAGAAGAGATAGAAACGGTAAACCCTTCCCTCTCAAGAGCTTCCTTTACTCTAACCTCGTCTTCAGGGTTTAAGAACGAAAAGAGGAAGGAGACGGCAACAGACTCAACGCCAAGTGATTTCAGCTTCTCAACGAGTTCTTTTACTTCCTCACTTTTTAGCGTCTCAACGTGCTTCCCTTCAGAGTTGAGCCTGCAGGAGAGGCCAAAGGTGAGCTCTCTGGGAACAAGGTGTTTAACTTTCTTCACCATAAAGGAGTAGAGCTCCTCCCTGTTCTGACGGCCTATCTCCAAAAGGTCTTCAAAACCCCTGTTTGTTACAAAGGCGGTTTTTGCTCCTTTTCTCTCTAGGACTGCGTTTGTTGCAACGGTCGTTCCGTGGGTTATTCTCCTCCTCTCCCCTCCTATTTTAGAAAGGCCTTTAAGAACGGCCTCTGCCGGGTTGTGGGGAGTTGAGAGGAGCTTTAAAACCTGCCACCTACCGTCTTTCAGGTAGATAAAGTCTGTAAATGTTCCCCCTGTATCAACGCCTACGATAACCATCTCTCTCTCCGGTCGGGTTTTGGGCTATTCTAAAATAGTTATTTAAACAGTTAGAGGTTATCAGGTTGAAGAGAAAGCCGGTAGGAGTTGAGATATTTGACAGGATAGCAGACAGGTACGACTCAATCTC
>JALWGN010000008.1 GCA_027013575.1 Desulfurobacteriaceae bacterium
ACGCCTTTAAGGACTTCTCTACCTTCCAGCTCAACTTTCAGGTTCTCTACAGATAGAACTTCCAAACGGCTACACCCCAGTAGATGAGAGTTGTCAGGAGGAAAACTATGTCTCTTCTTTCAATCTGGAAGTGTCTGAATACCGGAAAGTAGCCTCTGAAACCCCGGGAGAGGAGAGCTCTGTAAACCCGTTCAGACTTAAAGTAGCTCTTTAGAAGGAGGTTTCCTAAAAGGTAACCGTAGGTTCTGTAGGTCTGAATTGAAGTTTTCGGAACAAACCCCCTTGACCGGGCAGACTTTTTAGCAAGGTTTAGCTGTTCGTTCAGGGTAAACAGGTACCTGTAGAAGAAGAACATTAGCTGCAGGAGTTTGTTGGGGACTTTAAGGTGGTGGAGGGCGTGGAGCAGCTCAAAGACCGGTGAGGTTGTTAAGAGGAGCAGTGAGAACAGTACGATTACTGTTGACTTAAAGAAGATGAGAACTCCCTGGTAGGGGGAGCCTAGGAAGAGCTGGGTTAAAACAACAAAGAGGAGAAAGAAGTCGGCAAAGAGCAGGAGTTTCAGAATAGCTACCGTTTTTCTGTAAACTGTTAAGTAGAGTGCCAGAGCAAGGGGGAAGAAGACAAAGACCTGGAGCAGGTTGCCAGCAAGGGCAACCGTCCAGGCAAGGAGAAGAAAGGAAAGAATTTTAACCCGGGGGTCTATAGTGCTGAGAATCCCTTCCCCGTTAAGAGGCGTCTCCACTTTCCCTCCTTCTGTAGCAGTAGCCGAACATGAAGGCTCCAAATATTCCGGCTATCCAGCCGAGTCCTCCTATAACGTCTTTGTAGGAGATTGAACTCTGGACTTCCTCTATTTTCAGGAGCTCCCTGTGAATGGGGCGGAGCTCCTCTCTCAGCACCTTTCTAAACTCCTGAACCGAAACGTTTACGCTCTCCGCTCCGGTTTTGGTGCTCTTCTCTGCAACTTTCTGATTCCCTTCACTTTTAGTAGGCTGAGAGGTTGCCGGAGTTCCAACTGTAAAGTCAACTACGGCTCTGTGGCCAAGCTCGGCCATAACTACAGCCCTGTACTTTCCGCTCTTTTTAAGCTTAAAGTCAAACTCTCCCTCTTTGTTGGTCTTTCCTGTTACAACAACGTTGCCTTTAGAGTCGTAAACGGTGACTTTGGCGTTCTTTGCCGGGGTTCCGTCGCTGAAGTAGGAGGCTATAGAGACGTTACTGTCTTCAACGTCAACGAACGCAGAGATTTTATGGGCAAGTGAAGGGGCGGAGAAGAGAAACAGCAGGGAGAGAAGTGTCAGGACAAAGTTTCTCATCGTTAAACCTCCAGTTTAATACCGCTTTTCTTGAAGTAGAGGAAGACAAAACTGTTTATGATTGCCTCAACGGCGGCTACGGGAATGTGGGCTAAAAATGCAAGCTCTGCCGTTTTTATGAAGGAGCTCCCCGTGCAGATAAGCTCCAGGCTGAGAAACGTTGCGGCGAGGAAAACGCCTATAAGTGCTGCTAAAACTCCTGCCGCTATCAGACTTCCCGTTGTTTCTTTCCTTAGAAGAGGTCTTACTGTGTAATAGGCCACAACTCCCGGGAATGCCATGTTAAACGTGTTAACTCCTAAAACCGTGATTCCTCCAAACTGGAAAAGGATAGCCTGAAAGAGTAGAGCAACAAATAGAGCAGGAAAGACGGCCCAGCCAAGGAGGGCGCCTGCCAGGCCGTTAAGCAGGAGGTGAACACTCGTAACCCCAATGGGTACGTGAATAAGAGAAGCTATAAAAAAGGCGGCAGAGAGGAGAGCAG
>JALWGN010000009.1 GCA_027013575.1 Desulfurobacteriaceae bacterium
GGGAAGATAGACGTCCTCATAAACAACGCCGGAATAACCAGAGACACCCTCTTCCTCAGAATGAAAGACGAAGACTGGGACGCAGTCATAAACACAAACCTCAACGGCGTTTACAACGTAACAAGAGTCGTAGTTCCAGTTATGGTGAAAAAGAGAAAGGGGGTAATCATAAACATCTCGTCGGTTGTAGGTTTTACAGGAAACGTAGGTCAGGTAAACTACTCGGCAACGAAGTCTGCCCTTATAGGCTTTACAAAATCCCTTGCAAAAGAGCTGGGCGGAAGGAACATAAGGGTTGTTGCCGTAGCCCCCGGATACATAACAACAGACATGACAAAGGCAATCCCGGAGAAGATAAAGGAAGAGCTGATAAAGTCCATTCCACTAAGGAGGGAAGGAGAGCCGAGGGAGGTTGCAGAGGTCTGCCTCTTTTTAGCGTCAAATATGGCCTCCTACATCACAGGAACAACGATACACGTAAACGGTGGACTTTTCTAAACGGTTGCTTATAATTCCAGTTGGCTATAAAACCACAGGGAGGTTTAAAATGGAGAACATTGAACAAAAAGTTAAAGAAATCATAGCCGATAGGCTCGGAGTTGACCCCGACGAGGTAACACCTGAGGCTTCATTTGTAGAAGACCTTGGAGCAGACTCCCTTGACACAGTAGAGCTCGTTATGGCACTTGAAGAGGAGTTCGGCATTGAGATTCCAGACGAAGATGCCGAAAAGATACAGACAGTAGGAGACGCAATAGAGTACATTCAGAAACACCTTTAAGTTAAAGCCCCCTTTCGGGGGGCTCTTTCAGTTTAACATGCCTTTTTTTCCTTCCTCTTGAGGAGCTCCTGGGAGAGTATTAAACTCCTCCTGAGCCTATCAAGAGCTTTGTATATCTCAACTATATCCTTATCAGCAACAGGGCTCAACTTTATTCTAGAGTCTAGCTCTCCCCTAGCCAGGGATTTCGCATACTCCTCCAGAACTTTGTAGTCCCTAGAAGCCGTAAATGTGTAAGCGAGAACAAAGATAAAGAAGAAAATACTGATTACAGCAGCGTATATAAAAAGAGTTTCAACGACACTTAAAGCGAGCTTACTCCCCGGGAACTTAAGAGAGAGCGTGTAGTAGGCTGCCCCGATAAAGAGCAAAACGGTAATCCAGTAAAAAAGTGCCATTCTCAGTGGGTAAGCCTTGTTAATCTCAAGATCGGACAGGAATAGAATTCTGAGTAGCCGTCTCATCCCCTACCTCCTCGTATGGTTTCGTTTTATTATAATTAGCAAAATTTATAAAACAAGAACAATCCTACATAATATAAGCAATTTCGAACGCTAAAGCCTTAATTACCTAATTAATAGAAGCAAATCTCTTTCATAAAAGTACTTTTATAAAAGAGGGCAGAGCTGCCCTCTTACTATACCCCCCTTTTTTTACTCTTCCTTCTTTCAAGTCTATCAAGAGCTTCCAGGAAGGCAAGGGCAGAAGCCCTAACGATATCAGGGTCAACGCCCCTTCCGCTAACCCTAAAGCCGTCTCCTTCCAGGGTTACGTAAACTTCGGCCTGTGCGTCAGTACCGGCAGTCAGAGCTCTTATCTTAAAGTCCCTTAAGTTAACTTCTTCTCCTATACCTAAAGCGTTCTTTATCGCTCTGTACGTTGCATCAACCGGACCGTTTCCAACGGCCAGCCCTAACTTTTCCCCTTCCGGGGTATTTATCTTAACGGTAGCAGACGGAATAATCCCTTCACCGCTAACGGCTTGGTTGTAGAGAAGCTCGTAGTTTTTCTCCCTTGTACCCTCCAAACCCTCAACAAGGAGCTCTATATCAACGTCGTAAATCTCCTTCTTCCTTGAAGCCAGCTCTTTAAACCTCTTAAAGGCCTCCTCAAACTGTTCCTCTGAAAGCTCAACTCCCATCTCTTCAAGTTTCTTCCTGAAGGCGTGCCTGCCTGAGTGTTTACCCAGAACAATCTTTGACTCCTTCAGTCCAATATCCTCCGGCCTCATTATCTCGTAGGTTTCGCGGCAGGCAAGAACTCCGTGCTGGTGTATTCCAGACTCGTGGGCAAAGGCGTTATCTCCAACAATCGGTTTGGTCTTAGAGATGAGAACTCCCGTTAACCTGCTGACAAGCTGAGAAGTTCTGTAAATCTGCGTCGTATCTATGTCGGTATAAACGGGAAAGTGGTCTGACCTTACTTTAACGGCCATAACCACCTCTTCAAGGGCGGCGTTTCCTGCCCTCTCGCCAAGACCGTTAATAGTACACTCAACCTGCCTTGCCCCCGCCATAACAGCCATAAGGGAGTTTGCAGTTGCAAGGCCTAAATCGTTGTGGCAGTGTACACTGATAATCGCATCGCTAACGTTCTTCACGTTTTCCATAACGTAACTGATCTTCTCGTACCACTCGTCGGGAACTGCATAGCCAACGGTGTCGGGGATGTTTACAACATCTGCACCAGCTTCAATAACAGCTTCTATCACTTCACACAGGTAGTTAAGATCTGTTCTGCCGGCATCTTCTGCAGAAAACTCAACTTCTGCCTTCTCTCCCATAACATCCCTGGCAAACTTCACAGCCCAAACAGCCCTCTTCAAAGCCTCATCTCTCGTCATCTTCAGCTTGTACTTAAGGTGAATGTCTGAAGTAGCTATAAAGGTGTGTATCCTTACCCTGTTCCCTTCTTTAAGGGCTTCCCAAGCTGTTCTGATGTCCTCCTCTTTTGCTCTGGCAAGGGAACAGACGGTTGAGTTTTTAACCTCTTTAGCAATACGCCTTATAGCTTCAAAGTCTGCAGGGGAGCTTATGGCAAATCCAGCCTCAATTACGTCAACCCTCAACCTCTCAAGCTGTTTGGCTATCTGCACCTTCTCGTCAACAGTTAAGTTAACTCCGGGCGTCTGCTCTCCGTCTCTGAGGGTCGTGTCAAATATGTAGAGCTTCTCCTTCTTCAAGATTACCTCCCGGATACCGTTCAATCTAAAATTATTTTCATCTGCAAAATAATGCCAGCTTTTACCCGACCATAGCCAATTATAACCGTTTGACCTGAAAGATAAACTTTAAATATATGGCAGACATTTAAAGGTAAAACGGTTAATTTTCTAACAGAGCAAACCTCAAAGGAGGACGGAGATGATAATAAGAACCCCTTCTTTCCAGTCTATCAGGAAGGAGATAAAACTCAAGTTTGTTACAGACAAAGGTGAGTACGAAAAGTCCTATAAGGTTACGTTTCAAGGAATGCAGGGTAAGAACTTCTACTACGAGGTTGAGGACGGATTTCCCAGAGAGATGGTAAGGCTAATATTTGGAGCAGACGCCGTTGTAGTTAAGTAGTAAGAGCCCTCCTCCTGGAGGGCTGAACTAAGCGAGCTCCCTCTCTTCTGCGGTATTCTTGAAAAATAGCTTTGCAATAAGGACACCAGTCAGGAAACCGCCTATGTGGGCGTACCAGGCAACCCCTCCCATTGAGAGGTGGGTGACGGAAATAAGGGCGCTAAAGAACTGAATAAAGAACCAGATTGCTATCCAGAGTAGAGCGGGCAGAATGATAATGTCAACAAAGAAGAAAATAAATATGAGGGTAACTATCTGTGCCCTCGGAAAGAGAACGGCGTAAGCCCCGAGAACTCCGCTGATGGCTCCCGAAGCTCCTATCAGTGGTATTTGAGATACCGGGTAAACGATAGACTGTATAAGAGCCGCCACCACGCCGCAGAAGGTGTAAAAGAGAAAGTACTTCACCTTACCGAGCCTGTCCTCTACGTTGTCGCCGAAAACCCACAGGAAGAGCATGTTCCCGAATATGTGGAGAAGGCCACCGTGGAGGTACTGGTAGGAGACGAGGTTTCCGTAAGGTGTGAGAGGGTCTGGAGGGGGGATGTCGGTTCCTGTCATTATTTCGTAGGGAATGACCGCAAACATCCTTATAAATATCTCTCTGTAGCCGGGAGGGAGCATCATCTCGTAGGTGAAAATTAGAATACAGGCAAAAATTATCAGGATGGTTACTACAGGCATTGAACGGCTGGGGTTGAGGTCTTTTATGGGAATCAAAGCCTCCTCCTAACCGGTGCTACCGAAACCTCCCTCTCCTCTAACAGTTTCCTCTAAGCTGTCGGCCTCTTTTGCCTCCAGCGGGTAAAAACGGCGGGGAATGAGCTGAACGGCTCTCCAGGGGAGCTCCGGCACCTCCTTTTCAGGATTAACCTTAACGAGGGGAACTTTTATCGTCCCTCTGTAGGTCATGTCTATTATTCCAACAGAGTTTGCAAGGACGAAACCGCTCTTGTAGATGGAAGACCTCGGAACAAGGTCAAAGTAAAAGCCCGGCGGAGGAGCTACCCTTACGCCGGTGTCAAAGAAATAGACGTTTCCGTCAATCTTTAAGAGCTTAATCAGGTAGAGGTCAAAGCCGCTGTCTGAAACCCTCTTTTTGAACGGAGGGAGAGCTCCCTCCTCTAAAGAGAACCTGAAGGCCTTCCTCTCCCAGTTTCCACCGGTTAAATAGCTGAGGAACTTCTCAAAGAAGAACTCTGAACGCTCTTCCGTCTCCTCGTCGTAGAAGAGGTGGAGGAGAAGGTCAGCGGGAGCTCCCAAAACGAAAAACCCCTCACCCGTCTCTTTAGGCGAAAAGGGCTTCAGGAACTCCCTGAGCCTGTATTTAACGCTTTCTGGAGCGGAGATAAAGAGGCTCCTGTTTCCCCAGACGCCGTTTGACTCAAAGAGCCCCCTCACAAAGTCAACATCAACTGTCGGCTCCGGCAGAGCAGAACCTACCGTAAGCCTGAAGGTTTTACTGTTCACCCTCTCTAACTTACCACTTAAAATCTGATAGAGCTTAAGGGCAACGTCTAAAAATTGCTCTTCAAACTCAATTACGTTGCCCCTGCCGTAAACCCAGCCTAAAGCCCAGTTACTCATTCTTTTCCTCTCCCTCCGGCTGGGAGTAGAAACCGCCCTGTTGACGGAGTCTCTTCTCCTCCTCTGGAGTAACGTCTACACGGCTAAGCTTAGGTCTTCCAAGCTGGTCAAACTCAACGATTTTAACCGGTATAACGTCTGAAACCTTAATGTTTTCAAAGATGTTTTCTCTGATCTCAGGGGGAAGCTTAGAGATGTGAACGAGGCCAATTTTACCGGGAGCAAGCTCAACAAAGGCTCCGTAGTTCTCAACCCTCGTAACCTTTCCAAGGTAGGTGTTCCCTACCTCAAGGTCTTTTGTAACGTCCTCTATCATCTTAAGAGCCTGAGCTGCAGCCTCTTCACTTGGAGCGGAAACAAGAACAGTTCCGTCTTCCTTGATAGTTATCTTAACGCCGGCCTTGTCTATTATCGCTTTAATCGTTTTACCGCCGGGTCCAATTAAATCTCTCGTCTTTTCTGGCTCTATGTGGG
>JALWGN010000010.1 GCA_027013575.1 Desulfurobacteriaceae bacterium
AAAGTTGCCCACATAACCCTCTTTAAAAAGTTCCTTGAGGAGACGGGAGCCTACCCTGAAGAGGCAGAAGGGTTTATAAACTACCCCAGGTCAATCGCCGGAGTTGAGGTAGCCGTTTTCTTCAAGGAGATAGAGGAGAACTACTGGAAAGTCTCTATGAGGTCTAAGGGGAAAGTTAACGTTGCAGAAGTTGCAAAGGCTATGGGTGGTGGTGGCCACAGAATGGCCGCCGGATTTGAGACGAGGGGAAGCCTTGAGGAGATAAAGAGGGAGCTCTTCAAGAAGCTGGAAGAGGCACTGGAAAAAGCGCACTACGAAAGCTACAGTTAAAACGGAAATCCGAAGGAGATGTGAAACCTACCCCTACCCTGACCGGGAACCGGCCTCAGCTTGTAACCGTAATCAATCCTTAAAGGACCTACAGGGGTCAGATACCTGAGACCAACCCCTACAGAGGAGTACCAGTTTGAGAGGGAGAACTGAGAAGGCTCCCTGAAGACCTTTCCGGCGTCGTAAAAGAGAGCTCCCTCAATCTGACCGTAAATTCTGTGGCGGAGCTCCACGCTGAAGAGGCCGTAAGCCTTTCCTCCCACGTAATTCCCCCTGCTGTCGGTGGGAGATATAGTTCCGTACTTATACCCTCTAACGCTCTCAGCACCGCCTAAGAAGAACCGGTCTTGAAGCGGAACGGTTGAACCCCTGATAGAGGAGATAACACCGCCTCCAAGCCTTACGGCAGCAGTTATACCCTTAAAGGTCTTAAGGTAGAGGAGCTCCTCTTCAAGGAGGGTATAGTCTGTATCCCCTCCAAGGAGAAGGCCGGCAACGGAAGTTCTGGTGTAGGAGAGGTACCCATTTTTGGGGTCAGAAATACTGTCCCGACGGTCGTAGAGCTGAAGGTAAACGAGCCTTCTCTCAAGGGTATTCTTAACAGACTGTATTGACGTATCGTAAACGTTCTCACGGGAAACCTCAAACTTAAACGTTTGAGAGAAAGACCTGGTCTTCTTCCTCTCAAGAGAGAGGCTGTAGATAACTCTATTTGACTTAAAACTCTGATATATCTGCTGCTTCTTTACAATTGAGTACCCTGAGTTCCAGTTCTTAAATGGAAAAGCTGGCTTTAAAACCTTAAAAACGGCGTCGTACCCCTCCTTCTGCCTGTAGCGGCCAAAGAGGAAGAACTTCAGCCCCATGCTAAAAGGAGAGGTCATTGAGAGGAAGCCGTTTGTAACGGCACCGTAGTCGGTTCCATAACCTAAAAAGCCCTTAAGCCGTAGAAGGCTCCCCTCCTGAAGGTTTATAACTTCTGAAACAGTTGAGTCAAACCGAACCTCGTTAATGTTTATAGTGGAAAAGAGCTTGCTGTCTAAGAGTCTTGAGTACTGTTTAACGACCTTTTTTCTGGAGTAGGCCTCTCCCGGCGAGATGAGTATCAGGTTTTCTACTGCAGAGAGCCTTGTTCTCCTGAGTCCCCTAACAACTACGTAGCCAAACCTGTAGTAGTTACCGCTGGTAACAACGAGGTTCAGCTCAACGTTTACCCTACGTTGACTCTCTCTTAACAGACGAGTTTTAACGCTAATTCTGGCATCTGGATACCCTTTGGAAGCGTAACAGTCAGAAATCCTAGAGGTTAACTTCTCAACTTCCGCCTCCGTGTAGGGAAACGGAACCGAAACTCCCCTGTAACAGCCGGCAACATCACCCAACACTTTAACAGAAACTACTTCAAAGAGAGGCCCTCTCTTCAAACTCACTACCAGCGTTGAGGGGAGCTCCACTCTATAACTTCCGTCTGCTTCCCTGTAACCTGAGGACTTCAGCTTTGAAACAACCCTGTTTATCTCCCTATTTACCTCCTCCTCGGAGAAAGGCTTTCCTAAAAGGCTAGAAAAATAGGTTTCCTTTGGTCTAAAACCCTCAAATACGATCTTCCTTACAACAACGTAGGGTCCCTCTTCTACCTTAAACTCAATCAGAACCTCACTGCCCCTATCAACGGTAACTGACGACACCTTAACAAAGGGGAAGCCGTGATCCCTGTAGAACTTCTCAATCCTCTTCTTTGAGTTCTCTATCTCAAACTCATCAACGGAACGGGCCGAGGGAAAAGTTACAAGGCTCATCAACCTATCCGTGGAGAAGTGACGGTTTCCCTGAAAAACAACCCTGTAGCGTTTTCCAGGATTAACCCTTATCCTTAGCTCAACTTTCCCCTCTCTGTTGAGGGGAACAACCTGAAAGAGAACGTTACAGTTGTAGTAACCCTTCTTTATCAGAAAATCCTCAACTCTTTCCCTTAAGTTCAGGATAGACTGGTAGTTCAACTTCTTCCCTAGCAGGGAACTGAAGAGTTTAAGAACTTTAGCCCTAAAAGGTTTAGGAGCATTAACTTTTAGGCTAACAACTACCAGAGGAACTCCTCTCTCTACGGAAACAACAGCTGTGTAGCCGCACTTTCCCCTGAGTAAACGAATGGAGACTTTAGCCTGAGGAAAGCCTAGCGACTTCAACTTTAGAAGCACCAGCTGTTTTACGCTATCAAGGTTGGTACGGGAAATGGGCTTACCAAGAAGTAGGAACTTAACGACTTTCTCTACCTCCTCTAAACCCGAAAACCCACGGAACTTTACAGACTCTACTACCTGGTACTCCTCAACCGAAAGGAGGTCTCCCTCTACTCTCACTCTATAGCCTAAACTCTTCAACAGCTCAGCAGCAGCGGCAAGACAGTCTGTAAACTGGCAGACCTTTTGAGATTCCTTCTCTATTTGAGAGAGTAACTCCTTATCAAAACAGACACCTTCCTTCACTTTCAGAGTAAAGGCAGAAACCTTATGGAGTGAAAGGAGAAATAAGAGAGCAGTTAACCAGACAGCCCTTTTACGTATGGCTCCCCTCCGTAAAGAACCTCTTTTACTTTCCCTTCCCTTTTCAAGGACTCTACAACCTCTCCAACTTCTTCTGTTAAAACCCCTAGAGCGTCTGCAATCTCCTCTACAGGACAGGGACGCCTGACGACTATTCTGTAAACCTCTTCTTTTAGCTGGGAGAAGGGGAACTTCCTCTTCCTGGCCTTTGAACGGGCAACTATTTCGGTGGCAGGGTAACCGACCTTTTCGGCTATCTGGCGGAGCTCCTCGTAAGAGAGTCCCTCAACTCCGTAGGCAGGAGGCCTTGCCACCGTGTTGATCTGCCACTTGTGGGGAGAGAGCCTGTGGATGACCTTCCCTATCCGGTCAACCTCCTGAGGGGAGTCGTTGATTCCCTTTACAAAGAGGGTCTCAACCCAAACTCTGCACCCGGTCTCTTTGAGGAGCCTCTCTATTCCTTCAATTACCGCATCTACAGTAAGGCCTTCAACAGGCCTGTTCAGCCTCTCAAAAACCTCCTGAGAAGCGGCGTCAAGCGAAGGCAGAACAACGTCTATTCCCTTAACGTCGTTAATGACGTCGTCTCTGTTGAGAAGTGAAGCGTTGGTTAAAAGGGCTAACCTGTAGTTGGGGTAGTTCTCTTTCAGCCAGCCGACGAGTTCCCCCAAACGGGAGAAGAGAGTAGGCTCACCGTAGCCGGAAAAGGTAATGTAGTCAACCTCAGGCGAAGAGGAGAGGAAGAGGGAGAGCTCCCTCTTAACCCCATCAAGGGGAACGTACTCGGCCCTCTCTGCGGTCTTCTCGGTGGTAGGCCCCACCTCACAGTAGAGACAGTCCATACTGCAGACCTTGTGGGGAACGAGGTCAACTCCTAAAGAGAAACCCAAACGGCGGGAAAAGACGGGACCAAAAATGTATTTCATTGCAGCATAACCTCCTTGATTTAAAATTACCAGCACACTCAATTTATACAAAATCGGGGGAAATTATGGCTCAGATAAGGGAACACTGGGGTTCACGGTTAGGCCTTATTCTGGCAATGGCCGGAAACGCCGTAGGCCTCGGGAACTTTCTAAGGTTCCCGACTCAGGCTGCCGAAAACGGCGGCGGAGCCTTCATGATCCCCTACATGGTAGCCATGCTCCTCATAGCCATACCTCTCATGTGGACGGAGTGGGCAATAGGTAGGTACGGAGGCTCAAAGGGACACGGCACAACGCCGGCGATATTTAAGCTCCTGTGGAAGAACCCCATATCTAAGTACATAGGTGCTCTGGGGCTCTTCGTTCCCTTTGTAGTCCTCTGTTACTACGTCTACATTGAGTCGTGGACTCTCGGTTACTCCTTCTTCTCAATTGCCGGCCTCCTTCCCCACCCAGACCCGTCTCTACCTCAGAGTGAGTACCTGAAGCCGTTTGAGGAGTTCCTCAGAAACTACACAAGGCCTTCTGTTGCTGCCTACGGCTTCTTCCTGTTAACCATGGCCTTTAACGCCTACATTCTCTACAGAGGGATAAGGGGAGGTATTGAGAAGTTCGCAAAAATCGCGATGCCTACCCTCTTTATACTGGCCTTAATCCTCATGGTCAGGGTAATCCTCATAGAGACTCCCCACGGAACTGCCGTTCAGGGGCTTGACTTCCTGTGGCACCCGGACTTCTCACAGCTTGCCAACCCGAAAGTGTGGCTGGCTGCAGCTGGGCAGGTCTTCTTTACGCTGAGCCTTGGGTTTGGAGCGATAATTACCTACGCCTCCTACATAAGGAAGGACGACGACATCGTTGCGTCGGGACTCTCTGCGGCTTCACTGAACGAGCTGGCAGAGGTAATCTTAGGAGGGTCAATAGCCATTCCTGCAGCCGTTGCCTTCTTCGGCGTTATGAACGCTCAATCTGTAGCAGAGAGCGGAGCCTTTAACCTGGCCTTCGTTACACTGCCGGCTCTCTTTTCACACCTTACAGGTGGAGATTTTATAGGTTTCATCTGGTTCTTCCTCCTCTTTTTCGCAGGTGCAACCTCCTCCGTTGCAATAGCCATGCCGGTAATTGCGTTCCTTGAGGATGAGTTTGGCTTTTCAAGGAAGGTGGCGGTTACTGTAACGGTTATTTTCGCATTCCTCGTAGCTCAGATACCGATATTTATGCCGAAAGCGTTAGACGAGATGGACTTCTGGGCTGGAACGTTCTTTGTCGTCCTCTTTGCGCTCCTTGAGGTCATTATCTTTTTCTGGCTCTTTGGAAGCACAAAGGCGTGGGAGGAGATAAACAGGGGAGCTCTCTTTAAAGTTCCCAGGGTTTACTACTACATCTTAAAGTACGTAACTCCCCTTGCACTGTTCATCATACTTGCCACCTGGACTGTAAGCCAGCTTCCCCAGAAGCTTGAATCTGGAGACCTTCAGGTATGGGTAGCCCGCTTTGTGATGATATTCATACTTGCACTTGAGCTCTTCATGGTTTACCTTGCCGACAGGAGAAGGAGGGTAAGAGATGAGGGG
>JALWGN010000011.1 GCA_027013575.1 Desulfurobacteriaceae bacterium
AGAGCAACGGTTTGGTTTACTGGAATAGCTCCAGAGTCTGCTCCGCCGTTTGTTTATCCTTCAAGTTCTCTTATAGGTACTCTCCTACTTTGGCTGGAGATGTAGTGTGAGGAAAGGATTTACCGTTTTTGAGTTGGTAATTGTTGTTGTTATTGTTGGAATTTTGTTAACTCTAGGTTTTGTTAGCTACACCCGTTGGAACAAGAAAGTGAGTGTAGAAAAGGATACTAGAGTGATTTATACAGTCATTAACAAGGAGAGAATGAGGGCTATTTCGGAAGGTAAGTCTTTTAAGGTAACTGCAACGGATGAGGAGTTGGTAATTGAAGACCTTACGTCGGGGACCAGCAGAGTAGTTCCGTTGAGTAATCCATTTTCTGGTGAGATTGATATATATCAGAAAGGAATTATGAGCAAGAATAGTATTGTTTTTCAGGGTGATCTTAACTTAAATCCTGATGTAAGTTGTGTTACTTCTGATGGTTTAAGGTTGAGAATGGGAAAGACTTACATAAACTCTAAAGGAAAGAGAGAGTGCAAGTAAGAACTGGATTTACCCTTATTGAGGTTTTAATCGCTTCAGTGATAGCGGTAGTTGTTCTCTTAGGTCTTCTGGCAGCCGCTATCTACTTTGAAAATTACTCTGTTAAAAGAGCCCTTATGAAAGAGGCCTCCAATATCCTTTACAGTAAACTGGAGGAGGTTAAGAGCTTACCCTACTCTGAAGTAACGGAGACAAATCTTAATAACGGTGCTGTTGACTGTGAAGATGCGTTAACTAAAAACTACCTAGAGCGCTACGTTGGTAACGTTAGGTATCGCTTCGGGCTTTTTTATAAGGTAACACCTGATCCCAGCTATCAGGTAAAGGAAGTTAACCTGACTGTCTGTTGGAAGTACAGGGGTAAGCTTCACGAAATTTCAGGAAATACAATAGTTAGGAATAAACAATGAAAGTAGAGAAGAAGGGTTTTTCTATTATTGAGCTCCTGGTAGTTTTAGGGATAGCCGTTTTCCTTTTGGTTGCCATCTATTACGGTTATATCCATCTGTTTAAGAACTTTTTAACTGGATCGGCAAGGACTTCTGTTACTATGGCAACTATTGTTGGAGAGGAGATTCTCAATCAGGATGTGGAACATGCAGGATATGGCATTTCTATTAAGGAACCGAAACCTCCTATTGAGTTTAGAGCAGATTCTAACGGGAAGCCTATCCTCACTATTCGCTCTACTTACGTTGTTACAAACCGCTCTACAAAAGGGTGGGCTATACTTGACTGTAATTCGGGAAGTTCTCCAGTTCCTGTTTCCTATTCTCAGTGGCCTTTACCTTCTAACTATGCTGTTTTAATGGACTTTGAAGAAAACGTTGTAAGCCCTTATACAGACATTGGTAGTTACGTCTGTACTGTAAGCGATTACCTTTTGGCCTATCCCGTACCAGAAATTGACCTGGCTAGCGGAGAGTCTTTCGTCTGTACAAGTCAAGCTTGTGCTCAAATTGATTACTACCTTTACCGCTCTTCAGCGGTTTCTCCCTTCTGTAGTGACATGTACGTTCTAGGACGTCGTGTTTCCTGGAAGTTAAAAAACGGTGTTCCTTCAGGAGTAGTTCAGCCGTTTCTAAGCTGCGTAGCTGATTTCCAGATAAGGGTTGATTGGGGGAATAGGCAGTACGTAGATCCTCTGGATCCAAACGACCCGGATTATTCTGCTATTCAGAGTGCCAACTTTGAGGAGCTTAAAGATAACTTGAAAATGATACACCTCTACCTTCTTGTTAGGGAAGGTGGGGAAGATCCTAACTATGTGTTTAACGGTTCTACCAGGATAGAGCCAGACAACGTTGAGCTTCAGTTGCCTTCTAACTACGAACATTACCACTGGAAAGTAATAAAGATAAGTATTGAACCAGTAAATATAATAAGGAAGTAGAGCTGTGAAGAAGAGGAAAGGTTTAGCACTTACAACAGTTCTTGTTCTTTCTGTAATAGCTCTCGCTTTTACAGGTGTTATGTTGTATATGTTGACCTCGTCAACACAGATGGCTGGTATACAGTACCGTTATAGGTCATCACTGGAGGTCGCTAAAGGGGTATCCCAATATCTGATGTCTCTTATGGACAGCAATAAACTCTGTAACTATACCGACTGTAGTAGACCAAATCAGCCTATAAACCTTGGAAATTACGCAACTGTTGGAGATTACAGAGTAGAGGCAAAGCTTTTAAGGTATATTCAGAACCCCAAAACCGGGGCCTCTATCTACTCGGTTGAGGTTAAAGTGGTTAATACTCGGAACCCTGAGGAGCACTCAACCGTGTACTTTGTCTATAAGGTTGAGTGATTAAGGTGTTATTCTGTCCGTTCCTACGTAGTCTCTCAGGACTTCCGGAATAACAACGCTGCCGTCTTTCTGCTGAAACTGTTCCAGTATCGCTATTACGGTTCTTCCAACGGCTAATCCTGAGCCGTTGAGGGTGTGAACTAAGCGGGTTTTTCCTTCCCTGTCTCTGAACCTTATCTGGGCTCTCCTTGCCTGGAAGTCTTCACAGTTTGAGCAGGAGGAGATCTCCCTGTAGCGGTTCTGTGAGGGTATCCAGACTTCTATGTCGTAGGTTTTTGCAGCTGAGAACCCTAAGTCTCCGGTGCAGAGCTCTACAACCCTGTAGTGGAGACCTAAGAGCTGAAGGACTTTTTCTGCTTCCCTTACCAGTTTCTCAAGCTCTTCGTAAGACTTTTCGGGGTGGACGATTTTTACAAGCTCTACTTTGTTGAACTGGTGGAGTCTCATTATTCCCCGAACGTCCCTTCCGTGGGCTCCCGCTTCCCTTCTAAAGCAGGGGGTGTAGGCTGTGTAGTATTTGGGGAGCTCTTTCTCAGGCAGTATCTCTCCTGCGTGGAGGTTTGTAAGTGGGACTTCTGCCGTGGGGATGAGCCATAAATCCTCGTTCTCTACTCTATAGAGGTCTTCCTCAAACTTTGGAAGCTGGCCGGTTCCCGTCATTGTTTTTGTGTTGACTAAAAAGGGTGGAATTACCTCCTCGTAGCCGTGCTCCTGGGTGTGGAGGTCTAACATGAAGTTTATGAGAGCTCTCTCCAATTTCGCTCCCCACTTCCTGTAGACGACGAACCGGGAGCCTGCCAGCTTAGCTGCTCTTTCAAAGTCAAGTATTCCCAGTTTTTCAGCTATCTCCCAGTGGGGAAGTGGCTCAAAGTCAAACTGAGGCTTTTCTCCCCAGTACCTTACAACTACGTTGTCGTTCTCGTCTTCTCCAACGGGGACAGAAGGGTGTGGAAGGTTGGGAATGGAGAGGATGAGTCTCTGGAACCTCTCCTCAACGTCTTTCAGTTCCCTTTCAAGTTCTTTTGCCTTTTTGGATATCTCTTCTACTTCTGCCTTTAGTTTAAGGGCTTCTTCTCTCTTCCCCTCTTTGAAGAGTTTTCCTATCTCTTTTGAGAGCTTGTTCCTTTTAGCCTTCAGCTGCTCTATCTCTGTAAGGAGAGTTCGCCTTTCCCTATCTACAGTAAGGAGTTCTTCCACCCTTTCTGCGTAAATAGGGTCTCTCCGTGAGAGGAGCTCCTTTACCCTTTCGGGCTCTTTCCTGACCAGCTTTATGTCAATCATTCTCCTCCTCCTTGACTTTTGATACGGATACTACGGCGTCGTCTTCCGATAGCCTCTGAATTCTTACTCCTCTTGTGTGTCTGCCGTAAACGGGGATGTCTGAGCTGTTTACCCTTATCAGCTTGCCTTTTCTGGAGACGAGTATTACGGGCTCTTCGTCTTTTAACGTTATTGCGTCTGCCACCTTCCCCGTTTTCTCGGAGAGTTTTATTGCTATAAGTCCTTTCCCTCCCCTTCTCTGGAGGTGGAACTCTGAAATCTGGACTCTCTTACCGTAGCCTCTCTCTGTAACTATCAGGAGGTATTTGTCGTCTGGCTCAACTACAGTTGCAGAGACAACTGCGTCGCTTTCGTCCAACAGCATTCCCCTTACTCCTCTGGCGCTTCTACCCATTGGTCTTACGTCCTGAACGGGGAACTTGATGGCTCTTCCGTTTCTTGAGATGAGCATAACGTTGTCTTTGTCGCTTACAAGACCTACGTAAACAAGCCTGTCTCCGGGTTCAAGGTTTATGGCGTTAATTCCCGTTGACCTGGGGTTTGAGAACTCCTTGAGGGGTGTTCTCTTTACGTAACCTCTCTGGGTTACGAAGAAGACGTCTTTCTCCACTGAGAAGTCTTTTACGGGGATGATTCTTGATACTACTTCGTTTCCTGCCATTCCGGGGAGGAAGTTTCTGATTGACTGACCCCTTGAAGGCCTTTCCATCTTTGGGAGTTCGTAGGCTTTTAGCCAGTAAACTTTCCCCTGGTTGGTGAAGATTAGGAGGTAGTCTTTTGTGGAGGCGGTTATTACGTCTTTGACGAAGTCCCCTTCCCGGGTCTTTATCCCTCTAACTCCTGTTCCGCTCCTTCCCTGCGTTCTGTAGGCGCTGGCCGAGACTCTTGCTACAAATCCTTTGTGTGTGAGGAAGATAACTACCTCTTCCTCCTCTATCATTGCTTCAATGTCTATCTCACTCTCTTTAGAGACTACCGCAGTTCGCCTTTCGTCTCCAAATAGTGAGATTATCTCGTCCATGTCTTCTTTTATCAGCTTTTTTTGCTCTTCCGGGCTTTCAAGAACTTTCCTGTAGTAGCTGGCCTCTTCCTGAAGTTTCCTGTACTCAGACTCTAATTTTTCCCTCTCAAGGCCTGTGAGCCTCTGGAGTTTCATGTCAAGTATGGCTTTTGTCTGCTTTTCCGACAGGCCGAACTCTTCTGTAAGTTTCCCTTGGGCTGACTGCGGGCTCTCGGCGGTTTTGACTATCTCTACTACCCTGTCTATGTTCTCAAGGGCAACTTTCAGCCCCTCTAAGACATGGAGTCTCTCTTCGGCTTTTCTCAGAAGGTAGGCGGTTTTCCTGAGGATTACTTCCCGTCTGAACTCTACGAACTCTTCAAGGTAGCGTTTCAGGTTGAGGAGTTTGGGCTCTCCGTTAACGAGGGCTATCATGTTGAAGTTGAAGTTTGTTTGAAGGGGGGTGAACTTGTAGAGTTTGTTAAGGACTACCTGGGGGGTTGCATCTCTTTTGAGCTCTATGACTACCCTTATTCCCTCTCTGTCTGACTCGTCCCTTATGTCTGCTATCCCTTCCAGTTTCTTCTCTTTGACCAGGTCTGCTATTTTCTTTATCAGGTCTGCCTTGTTTACCTGGTAGGGGAGCTCCGTTATCACTATCGCAGTTCTCTTCCTTACTTCCTCTATTCTGTGTTTGGCTCTTACTGTTACGCTTCCCCTTCCGCTCTTGTAGATCTTTAGAAGGTCTTCGGGGTTAATTATCTCCGCTCCCGTTGGAAAGTCGGGACCTTTTACGAACTGGAGGAGCTCCTCCGTCGTTGCCTCTGGGTGGTCAACTAAGTACTTAACGGCCTGGCACACCTCTTTCATGTTGTGGGGAGGTATGTTTGTTGCCATTCCAACGGCGATTCCAGCAGCTCCGTTCACTAACAGGTTGGGGAACCTTGCCGGCAGGACTTCAGGCTCTGTGAGGGAGTCGTCAAAGTTGGGCTTAAAGTCAACGGTGTCTTTTTCTATGTCTTTGAGGAGTTCCATTGCAACCTTTGAAAGCCTTGCCTCTGTATACCTCATTGCAGCCGCTGAGTCCCCATCTATAGAGCCGAAGTTACCCTGGCCGTCTATAAGGGGGTAACGCATTGAGAAGTCCTGAGCCATTCTGACGAGGGCGTCGTAAACGGCAGTGTCCCCATGTGGGTGGAACTTACCGAGGCAGTTGTGGACTACCATTCCGTTGGCTATGAACTCGTGTTCTTCTTCTACCTGAATGTCGTAGGTCTCCTCGGCTGGTAAATCCTTAACCTCTAAAACTTCTTCAAAGTACCAGTTGTTCTTCAGAGTTTCTTCAAGGAACTGGCTGTACTCAGAGCCTATAAGACGGGCTTTTTCCAGTACTCCTGTCTCTTCAAGTGTATCTCTGTAGACTTTAAATGTTTCTTTAATCTCCTTAGAATACCTGAGTTTTGTTCCTCCTGGGTATTTAAGGCCGCACCTTACTTTCTTTCCTTCAGGTGTTCTATACCATCCTCCTCCTAAGTGTTTCTCTGAGAACTCTTTTAAGAGGAGCTCCCCTAGGAACGGTATCTTCTCCAGTCTGGAGCGTTTAACCTCTTTGAGAGTGAAATTCCTGGCTTTAAACGGTTTTATCGGAGCAGAGAGGACTCTCTCTACGTGGGTGCCGGTTATTTCAAGCCTGAACAGGGGGAAGTTACCGTTAACTGCTTTTCCGTTAATACTACCGGTTTTTGGTTTCTCTCTGGTTACTTTTGACGGAATTCCCGCTGAGAACAGTAAAACCTGAAGATCGGCAATTAACCCCTCCGACGTAGAGAACAGGCTGATAACGTTTCTCTTCCTGTGAATGTAGCCATCTGTGTCTATAAGGCCGGAAACGAAAGAGAGAATTACGCTTTTAGGTGATTTAAAGAGCCATGTTGAAACTCTTTTGTTTACGGCTTTTACCCTCTCGTCACACTCTAAAATTTCCATAAGTTCCCTGGTCTGAGTAGAGGATAGCCTCAGGGTGTAACCGTTTACCCTTGGGGAGAACCCTAAACTCTGGAGTATCTCTTTTACCCTGTAGGTTACTTCAGGTAGAGACGGGGTAGATATGCCGAACCTGTGGTATCCTCTTTTGTCTCTCTCAATCCAGCCGTCTCCGTAGAACGCTCCCGTCAGGTAGGCAACCTGCTCGTCAAGTATGAACTTTCCTCTTCTCTGGTAGGGGAGCTCCTCTGGGTAAACGCTCCTCAGGAGTAGAACGTCTCCCTCTTTAAGCTCTTTTGCCTCCTTCCAGGTAAAGGAGCCGTCTCTGCTGAGAACCTTAAACATCTGACCGGGGGTGCACTTAACTCTCAAGCCGCTTTTGAGAACCACCTCTTTTAACGGTTGAGGCGGCATGAAGAAGATCTCTGTTACCTTTTTCTTGCCTGAGGATGTGTAAACTGTCTCTCCCGGCTGGAGCTCCTCTATGTTTTTCAGGCCTTCCGGCGTTGCAACCTTTGTTCCCCTGACGAAGCACTCTCCTACTATCCTTGCGCTCTTCTTGTAGGGTTTGTCGGGGTAGAGGCCTAACTGGTACATTGAGTAGAGAATCCTTCTATGAACGGGCTTCAGGCCGTCTCTTACGTCTGGCAGAGCTCTACCAACGATTACGCTCATGGCGTAATCGAGGTAGGACTGTTTCATCTCATCTTCTATCGGAACCGGAATTATCCTCTCCAACGCTTGCCTCCTCTGTTGATTCGTTTTCTCCAAGCTGGTTTATCAGTTGGTCGTAGTAGATCTCCTCCATCTCTTTCTCAGGGAAGTGTGTAGGTGGAGGGTAGTTTGCAACTATCTCCTCGTAGGCTGGGACGAATTTTCCACAGTTAAACTTCTCGCACAGTTTCAGTGCAATTTTACCCCACGGAGGAGCAGAGACTCCTCCTCCTGTTGCTCCTCTCCACATCGTCTTGTAGCTGTCCCTTCCGAACCAGATGCTCATCACGAAAGAGGTTGTAAAACCTGTAAAGTAGGTATCCCTGTAGTCGTTTGTCGTTCCCGTTTTTCCGGCTACATCAAACTGGTCTGTAAGGTAAGAGATAGAGGCCGCAGTTCCTCTCTTTACGACGTCCTGGAGTATTGAGCGGAGAATAAATACAGACTGGGGATCTGAGACTTTCTTCAAGTGAGGGTAACCTACGTAAACGGTTCTGCCGTAACGGTCTTTTACTCTCAGAACTACATAAGGCTCTTTAAGTATCCCCCCACTCTGAAAGGCCGTATAGGCTCTTACAACCCTGTAGAGGTTTGAGGGAAAGCTACCGAGGACGTAAGAGAGGTCAAAGGGAGATTTGGGGGATATAAGTTCAAACTTTATCAAGTTTTCCCTTATTTTCTGGGGAAAGTGCATCGCAAGGTGCAGGGTTGCAACGTTGACAGAGTGCATCAGAGCTTCTCTGAGGGTCATAAATGGGGTGAATTTCTTCCCGTAGTTTTCGGGCTTCCACCACATTCTCTTTCCGGTTTTCGGGTCTATTTTGTCCATCGGCATCTCTATTGGCTGGTTTGAGATGAAGTCAAGGGGAGACCAGCCGTTCTGGAAGGCTGTCAGGTAGGTGAAAGGCTTTGCAGTTGAACCGATAGGTCTTTGAACCTGAAATGCTCTGTTGAGTTTCGTTTTAGAGTAGTCGCTTCCTCCCACTATAAATATTACTTTTCCGTCTCTGTCTACTGCAAATCCGGCACACTGGAGGTCTTCCAGCTTGTGCCTTTTGCTGTAGATTTCGTCGTACTCTTTAAGAACTTCCTGGGCGTACTTCTCTATTCCAGGGTCTATTGAGGTGTAGATTGAGTAACCTTCTCTGTAGAGCTGTTTGGGAGTTAGTATTCCTTTTTTAAGGATTTCGTATTTTATAAAGTCAAGATCGTAGCCTGCCGTTCTCGGGAAGTTGGGGGATTTCAGCGGCGTTAGAGGTTCTTTAATGGCCTCCTGGTACTGGGCTTCTGTGATGTAGCCTTTCTGGAGCATCTTTTTGAGTATGAGGTTTCTCCTCTTTAGAGCTCTCTGTGGGTGTTTAAAAGGGTTGTAGTACTCGGGACCTCTTATAATTCCTGCAAGTAGAGCACACTGGGCGGGAGTGAGCTGGTTCAGGTTTTCCCCAAAGAGAACCCAGGCAGCGGCTCTAACCCCGTAGGCTCCGTTTGAGAGGTAAACGTAGTTGAGGTAGAGCTCCAGTATCTCCTCTTTCGTCAGGTTCTCCTCAAGCTTTTTGGCAAGCTCAATCTCTTTCAGCTTCCTCTCTATCGTTCTCTGGGGGGAGAGGAAGACCATCTTCGCAAGCTGCTGAGTGATTGTGCTTCCTCCCTGAACGATCTTCCCCTTTGAGATGTCTGTTATAGCAGCCCTTACAATTCCTATAGGGTCAATTCCTCCGTGCTTGAAGAACCTCTCGTCTTCTGCGGTTATTACTGCGTAGATGAGGGTTTTGGGTATTTTGTTGTAGGGAGCGTAGAGGCGGAACTTTCCTGTGTAGTAGAAGCCTATAGGTTCTCCGTTGTCTCCGTAAACAATGGAGGCGAAGGGAGGCATAAGCCTGTTTTTGTATGCTGTTGAACCAAAGGCAGGGAGTGCTACTACTAGAGCAGTGAGAAGGGTAAACAGGAGTCTTAACATGGGAGTCCACCTCTAATATATTTCCTCTTCATGAAAAGGAAAATTTATTCCACTGTTTTAGAGTTTGCCAAATACCTTTTGAAGGATTGGCTCTTTGTTGTTTCACTTACCCTGATGGCTCTCTCCTCTCTGTACCTAAGGCGGTTACCCCACTTTACGGAGGACGAGTATAAAACCCTCTTTACGCTGTTTGTTTTTCTCCTTCTTCTTAAGGTTCTGGAGGAGGAGAGGGTCTTTCACTACACCGTTGAGCGGTTCCTTTCAGGCCGTTTCGCTCTGGCTAAGCTCGTTGCTGCGGCCGGCTTTCTCTCCCTCTTTATAACTAACGACGTGGCCTTGATGGTTGTCGTTCCCGTTACGCTCCTTGTTAACTCTCCGTACGTGGCAGAGGCCGTTATACTGGAGGCCGTAGCCGTTAACGGCCTCTCCTCGGTAAGCCCTATCGGTAACCCTCAGAACATCTACATTTTCTACCACTACTCCCTGAAAGTGCTTCCCTTTGTAGAGGCCGTTCTACCCCTTGGAGTTGTTGTTCTTCTTCTCTCTCTTTTAAGAGCTCTCTTCCTCCCCTCTGCCAGGGCCGGGGAGCTCCGGGAATCCCTAAAGAGGGGTACTCTTCTGTGGCTCTTTCTCTTTTTCCTGTTTCTCCTCTCTGCCGTTAAGCTTCTTCCTCTCTGGCTTGGTTTCTTGGTTCTTCTTCCGGTAGCTCTCTTTAAGAGGAGCGTTTTTAGGGAGGTTGACTACCTGCTCCTTGGAACTTTTCTCTGTTTTTTCGGTTTTACAGACAACCTCTCTCACTACCTGAAGGTTGGGGAGCTTTCCGGCCATAGGCTCTTCCTCGTCTCATCTCTCCTCAGCCAGTTTATGAGTAACGTTCCTGCGGCGCTTCTACTCTCTGACTTTACGTCAGACTGGAAGAGCCTTCTGTGGGGAGTAAGCGTTGGAGGTTTTGGAACTTTAATAGCTTCACTTGCCAACCTCATCGCCTACCGGCTCTACGTCAGGGGAGTTAAAAAGCAGGAAAGTGGGTTCCTCGTTAAGTTTCACCTCTACGGTTTCGGGTTTTTCGCCGTGGGAGCTCTCCTCTACTTTATCTGCTACAGTTGATAAAATCTCGGGAGAAAAAACTGAGCCGGAGTGAAGAGATGGAGTTTGAAGCGGTAATAGGTCTTGAAGTTCACGCACAGCTTTTAACGAAAACGAAGATATTCTGCTCCTGTAAGAACGAGTTTGGAGCTCCACCCAACACAAACGTCTGTCCGGTGTGTCTTGGTATGCCGGGAGCTCTCCCTGTTCTCAACAAAAAGGCTGTAGAGTACGCGGTAAAGGCTGCCCTTGCCCTCAACTGTAAGATTAACCGCTACTCGGTTTTTGCCCGTAAGCACTACTTCTACCCCGACCTCCCGAAGGCGTACCAGATTACCCAGTACGAGCTCCCATTTGCCGAGCACGGCTGGGTTGAGATAGAGAAGAGCGACGGAACGAAGAAGAGAATAAGGATAAGGCGTATCCACATGGAGGAGGACGCCGGGAAGACCATTCACGGGGAAGGCTTTGACGAGAACTCCTACGTTGACCTTAACAGAGCCGGAACACCCCTCATAGAGATTGTTTCGGAGCCAGACATCTCAACTCCTGAAGAGGCTCGCCTCTACATGCAGAAGCTGAGGGACATTCTCGTCTGGATAGGGGTTAACGACGGAAACCTTGAAGAGGGTTCGCTGAGGTGTGATGCCAACGTCTCAATAAGGCCAAAAGGGAGCAAGGAGCTTGGAACCAGAACGGAGATAAAGAACGTTAACTCCTTCAGGTTTATCCAGAAAGCCCTTGAGTACGAAATTCAGCGCCAGATAGACGTTGTAAAGAGCGGCGGTGAAGTCGTTCAGGAGACCAGACTCTTTGACTCTTCAAAAGGGATAACCAAGACGATGAGGACGAAAGAGGAAGCCGAAGACTACCGCTACTTCCCCGAGCCCGACCTTCCACCTCTCATAATAGACGACGAGTGGCTTGAGTCTATAAGGGAGAGCCTGCCGGAGCTCCCCGACCAGGTTAAGGAGCGGTTCGTTGAGGAGTTTAAGATTACCCCCTACGACGCCAGCATCCTCGTAAGGGAGAGAGCTCTTGCCGACTTCTTTGAAAAGGCAGCAAGGAGCTACAGCGGAGAGGCTAAGAGAGTGGCAAACATAATCATCTCCGACTACCTGGGAATTCTCAACGAGGAGAAGCTCTCAGTTGAAGACTCTCCCGTTAAGCCTGAACAGATTGCGGAGCTCTTAGAACTCGTTGACAAAGACGTAATCTCCATAAGGGTTGCAAAAGAGGAAGTCCTTCCCGAGATGGTCAAGACCGGGAAGTCTCCGAAGGAGATCGTTGAGGCTAAGGGACTGGTTCAAATTTCAGACGAGTCTGCCCTTAAAGAGATTATCAGAAAGGTTCTTTCAAACAACGAAAAGGCCGTTAAGCAGTACAGAGAGGGTAACGAGAAGCAGAAGCAAAAGGCCGTTAAGTTCCTCATCGGTCAGGTGATGAAGGAGACCCGCGGAAAGGCAAACCCGAAACTTCTAAATCAGCTCATACCTCAGGTTTTAGAGGAGGAGGGGTAACCCCCTTCCTCTCTACTCTGAAAGGAGTTTAAGGATTACTTTCTTAATCTCTGCCTTGTACTTCTTTGAGAGACCTACAACTATGTAGTAATAGATGAGGGAGATTACTGCTACTGCAATTCCCAGGGCGGTTGCCTCAAGAGCAAAGGCTATTCCCTTACTTACAGCTGCTATGTCTGAAACTCCCCTCTCTGCCATTGTGTTGAAAGACTCCATAATTCCTAAAACCGTTCCAAGGAGACCTAAAAGGGGAGAGGCGGTTATTACGAACATGAGTAACCCCTTTCCCCTCTCCAGCTTTGCAGCGTAAGAGGTGTAAAGGAGCTCCGCTCCCCTCTCTCCTGTCCTCTCAAGTTCCTTCTGGAGGAGTTTCTTCTCTGCAGGAAAGGTAAAGAAGAAGTAGAGAAGCCTCTCTAAGAAAACTGCCGACGAAAGGAAGAAGAGGAAGTAGAGAACGTAGAAGATGATTCTGTGGGCTGTTTCTACGTCAAAGCTCAAGGCAACCTCCAGCAGTGAATATGCAATAATTTTATAACAATCTTTTATAAGGTGTTGACATGTTTATCTTCAGGGAAAACGAGTGTGATGAGAAGCCGGAGCTGATTATAGTTCCTATGGTTGACGTTATGCTTTTTCTCCTTGCCTTTTTCGTCCTGATAGCGGGAAGCATCATTCCCGGCCTGGCGATGAAGACGAACCCTCCTGAAACAGTCCAGAAGAGCTCCTTCAGACCAAAGAGGAAAGTTGTAACCGTTGTTATAAAGAGAGATGGAACCGTTTACTTCGGTAACAGGAAGATGAGCTTTGAAGAGCTCGTCAGGCTCTTTAAGAGCTACAAAAAACAGGATCCTCTGGTCTCTTTGGTTATAGACGCAGACAGGGGAGCTCCCGTTCAGTCCCTCGTTACCGTTATGGACGCAGCTCAGAAGGCCGGTATAAACTCTATAGGTCTGCTTGCGAAGGAAAAGAATGGGAACAGGCGTTAGATTTGTTCTCTCTCTTCTACTTGCTGCTTTTCTTGAGTTCCTCTTCCTGGAACTCACAACCTCCGTTTTGACGCCTCCTAAGAGAGAGATAAACCGGATTATCAAAATCTCCCTCGTGAGGCCTGAGAAGAGGGTGGAGACCGTTAGGGTTGAGAGGAGCTCCGGCCACTCAAAGAAGGAGGAGAGAAAGGTTAAGAAGGCTCCAGAGCCGAAACTTGAGAGTAAAACGCCGGAGAAGAGAGTTCCGGAAAGAGGAAAGAGAGAGCAGAAGAGAGAGGGAGGAAGCCTGAAACCTTTACAGGGTAACCTTCCTGCCAACTACATTGACGCTGTAAGGAGAGCTATAGAGGAGACCATCTTCTACCCGCTTGAGGCGATAGAGAAGGGTATTGAGGGGCCGGTTGTTGTTCAGTTCACTTTAAACAGAGAGGGAAAAGCTGTAGAGTGCAGGCCGGTTGAGGGAGCTCCCATCCTCACAGAGGCCACCTGTATAGCCATAAAGCAGGCCAAGTTTCCCCCTATTCCCTCCTCCATAAAGAACGACAGGATAACCTTCCAGCTCCAGATTGAGTTTAACCTGAAGAAGGCGTTGGGCGGTTAAAGGTCAAATATCTTCCCCGGGTTCAGTATGTTGTTTGGGTCAAGAGCCCTCTTTACCGCCTTCATCTTCTCTAAGGCCTCTCCAACCTCTAACGGAAGGAACTCCTTCTTCATCCAGCCTATTCCGTGCTCACCGGAGATTGAGCCTTCTAGAGAGATTGTGAACTCAAAGACCTCTCTAACTGCTCTGTGAACCCTTTCCTCCTCGTGGGGTTCGTACATAAAGTTCACGTGGATGTTCCCGTCTCCTGCGTGGCCGAAGTTTACAACCATAAGGTCGTACTTCTCTGCAATTTTGTAAACGCCTTTTATCAGCTCAGGGATCCTGCTTCTCGGAACTACAACGTCTTCGTTTATCTTCTTCGGTTTCAGCTGAACGATAGCCGGAGAGACCGCTCTCCTTGCCATCCAGATGGCTTCCCTCTCACTGTCGTCAGAAGCCGTTCTTATCTCCGTTGCTCCTGCCTTTTTGCAGACCTGAACGGCACGGTTGATAAGGTCGTCAACAACTGCCTCGTATCCGTCAACCTCAATAACTAAAAGACCCTCTGCGTGGGTGGGAAGGCCTATCTTTGCGTAGTTCTCAACGGCAACTATGGAGTTTCTGTCTAAAAACTCACAGGCTGTTGGAATGACCTTTGCCTTGAACATATCGGCAACGGCCTGGGCTGCCTGCTCAACCTTCGGGAAGATGGCCATTGCCGTTCTTACAGCTTCAGGCTTTGGAATCAACTTCAGGTATGCCTTTGTTATGAAGGCCAGAGTCCCCTCTGATCCCACTATCAGGTCTTTCAGGTTGTAGCCTGCAACAGACTTAACCGCCTTGGAACCGACATTAGAGATGGTTCCGTCTGCAAAGACAACCTCAAGCTGCATTACGTAGTCTTTCGTTACTCCGTACTTAACGCACCTGGGGCCTCCGGCGTTCTCGGCTATGTTTCCTCCAATCGTTGAGTACTTGTAGCTTGAAGGGTCTGGCGGGTAGAAGAGCCCCCTCTTCTCAACCTCTTTCTGAAGGTCGTAAGTTACAACTCCAGGCTCAGTAAGAACCCCAAGGTTGTCTTCGTCAACTTCTAAGATTCTGTTCATCTTCTCTGTAGAGACGACAATTCCACCCTCAAGTGGCGCTGCTCCTCCGGTTAGTCCTGAGCCTGCACCTCTGGGGTATACGGGAATGCCTCTCTCGTTGGCGTACGATAGGACTTTTGCTACGTCTTCTGCTGTTTCCGGGAAGACGACAGCGTCGGGAACCCCTTTGTAGCCGGTGGGAGTTCCGTCGTAGGCGTAAGAGAGCCTCCAGCTCGTTGAAGTTTTTACCTTCTCTTTTCCTAAGAGCTTTTCAAGGTCTTTTCCAACTGTTTCTGTAGAAAGCAAAGGCCGCCTCCTGACGTGGTGTTAGACCTTAAATATAGTTCAGGAGACGGCCTTTAAGTTTAGCCTTCTGTGTGGGCTCTGTGGCACTCAATCAGGTTGTCTATGTCTGTGTCAAGAACGTAAACGTTTATGTAGCCTAAGGCCATTAAGAGACCTGCTACTCTGTTTGCGAGCCTTGTCTTCTTGCAGCCAACAATTACGGGGTGGTTCTTTGGCTTTGGAAGACGGTCAAGCTGTGTGGGAAGCTCCGGGTACGGGATGTAAACGGCTCCAGGAATTCCCGCCTCTTCTGCGTTTTCGTGCTCTACATGGGCAGGCGGCCTAACGTCAAGAACGTAGGCTCCAAGGTCTCTTATCAGCTCCCTTGCTCTCCTTACGTTTACGTGGCCAAACTCCTCCTTCTCAAGGTCTGCCTTTATAGCCTCCTTCAGGTTCTCAACGAGAACATCTACGCTCATCTCTCCCTCCTTCTTTTTGGTTTCAATATTAATTTAGATTTTCTAATTTCTAATTTCAATCGTTAAAGTTCCCCTCAACGATAACGTCTCCTGTCATCTCAGGAGGAATCTCCTCTCCCAGTATGTAGAGTATGGAGGGAGCTATATCTCCCAGTATTCCTATAACCGGAACGCCGGCGAACTCTTCAGGCAGTTTAACGTCTTCCTTCTCTCTCCTCTTAACTCCGTAGTTTCCGCAGCTTCCCTTAACAACTATAAAGGGAACAGGGTTCGTCGTGTGGGCAGTCCAGGGACCTCCCGTTTCAGGGTCTATCATCTGCTCGGCGTTTCCGTGGTCGGCCGTAACTACGCAGATTCCTCCCATTTCAAGGGTTGTTTTAACAACCTCTTTCAGACACCTGTCAACTGTCTCTATTGCCTTTATCGTTGCCTCAAGGTTTCCGGTGTGTCCAACCATGTCGGGGTTTGCGTAGTTGAGAACTATCAGCTTATACTCTCCGCTCTTTATCCTCTCAACCACTTTCTCTGTAACCTCAGGGGCGCTCATCTCCGGCTTCATGTCGTAGGTTGGAACTTTTGGTGAAGGAACCAGTATCCTGTCCTCTCCGGGGAAAGGCTCCTCCCTTCCGCCGTTGAAGAAGTAGGTAACGTGGGCGTACTTCTCTGTTTCTGCTATTCTCAGCTGCTTGTATCCCAGCTTTGAGATGACCTCTCCTAAAACGTTTTTAAGCTCCTGAGGAGGAAAGGCCACGTCAAACGGGAAGGTCTCGTCGTAGAGGGTCATCGTTGCTACGTAGGAAGGTTTTACAACTTTCTTCCTCTTGAAGCCGCTAAAGTTCTCAAGGCCAATGGCAGATACTATCTGCCTCATCCTGTCGGCCCTGAAGTTGAAGAAGAAGACGACGTCTCCGTCCTCTATGAGGCAGTTGTGGTTGATAATGTAGGGTTTAACGAACTCGTCGGTCTCTCCTCTGCTGTAGGCGTCGTGGAGTGCTTTTATCGGGTCTGTACACCTGTATCCTTCGCCTAAAACCATTGCGTTGTAAGCCTTTTCAGTTCTATCCCACCTTTTATCCCTGTCCATGTAGTAGTAGCGGCCTCCCATCGTTCCTATGGAGCCGATTCCGAGCTCCTCCATCTTCTTCAGAAGCTGTTTCAGGTAGGTTTCGGCGCTTTTGGGAGGAGTGTCTCTGCCGTCTAAAATTGCGTGGATGCAGACCTTATCAACGCCTCTCTTTTTGGCCAGCTCTAAAAGGCCGAATAGGTGTTTTATGTGGCTGTGGACGCCACCGTCTGACACAAGTCCTACAAAGTGGAGCTTTACTCCTTTCTCTCTGGCAGTTTCAAAGGCTTTGTTGAGAACGGGATTTTTCTCTATCTCGCCGCTCTCTATGGCCTTCGTAATCCTTACTATGTCCTGCCAGACTATCCTTCCGGCTCCTATGTTCATGTGGCCGACTTCAGAGTTCCCCATCTGTCCTTCAGGTAGTCCTACCGCCTCGCCGGAGGCTTTCAGAAGGCCTTTCGGGTAGGTGCTCCAGAGGTAGTCCCAGAACGGTGTGTTTGCAAGGGCTATTGCGTTCCCCTCTTTCCT
>JALWGN010000012.1 GCA_027013575.1 Desulfurobacteriaceae bacterium
CCATAAAGGGGAGGGAGGGGGAAAAGGGGGGATTATAAGTACAATCCACCCTAATCTGCTAAATGAGGTAAAATTGGCGTCCCCAGGGGGATTCGAACCCCCGTCGCCGGCGTGAAAGGCCGGTGTCCTAGGCCTGGCTAGACGATGGGGACGCTGTTTGCGTATCAGGAAATATAGGCAGCAGGTGTGGTTGTGTCAACCTATCTCAGGATTATATTGGTTGACAGAAAATAAGGAGGGACGTGATGGAGCAGCTGGTTATTCTTTACGACAACAGGGCTGTAGAGGGATTTAAGGCCGACTGGGGTTTTTCTCTGCTGGTAGAGCTTGAGGAGGAGAGTATCCTGTTTGATACTGGAGCAAAGCCGGAGGTTTTGAAACACAACATGGAGGCTGCCGGCGTTAATCCGGGTGAGATAGGTAGAGTTTTTATATCCCACAACCACTGGGATCACACAGGAGGACTTCCTTACCTCTTAGAGGTTAACAGGGAGTTTGAGCTCTACATTCCAGAGACCGACTGTTATAAGATTGAGGAGGAGCTCCCAGAATCTGTAATCTGCGTTCCAGTGGTTGCTCCTACTTACATTTCAGAGAGAGCTCTCTCCACCGGCGTTATGCCTACCGGAATGGAAGAGCCGGCAGAGGAGCAGTCTCTCGTTGTCTTCTCCCAGATGGGAGCAGTTCTCATAACCGGGTGTTCCCACCCTGGTATAGTTGACATAGCTAAAAAGGCCGTTTCCCTGGTGGGAGAGGAGCTCTTCCTCACAGTTGGCGGTTTCCACCTCTACAAGTCCTCAGACGAGGAGATAAGGGAGGTTTCGGAAGAGCTTAAGAAGTTCACCCGCTTTGTAGCTCCCTGCCACTGTACAGGAGAGAGAGGTATAGAGATATTCAGAGAGAGCTGGGGAGACCGGTTTGTAGAGGCTATGGCGGGAGTGGAAATCCCCTTAACGGAGGAGTAGATGTTTGACGCCCTTGCGGAGAGGATACAGTCAACCCTTGAGAAGCTCGGAAGAAAGGGAAAAATAGACCAGGAGACATTGGAGAAGGGTCTTAGGGAGATAAAACTTGCCCTCTTAGAGGCCGATGTAAACTACAGGGTGGTTTCACAGTTTATTAAAGACATTAAAGAGAAAGCGCTGGGAGCAGAGGTAGTTAAAGGGGTAAACCCCGCCCAGCAGCTCGTAAAGATAGTTTACGACGAACTTGTTGAAGCCCTAGGAGGAGAAGAGGCGAAACTCAACCTTAAGAGTAAGCCTGCCGTAATACTTCTAATTGGTCTTCAGGGTTCAGGTAAAACGACCACCGCTGCAAAGCTTGCAAACTACCTGAAGAAGCAGGGAAAGAAGGTTCTTCTCACCTCTGCCGACGTTTACAGGCCGGCTGCAATGCTTCAGCTTAAGAAGCTTGGAGATAAGATAGGTGTTCCCGTCTTCCTTGAAGAGGGGGAGAAGGACGCCGTAAAGATAGCTAAAGATGCCCTTGAGAAGGCAAAATCTGAAGGTTACGACGTTCTAATCATAGACACAGCCGGAAGGCTCCACATAGACGAGGAGCTCCTTGAAGAAGCCAGGAAGATAAGGGAGGCCACAAACCCAGACGAAGTTCTCTTCGTTATAGACGCAATGACAGGACAGGAGGCTGTAAACATAGCCAAAGCCTTCAACGAAGCTGTTGGAATGACTGGAACTGTTCTCACAAAGATGGATTCAGACTCAAGGGGAGGTGTAGCTCTATCCGTTAAGGGCGTTACCGGAAAGCCCATAAAGTTTGCCGGCGTTGGAGAGAAGATAGAGGACTTCCAGCCCTTCTACCCCGACAGAGTTGCCTCCCGGATACTTGGAATGGGAGACGTGGTTTCCCTGGTTGAAAAAGCCCAGCAGGTGATAGACGAGAGAGAAGCCCTCTCAATGCAGGAGAAACTCCTGTCCGGGGAGTTCACACTTGAGGACTTCCGCCAGCAGCTCAGAATGATTCAGAGGCTGGGACCCATACAGCAGATTATCAGGATGATTCCCGGGCTTGGAAGCCAGAAAGTCCTGAAACAGCTTCAGGACGTTATAGATGACAAGAAGCTTAAGAGGATAGAGGCAATAATTAACTCAATGACTCCTGAGGAGAGGAGAAACCACGCCATAATAAACGCAAGCAGGAAGAGGAGAATTGCAAGGGGAAGCGGAACCTCCGTTAAAGAGGTTGATGCCCTCATAAAGCAGTTTGTTCAGATGAAAATGGCAATGAAGCAGATGAAGAAGATGCAGAAGAAGATGGCAAAGAAGGGCGGACGGTTCCCGTTCTCGTTTCCCTTTATGTAGAGGTTGAATAGCTACTCTTTTTGGCTAAAATTAGACCTCAAAACTTTTAGGTAGGAGGAGTGCCTTGGTTAAGATAAGGCTGAAGAAGATGGGAAGGAAGAAGCTTCCCGTTTACAAGATCGTTGTAGCAGAGGCCATGTCTAAGAGGGACGGAAGAGCCGTTGATATTCTTGGAACCTACAACCCAAAGTCAAAAGAGCTTCAACTTGACGTTGAAAAGGTAAAGGAGTGGCTTGCGAAAGGTGCCGAGCCTACTCCAAGGGTGGCTTCACTGATAAAGAGAGCTCTACAGTAAGGAGGTGAGAGATGTCTGCTCTGAAAGAGATAGTTGAGTGCGTTGCAAAGAGGCTTGTTGACAACCCCGATGCAGTGTCTGTAAACGAAACTGTAGGTGAAAGGACTGTTGTTATTGAGCTTAAGGTTGCTCCCAGCGACCTCGGTAAGGTTATCGGTAAGCAGGGAAGGACTGCTAAGGCTCTCAGGACGATCCTCTCTGCCGCTGCTGCAAAGCAGGGTAAGAAGGCTGTTCTTGAGATAATAGAGTAGCGGCTAAGCCGCTACTCCTTTAAGCTCTCTATGAGTCTTTTGAAGACCTCGTCGGACGAGCTGTCCTTTTCAATGAAGAAGTAATCTAACTTGAAGTTTATGAGAACGTTTTGACTGCTGTAAGTTTTAGCTTTCAGGTTTAGTAGCATAAAGTTAAGTCTCTGTTCTACCGCCTCTATGTCGTTTCTGTTCTTCAGGGGAAAGATTATTCCTATTATCTCTTCGTCTATTTTGAAGAGGAGGTCGCTCGGCCTTACGTGCCTGTCTATGTAGGTTGCTATGTAGTTAACAATTGAGTGTCTGTCGTTTGGATCTATCTGTCCCACTACTGAAATTCTGATTCCAACGCAGGCAAGGGTCTCCTCGCCTGCGAACTTCATTCTATCTATGAGTCTCTGGATCCTCTCCTTTACAAACCTTGCCTTAGGTATGAAGGCCTCTTTGTCTATCAGGTTTCTGTACTCGTCAAGCTCTTTTTCAAGGAGCTCCAGAACGTACTCTACGCTCTCAAGCTGTTGAAGGCTTTCCCTTATAAGCCTTAAAGACTCTTTTATTTTCTCAATTCCTAAGCTGTCCTTTATTCCCAATTCCCCGCTCCGGAAAACGTTATTTCTTAAAAATTGTGTCCCTATCTGGAACTTTTGCCCAGTCTTCTAAGAACCTTTCAATACCTATGTCTGTTAACGGGTGTTTTGCAAGCTGTTTTATTACTTTAAACGGAATTGTTGCTATGTGGGCTCCTATGAGGGCAGCCTGAAGAACGTGTTGGGGGTGCCTTACGCTTGCAACGATAACCTCTGTTTCAAACCCGTAGTTCTCGTATATCTGAACCACCTGAGAGATGAGCTCCATTCCGTCGTGTCCTATGTCGTCAAGTCTTCCCACAAACGGAGAGACGTAGGTAGCCCCTGCCTTTGCGGCAAGCAGTGCCTGAAGGGGTGAAAAGACAAGGGTTACGTTCGTTTTAATTCCCTCCGCAGAGAGGATCTTTACTGCTTTAAGTCCTTCTGTCGTCATCGGTATCTTTATAACAACGTTATCTCCGAACTTTGCCAGCTGTCTGGCCTCGTCTACCATTCCCTGAGTGTCAAGGCTTACAACTTCCAGGCTAACGGGGCCCGGAACGGTTTCTACTATCTCCTTTGCTACTTCAAGGAACGGCCTTCCCGTCTTTGAAACCAGGGTTGGGTTCGTTGTTACCCCGTCAATAAGTCCCATCTCCATTGCCGATTTTATCTCATTAATGTCTGCAGTATCTATAAAGAATTTCATCTTTCACCTCCTACTTCCAGAGTTTAAAGGAGCTGTAGTCCAGTTCTCCGGTTTTGACCTGATAGATTAGAGCAGTTAGCAGGAGTAGTATAACAAAGAGCTCCCCAAGCTTTCCCGTTTTAAAGAGTTTAAGTGAAAGCCTCGGGTAGTACTTGTGCTTGTAGGGGATTCCAAGGGGAGTTAGGGCGTCAAGCAGAAGGTGGGAACTGTACCCTACGGTGAACGAGAGGAGGAGAGCTCCCGCCTCACCGTTTAAGAAGTCTTTAACCGTAAGCGATAGGATAAACAGAAGGACAACTATGAGGGGGTGGTGAGTTATTCCCCTGTGTGAGTTAAAGAGGGTTCTCTTGGGGGGAAAAGGTAGCCCTTTACTGAGGTCAAAATCTGGAACGATGCTTCCAACTGCTGCCGGCAGTACGGGAAGTTTCAGGTAAGAGGCAAGGACGATTCCTGCCAGTATGTGGGTTCCCGCCGTCATCTCACAAGTTCTCTGATAAAGGGGTTCTCTTTAAGTTCTCTCTCCAGCGTTGTTGGCTCCCCGTGTCCGGGGATCACTTTTGCTCTGTGGTCTACCTCTTTTAAGACTTTAAAGATTGAACTCTTAAGCTGCTGGAAGTTGCTCATAGGGAGGTCGTACCGGCCTATGCTGTCTTTGAATATGAGGTCTCCTACAACTGCAATTCCCCCTTCAGGTGAGTAGATAACGATACTTCCGGGGGAGTGGCCGGGGGTGTGGAGAACCTTAAAGGTGTACCTTCCTAAGTTTAAAGTTTCCCCTTCCTCTACGGTTTCGTCCGGCTGGGGTGAGTACTCGGCTCCGGCAAGCTGACCTATCTCGTTCTCCACCCAGAAGTTGAGGTTTTCTGCAGCCTTGGGGTGCATTACCAGTTTGGCTTTCGGGAAGGTTAACTTTGCCCAGGCGTTTGCAGCTATGTGGTCTGGGTGTTCGTGGGTGTTTAGTACGTACTTCAGTTTAAGCTCTCTCCTATCAACTTCGTCCTGTGCTTTCTCAACGGCTTCCCGGCTTCCCGGGTCAACGAGCATAGCCTCTTTTGTCTCCTCGTCCCAGATGAGAAGGGTGTTAACGATGAAGGGACCGCTGGGGATGATTATTAATTCCATTACTCTCCCTCTAACACTATGAATTCAGCGATATCCTCTAAATTTATGTACTCATCTGCAGCCTGAATGATCTCTTTTGCTGTAATGTTCTTAAACGAGATAACCTCTACTTTTATTCCCTTGGCCTTCAGGAAGTTTATCAGGTCAACAAAGTCTCCGTCTCCGCTCATGAGAACTACAACGTCAACTTTTCCGTTCTCTGCCATTGCTATTGCGTCTATGGCGATTCCCATGTCCCAGTCGGCCTTGTACTCTACTCTGTCCCAGTTGTAGAATTTCTTGGGCTCTTTGATCTTTACCTCGTAGCCTATGCTCCTTAACACGTGGATGAACCCGTCCTGATTTACCTTTTCAAGGTTTACCAGGTAGACTATTGCCCTGTAGAGGCTCCTCCCCCTAACCCCTATTTCCAGCAGGTTTTTAAAGTCAACCTTCTTCTTGAGGGTGTTCTTTGCCCCGTAGTACAGGTTCTGCATGTCAACCAAAACGGCAACGTTCAGGTGTGCCTTATCCCTGTCTCTCTCCAGGAGCTCCTTCGCTTTCAACTTTTCCTCCAATGTCGCAGGTGTACCTGTTCCAGACTGCAAGGGGCGGTTCACAGAACGGTTCTTCCTTGAGTTTTTTAAGGAAATTGGGAAGTTTCTCTTCAGGTATAAGCTTCATCCCTATCCCGTAGGCCGACATTGCGTAGATTACACCCTTTCCAAGCGGAAGGTTGTTGACGGCTATACAGTCAACGCCTCTCTTTGCCAGGGTTTCTACAAGCTCTATACACTTTCCGAGCCTCAGTTTCAGTGCCGGGTTTTCTATTCTGGCAACCTCCTTAAACTCTTTTCCTTCTCTCTTCAGTATAAGTATTTCCGGGCACTCTGCGAACCTGTCGCAGACCCTATCTCCGTTTACGGGAACTGCGTAGAGCTCCGCCTTTTTCTCCTCCGGCTCAAAGTGGATTATGAGCTTTTCTACAAAGGGTATCTCTCTCCTAACCACTGCTTCCACTTCGTGGACTATGTTGTGGGCTTTTTCAAGGTCGTTTGTTGCAACGGTTACCTCTGCCTCTATGAACTTGTAGCTACCGGAGCTCCTTCCCGTAACGCTCTTTACCTCTGCAATGAGGGGGTGGGACTTGAGGAGCTCCTTTATCCTGTCCAACGTCTCTTTGTCTATTGAGGCGTCCAGGAGAACTTTCAGCGCCTCAACCATTATCTCGTAGCCGGCGTGGAAGATGAGGATAACGATGATAAGTACGGCAATCTTCTCAACTATCGGGTAGCCGAAGTAGTTTCCGAGGATACCGGCAAGGACAACTATTGAAGAGAACATGTCTGTCTTTATGTGTTCTGAGTCGGCTATAAGGCTGGGGGAGTGGAGCTCCTCTCCCTTCTTCCTCTCAAACCGGGAGAATAGGTAAGTGACGACAATTGTGATAACAACTGCACCAACGGCTATTCCCAGGTGTTCAATTCTGTAAGATCTGTGCTCAAAGAAGGTTTCCCTGGCTATCTCGTAGCCTGCAAAGAAGATTGCGAAGGCACTTGCAAGAGAGATAATGTTCTCCACCTTGTAGAGGCCGTAGGGAAACCCCTTAACCTTCATGTTGGCAATTACAATGCCGGCATAGACGGAAAGCGCCGCTGCCAGGTCTGCTACAGAGTGGATACCGTCTGCAATCAGCGCCTTTGAGCCTGAGAGGAAACCGGCAACGAGCTTCAGAACGGATAGGAAAAGGTTAACTAAAATTGAGTAGAGAGCTATCTTTCTCTTCTCAGCTGCTACGTTTACTTCCATCTAGAACTCCGGGTCAAAGATGTCTTTGAGTTCTCTGGTTGTCTGCTGAAGTTTCTCCCTGTACTTTCTCCAGCTTTCAACTGCGCTAATGTCGTTACCGCTCCTTTTCGCCTTTGCCAGTTTAACTTTAACAAGGGCAGGAACGGATATCATCTTACCCATTAGCAGGGCTTCTCCCACGTTCAAAGAGGGAAGCTGATTAACCAGGTCTGCACTTAAAGACTCTGAAGCCTGCTGAACGTGTCTCTGGTCTCCCGGCTCAACGAGCTTCAGGATAACCATGTTGTTTGCCTGAGAGAGAGCGTTGGAATCAAGGGCTTTAGGTCTCTGAGTAACAAGGCAGAGCCCCAGTCCGAACTTCCTCCCCTCCCTTGCTATCCTTGATATCCAGTACCTTGATCTCGTATTTACCGTTGATGAAGCCAGAATGTGGGCCTCTTCCAGCACCATAAAGAGGGGGAACTCAAGGCCGCCGTTCATCTCCCTAACGTTTCTCTTCCGCGCCTCAAGGACGTTTCTCAGAACGTGGCTGACGATGATGTCTGCAATCTTCTCGTCAACGTGGGAAAGGTCTATAACGTTGAGCCTTCCGAACTCTATCTGTTCAACTATGGGGGACTGGTTCAGTGAGAAGAGCTCCCCGTAGGCCTCTTTCATGTCCTCAACCTTGTTGAGGACACCCGTTATGGACTTCCTGTCGTCCTTAAAGGCGTCGTCCTCTGCCCATCCCTGAAGGAGACCTTCAAGGTGTCCCCAGAACTGATCTGCCTGGATCTCTCCGTTTACGATACTCTCTACAGTTTCTTTAAAGGCTCTTCTCAGGTACCTGTCCTGTATGTAGGCGCTGTCGTCAACGTTTGCAAAGAGCCTGAACTCGTGGTAGCTGAGCCTTACCGGGTTCAGGGCAAGTTCAATCCTCTTTACGGCCGGTTTTCCTTCCTTTTCGTAGCCAAAGTTTACGTACTCACCGTGCATGTCAAAAACGAGAACGGTTCCGTCTTTCTCCAGCAGACCTTCAAGAATAACGGAGACCGTATTTGACTTACCTCCTCCGGTTACCGCTAAAACTGCCAGGTGCCTGCTGACTATACTGTCTATGTCTATGAAAACTGGAACGTCAGGTCTTGTTAGAAGGTGGCCTATGTGGATCTTCGTTCCGTCGTCCTGGCCGAAAACCTTCCTCAGCGTTTCTGCAGAGGCTTCGTAAAGGTAAGTTCCCGGCTCCGGAGGTACTCTTGGTATAAACATGTTCCTGTTTGGGTCTCCTAAAATAGTCAGCTTTCCGTAGAAGAAAGACCTTCCCTTTGAAAACCGCCTTATCTTCTCGGCGTCCTCTGGGTCAATGGTATCGTCTAACGAACGGTTAAGTCTTTTAATCTCTTTAACCAGAGCAAGAACCCTGTAACCTTCATACTCTAACTCCAGGTAGTCTCCCAGAGCTATCTTCTGGTTGCTTATAAACTCCGCTTCTGAGGTGGTAAGCTCACCTACACAAACTCCTACAGGTCTTCTCTCACTCAAGTTCTGCCCTCCTGAGCTTAGCTGGGGTTTAAATTATAGATTCTGATACCAATTAAAACCTAAAGGAGGGAGAAATGTCTGTTCTTGTAGAGTTCGCAATGTTCCCTACCGATAAGGGGGAGAGCGTTAGCCAGTACGTTGCCAGGATAATAAAGATGATTGACGAAAGCGGAGTTCCCTACAAACTCACCCCTATGGGAACTGTTTTTGAGACGGAGACTATGGACGAGGCGCTTAAGATCATAGGAGAAGCTTATAAGCAGCTTGAGCCAGACTGTAACAGGGTTTACTCCGTTGTTAAGTTTGACATCAGGAAGGGGAAGAGTAACAGGCTCGTTCAGAAGATTAAATCTGTTGAAAACAAGCTGGGTAAAGAGGTTAGCAAGTAGCTGAAATCTGCCTATATTATTCAGGCGGGAGCAGGACGAGAGGCCGCTCGGGAGCTTGATACTCCCGGGAGGAAAGTCCGGGCTCCACAGGGCAGGGAGCCGGCGTTGAGCCGGGCAGGGGCGACCCTGCGGAAGGGCCACAGAGAGCAGACCGCCACCTACAAGGTGGTAAGGGTGAAAGGGTGGTGTAAGAGACCACCGCTCCAACCCGCAAGGGAAGGAGGCACGGCAACCCCCTCCCGGAGCAAGGCTAAATAGGCTGGCGCTTGAGGGTGGCCCGCCCGATGCCAGCGGGTAAGCCGCACAGATAAATGGCCTCCTTAGAACAGAACCCGGCTTACGGACTGCTCCCGGTTATCCCTCTATTACCTTAACGTAAACCTTTCTGGTTCTTGGTCCGTCAAACTCACAGAAGTAGATTCCCTGCCAGGTTCCAAGGAGCAGTTTCCCTTCCTGAACTATTACTGTCTGGTTGCAGCCTACGAGGGTTGACTTTATGTGAGCTGCAGAGTTGCCCTCTGCGTGTTCGTAAAACGGTTCCCTCCACGGGACTAACTTCTCTAAGCTGGATATTATGTCTTTTCTGACTGTAGGGTCTGCGTTTTCGTTTATAGTAACTCCTGCCGTTGTGTGGGGAACGTATATTACGCAGATTCCCCTTCTCACTCCAGACTGAAGAACGATTGACTCAACCTGCCTTGTTATGTCAATAAACTGGTTTCTTCCAGTTGTTTTAAGGGTTATCTCGTAGACCATTCTCCCTCCAAGTAGTTTAGGGTTGTTTGTTTAAGATTTTATCAGCTCCCTTCCCAGCCGGTGGTTGTCTATTAGCCTTGTGTTCCCGACAAAAACTGCAAGGGCTATAACGTCTCCCTCCTTTACCTCGTTTACAGGCTTAAGGCTTTCAGGGTCAACTATTTCAACGTAATCAATCTTTTTAACGTGGGGGTGGGAGAGGATGTACTCCCTTACTCTCTCCTTTATCACTTCAGGGTTTCTCTCTCCCTTCTCAAAGAGCTCCTCTGCCAGTTTTAGCCCTCTGTAAAGTGAGAGTGCCGACTCTCTCTCCTCTGAGGAGAGGTAGGTGTTCCTTGAGCTCATGGCGAGGCCGTCTTTCTCTCTGACTATAGGACAGCCAACAATTTCAACGGGAATGTTTAGGTCTTTAACCAGCCTCTTTATAACCTGAAGCTGCTGGTAGTCTTTCTCTCCAAAGTATGCCCTTGTAGGCTGAACAATGTTCAGGAGTTTTGTTACTACAGTTACAACTCCCCTGAAGTGGCCAGGCCTTCTGGCTCCACATAAACCCTCTGTTAACCCTTCTACTTCAACAAAGGTTGAGTAACCTTTCGGGTACATCTCTTCAACAGACGGGAGAAATAGGTAGTCAACGCCTTCTGCTTTCAGGAGCTCCCTGTCTCTCGCCTCGTCTCTGGGGTACCTTTCGTAGTCTTCGTTGGGGCCAAACTGGGTGGGGTTTACAAATATACTCACTACAACGATGTCGTTCTCCTCTCTTGCCCTCCTTACGAGGCTCAGGTGCCCCTCGTGGAGGTATCCCATCGTTGGGACGAACCCCACCTCCTTTCCCGTTCTGAAGTAGCTCCTTGATATGGCCTGCATCTCCTTTACAGACTTAATCACCCTCATTGAGTTCTCCCTCTGCGATCAGTTTTCCTTTAACTATACCGGCTCCCAGCAGTATTACCGTTGCTGAGTAGTACATCCAGATGAGGAAGATAATAACTGCTGCAAACGAGCTGTACAGAATGCTCACTTTGGAGACGTTAAGGATGAACCAGACGAAGAACCTCTCAAAGACTGCCAGTATGGAGAATATAAGGACGGAGATTTTGAAGATGGTTTTAAAGGGGACGCTTACGGGAAGCAGGAAGTAGTAGATGGCTGTAAGGACTATGAAGAGGAGGAAGGGAGGTACCAGAGAGGAGAGGAAGGAGAGCTCCGGGAACTGCGGCAGGAGTGCGGCGATTATGTAGTGGGCAACGTAGAAGACGAACATTAAAGCCCACAGCAGGAAGATAACGAGTATGACGACTATGTGCCTGTACAGGAAGCCAGCCGGGTTTTCAACTCCGAGGATTTCACAGAAAGAGCGCTCTATTGAGGTGAAGATTCCCCTTGAGAACCAAAGCATAACCAGAGCAGCGGTTCCGCTTATTATTCCGGAGTTGTTTATAACCTTCTGGAACTGTTCAATTATCGGTTTTAACGGGGAGTTTAGGAACTCCTGGGGAATGAACTCCTGAAAGTCAACGTGGAAGACCACCATTCCCAGGAAGAAGAGGAAGATGAAGAGGGGGATTATTGACATGAGGGTGTAGTAGGCGATTGAGGCGGCGTAGAACATGTAGTCGCTCTCAATAAGGTCGCAGACGGCGAAGGAGAGGTAGGAGAGGAAAGAGCCTTTTTTAAGAACTCTTCTGCATATCATCCCTTCAGGGCTCTCGTAACGATTTTAACCCTCTCCTCCATCTTCTTCCTGTCCTTCTCTTCGCTGAAGAAGTTAAGGAGCTCCTCAGGGGAAACCTTAACTTCTCCTCTCTCCTCAACCAGCTGGCAGGCCTTCTCAGAGAGGGCTAACAGCTTCTTACACCTCTTTGAGGCTTTAAAGAGGCACTTTTCAACCCTTCCTCCCTCCTCTTTGACGAAAAACTGGAGTCTGTGAACTCCCTCTCTAACTTCCGAGAGGGCTCTGAAACCAGCAGGGATATCTTCAGTAAAGTGTTCCATTCCCCCTTTCAGGAACTCAGACACCTTCACTTTCAACCTCCTTTAAGAGGACAAAGTCATCTCTGTGGATACAGAGTTTGCTCCTCTCCAGCTCTTCGCTGCTACACTTAACGATACCTTTTCCTATAAGCTCGCCGCTCTCAGAGAGAACCTCAACGGCGTCACCTTTTTCAAACTTTCCCTCTACCCTCTTTACCCCTTTAGACAGGAGGCTCTTTCCCATTCTAACCACCGCCTCCTCTGCTCCCCTGTCTATGAAAACTCTCCCTTTAGGTTGCATTAAGTATAGGATTCTGTAGCCTTTTGCCTTTAATCTCTTTTTGGGGATGAAGAGGGTTCCGACCCTCTCTCCGTTCACTATCCGCTTGAGGACTTCTCTCTCCTTTCCTCCTGCTATTATTACGGGAATTCCCTTCCTTGCAGCCTTTAGGGCAGCTTCAACTTTTGTTCCCATTCCGCCTGTTCCAAAGGCCGTTTTACAGGAGAAGTCACACTTTTTAAAGAGCTCCTCCTCGTTTTCAACTACCGGGATGAGCCTGGCGTCGGGGTTTGCCGTTGGGTCTTTGTCGTAGATGCCGTTTGCCGTTGTGAGGATTATCAGAAGGTCGGCGTTTACCAGTACGGACACGTGGGCTGAAAGGTTGTCGTTGTCCCCTATCTTAATCTCTTCAACCGATACTGTGTCGTTCTCGTTTACTACCGGAATGACTCCAAACTTCAGCAGAGCCTCAAAGGTGTTTTTGGCGTTGAGGAACCGCTCCTTTGACCGCAAGTCTTCTGCCGTTAAGAGAACCTGGGCAACTTCCGTCCCAAACCGCTTAAAGGCCTTCCTGTACTCGGCCATCAGGTAGGGCTGGCCTACGGCAGAGAGTGCCTGCTTCTCTGAAAGTGAGAAGGGTTTCCTGTTGAGCCCCAGAGCCTTTACCCCTGCAAGAACGGCTCCGGAGCTTACAAGGATGACCTCCCTTCCGCTCTTGCGGAGCTCCTCAACCTGACGGGAGAGCTCCCCTATAAACTCGGCGTTGAGCCCCTCCTCTCCTGCAAGGAGCTGCGAGCCGACCTTAACTACTACTCTCTTTGCCCTCTTCAGCATTTTCCAGCTCCTTCAGTTTTCGGGAGACAAACCTCATGAGCTCCTCCATTCCCTCACCTGTAACGGCAGAAACGGCAAAGAAAGGATACCCTTTTTCCTCAAAGTACCTTTTTAACCTCTCTAAAACGCTTCTATCGGTTAGAGCGTCAATCTTCGTTCCTACAACTAATTGGGGTTTTTCTGCAAGTTTCGGGGAGTAGAGGGAGAGCTCCCTGTTTATGGCCTCAAACGCCTCTTCCGGAGTCCTGGTCTGGTCTGTAAGGTCAATCAGGTGGAGCAGCAGTTTCGTCCTCTCAACGTGCCTCAGAAACTCGTGCCCCAGTCCTTTACCCTTATGAGCTCCTTCAATGAGACCGGGAATGTCTGCAACAACGAAGGAGTGGCCGTCAACCTCCGTTACCCCTAAAATCGGCCTTAGAGTTGTGAAGGGGTAGTCTGCAATCTCGGTCTTTGCGGCGGAAATCCTTGAGAGGAAGGTTGACTTCCCGGCGTTTGGGAAACCTACAAGGCCTACGTCTGCAAGGAGTTTTAGCTCTAACTCTATCCACCTCTCCTCACCCGGTTCGCCGGGCTCTGCAAAGTCTGGCGCCTGGCGGGTGGGGGTTGCAAACTCGGCGTTACCCCTTCCTCCCCTTCCTCCCTTTGCAACAACGAGCCTCTGGCCGTGCTCTGTAAGGTCTCCTAAAACCTCTCCCGTTTCTGCATCTTTAACAACGGTGCCTACGGGAACCTTAATTACCAAATCCTTACCGCTCTTTCCGCTCCTCTTGTTTCCCTCTCCGTGTCTTCCCCTTTCGGCCTTGTAGTGGCGCTTGTACTTGAAGTCTAAAAGGGTGTGGACGTTCCTGTCTGCTTCAAGGACGACGTCGCCTCCCTTACCTCCGCTGCCTCCGGCTGGGCCGCCTTTTGGAACGAACTTCTCCCGCCTGAAGGCGACACAGCCGTTGCCTCCGTGTCCCCCCTGGACAAATATTTTAGCTCTATCAATGAACTGTGCCATTGTCTCCTCCTCAATACGGTTACAGAACAAAGGTAGGTTTTTTAAAAAACAATTTCAACGGAGGAAAAAAATGAAGAGAGCCTTGGTTTTTCTCCTTCTCCTGTTTGCCTTTCTCCTTCCTGTGTCGGGCTGCTTTAAGGAGGAGGGAGCTCCCAGAGTTGACAGGGCTGTTTTGAAGGAGCTCCACTACAGAGGCCTCAAGTTCTACGAGACTGTGGGAGGCCACACTCTAAGGCGCCACGTCGGGAAGGACTACAAGTGGCTGGTTGAGAGGCTCAAACATGAGCCGAGGTTAAAGTACGCAAGCTCCTTCTACGACTACGAAACTGCCGAAAGGGTAGTTGAAGCGGCCATTTCACAGAACGCTGAGAAGGTAAAGCGCTGGCTCTCAAACCCCCATTCCCCCGATAAACTGGTTCTCATCTACAGGGGAGAAAAACCTATAGGCATAAAAGTTGAAAGAGGGGAGAAACGGTTTATAGAATCAATCTGCAGAGATGCCAGAGTGGTGTTGAAAAAAGACAGAAGGTTTGGTTACATAGTCCTGACGGCATATCCAACTTAGCTGGAGGAGGTTGTGGACTACGAGAAGGAGAAGAGGTTTGAGGAGGCTTATCCCTTCTTCTACTCCCTCCTGGCAGCTTTCTCCTACGGTGTAGAGGAGGGGAAGTCTGACTGGGACATCGTTAGGGAAGAGGTTAGAGATTGCGAAACTGCAGAGAAGCTCCTTCAGGAGATTGAGACCTTCCTGAAAAACAGGCCTTCTGACTTTGAACACGTTGTGGGAGATGTTGCAAACTACTACTTTGACGACACCAACAGTTTCCTCCGGTGGGTGGAGCAGGTAAAGAGGTACGTAGAGTCTTTAAAGAGGAGACTCTGTGGATAGAGAAGTTGACCTGTCAACCTTCTTAAACGAGAGGTGTCGGTTCTACCAGTTTAAAGAGGGCTTCAGGTTCGGAACCGACACCTTCTTGCTTACAGACTTTTTAAGACTGAAGGGAAGGGAGAAGCTAATAGATTTAGGGACAGGCTGCGGCGTTATTCCCATTCTTCTGCTGCTTAAACACCCGGAGCTTACAGCCGTTGGCGTTGACGTTTTAGAGGAGAACGTTGAGATTGCCCTGAAAAACGCAGAGATCAACGGTGTTTCAGAGAGGTTTAAGGCAGTTAAGCTAAACGTAAAAGACGTAAAGGAACGCTTTAAACCCGCCTCGTTTGACGTTGTTGTCAGCAATCCTCCTTTTATTGAGTTGGGAAAAGGGAACGTTTCCGAAAACAGACTGAGAGCCTACGCAAGGCAGGAGATAGCGGCTAACCTTGAAGACTTTATAGAGGCTGCCCGGTACCTGCTTAAGAACAGGGGAAAGTTCTACCTTCTCCTTCCTGTTCACAGGTTTGTTGACGCCGTTTCACTTCTGAGGGAAAAAGGCCTGGAACCTAAAAGGCTCCGGTTTATCTACCCGTGCCCGGGAAGGGAGGCCAACCTCTTCCTCCTTGAGTCTGTGAAGGGGGGAGGCAAGGGGATATCGGTGGAGCCACCCCTTACGGTCTACAGAGACTGCCACACCAGGGAATACACAGAGGAAGTTAACGAGAAGTACAGCTCTTTCCTGCCTTAAGTTCTTTTTTGAACTTCACTACAAAATGGTCTAAAATTCCGTGAACCTGAGCCATCTGGAGGAGAATGTGGGAAAGAGAGTTGTTCTTGCCTACTCCGGCGGACTTGATACCTCTGTCATTGTTAGGTGGCTTACAGACAGAGGGTACGAGGTTATTACCTACACTGCAGACGTCGGCCAGGGTGAAGAGTTAGACGAGATTCCTGAAAAGGCTAAGGCTTCAGGAGCTGTAGAGGCAATAGTTGACGATATTAAAGAGGAGTTTGCAAGGGAGTACTGTATGCCGCTTATGAGGGCGGGAGCTCTCTACGAGGGTAAGTACACCCTCATAAGCGCCCTTTCAAGGCCTTTAATAGCTAAAAAGCTGGTAGAGGTAGCCCACAGGGTTGGTGCCGACTACGTCGCCCACGGCTCTACTGGAAAGGGAAACGACCAGGTTCGGTTTGAGGCCTCCGTCTGGGCGTTGGATCCCGACATTGAGGTTCTTGCTCCCGTAAGGGAGTGGGAGTTTAAGTCCCGTGAAGAGGAGATAGAGTACGCCCAGAAGCACGGAATTCCGGTAGTCGCCACGAAGGAAAAACCCTACTCCTACGACAGGAACCTGTGGGGTGTGGCCATAGAGGCAGGTCCCCTTGAAGACCCGTACACAGAGCCTCCAGAGGACGCTTTCGTTCTAACTGTCTCTCCCGAGAAGGCACCGGATACTCCTGAGTACGTTGAGATTGAGTTTGAAAGGGGAACGCCGGTTGCTATAAACGGGAAGCGCTACGGGGAGCTCTGGAAGCTCATCTGGGACTTAAACGGGATTGCCGGAAAGCACGGGTACGGCCGTATAGACATGGTTGAGAACAGGCTTGTCGGTATTAAGTCAAGGGAGGTTTACGAGTCTCCGGCAGGTCTCCTTCTGATAAGGGCTTACGACGAAATAGAGAGCCTGGTTTTAGACAGGTTTACCTACCACTACAAGCAGAGCCACGTTAAACACCCTTACGCAGAGGCTGTTTATGAAGCCCTCTGGTTTACACCTCTTAGAGAAGCGTTAGACGCCTTTAACAACCAGATAGCAGAGCTGGTTACCGGAACTGTTAGGTTCAAGCTCTACAAGGGAAGTGCACAGGTTGTTGGAAGGAAGTCTCCTAACTCTCTCTACTCTGAAGACCTTGCAACCTACAGTCCGAAAGATGCCTTTGACCATAGAGCAGGAGCAGCCTTTACAAAAGTTTGGAGTCTGCCTCTGAAGGTTATGGGAAGAGTTAGAAAGAAAGGAGGGGAAAGATGAAATACCAGATTGAGAAGCAGGGAGACGTTGTATATAGGCTCACTATAGAGGGAGAGCCTGAAGAGGT
>JALWGN010000013.1 GCA_027013575.1 Desulfurobacteriaceae bacterium
AACGGTAAATCCTTTCCTCACACTACATCTCCAGCCAAAGTAGGAGAGTACCTATAAGAGAACTTGAAGGATAAACAAACGGCGGAGCAGACTCTGGAGCTATTCCAGTAAACCAAACCGTTGCTCTATTACCTCCCTGAGGTAGAACAGAAGTTATATTACTCTGACCGTTCAACTTATCATACCTTAACTGTATCTCCTGAATATCCGTTCCTGAAAGCTGCAGCAGAACAGTTCCATACAGCTTGCTTATGCCGAATACACTACAGCTATCCAAGATAGAACCACCTGTAGCACCGTTAAGCACCCAGAGCCTTGAACGCCCGCCAAGCTTACAGGGTTCTCCATTCGGTTGAACAGTTGTAAATATAATCACGTTATCTTTGGTAGTAGTCGGGTCAGAAATGGCCTTCTCCGTCAGGTAACCTCCACTTAAATCTGAACCCTCAAGACGTATGTACCAGCCATCAATAATACCCTTAGAAGCGTCCGAACAGACTGTCTCTGCATCCTTAGAGTCCGTAACGTCAACCAACCTCTTTGATAGGAAAGCATAGTTGAAAGAGTTATAGCTACCTGTATCAGTTAGCAGAGGAACGCCAAATAAGGCATTGTCAGATACCTCAGTAGAATCGTACTTGTAAAACCATCTACCTGTACCAAAGTACAGATACCATCTACCAAAACTCTTCATTAGCTCAACTTTAGACGTTACAGGCATGATATCTATTCCAAGGCTCTGAATAGCAACAACGCTCCAGTCTGCAGGATTATCATCAAGAGGAATCAACTTGTCCGCAGAGCTCCCCTTACTCGCGAGAACAATCAATCCACCCTTAAAGTTATCAGGTGAACCGTCCTGCCTGGAGTAGCCAAATATCAAGTAGTCTGTACTACCATCTCCGTTAAGGTCCACCCCTTCCTTGAAAATCCTTCCGGAGAAGGCGTTGGATATACCGGTATCAATTGAACTTACCAGCTTTCCAGTTTCAAGATCCAGAACAAAGATCTTCAAAGTGGTAGAGTTTCCTGAAAAGTCGGCCTTATAGTTAACAGGACCAGAAGCAAAAACAACGTAGTACTTGCCATCTCTCTCAATAACACCCGGGCCAGAGTAGGAGAAACCAAGGTCTGGTGAAGAGAACTCCCAGAGGAAAACAGGTTTTTCAGGATTTGTAACGTCAATAGCAAAGTAAGAGGAAAGCCCTGTACAGGAAGAATCACTACAGGTATCAGCCGGTGGCTTAACAGCTGAGGAGTCGGCAGAACCTGTAGCACCTCCAAAACGCATTCCTCCTATAAGGATCCTCCTTTCCTCTCCGTTAAGATTAACATCAATCACATAAGGAGTCAGATCTACGTAGTAAAGATGACAGTAGTTGCTATCTGCAAGGTACCTTAAGTAGGGAAGAGCATTTTTAGGTATAAACGCCCAGAGCTCCTCTCCTAGTAAATTTCTGCTGCTATCGTTTTTAGCATCGGATATCTTAACAGGATGCTTCACATCTGAAGTTTTTTCTAAGTAACCAAGTCTGAAAGCGTGAAGCATGCCATCATTAGCTCCGACAAAGATAACGCTGTAATCTGAGTAGTCAACAACAACGGGGGAAGAGTAAGTTGAATCCCCGAGTTTCCAGGTATCTCCGTCTTCATCTATAGTCCTGACTCTGCAGCCCTCTACGTCCTTTCCGAGAATATAGTTAACCAGGTTACTCTTATCTCCATTCAAACAATCTGGTAAAGTGCTACCTAAATACTGGGAAAATTGGTCAAGATGGGATACATCAAAGGGAACCAACTTACCGTCAACATCAGTATAAACCCTTCTGTCACTGAAAGCTCTGTAAGCTAACTTCTCTCCCGCCTCAAATACTGGGTTTAACCCATCAAAGGAGGTATAAGTAGCTACCTTCTTATCAACTTCCCCTTTAGAATTACTGCTGTATTTAGAAATAACAAGCTTTCCATCATCATAAGCCCAACTGAGAATGTAATCCTCTGTAACATCAAGGACACCATTTTCGTTAGTATCCTCTCTGATATTCTGAACCTCTTTCGTATTTAAAAACCACCAGGTGTAAAGACTTCCTACCCAAGTAAGCTTATTTCCGTTAAAATCCTTATAAGGATAGAACGCGCTCTGACACAGAACAGCTCCTCTAATGTTTTTCTTCGCTAGAGAAGCTACAGAAGTACCAGAAGTAGAAGAGAGAATCTTTTCAAAGACTTTCCTTAAATTATTCTCCAGCTCTTTTCCGTTATTTGCTGAAAAGAAATTATCAGGAGTACCGTTCTTATCTAAATCCCATTCAACACAACAACTGTTGTACGAATTACTAGGATCACAGTTAGCATCAGGCCAGTTGACTTTTCTGGAATTTTCAGGGAAGCCATTGAAAGGATACGGCCAGCCGTTTTCACAGCTATCCTGAAAACTTCCAAAAGCGGCCACGGTCTCTAGAGAGTTCTTTCCTTCTGCAGAACTACTGAAGGCATAAAGAGTGTACACATCTGCAGTTTGAATACCGTCAATATCGTCCCTTAAGTCGTCAACGTGCATAGAGTAGGCCGGCTTAACAGGATCAACATCACCATTCCATTCACCGTCAGAAATCAGAACAACATAACTCTTCTTACACGGAACGGGAAAGAGCGTTCCGTCAACCTCCATGTAGTAAGGGTCTTTATAAGTCCCCCTTGCTATATACTCTGAATTGCTCTCATACCTGTGTTCATTTTTCTGCTTAAGGAAATCCTCCACCTCCCACATAGCTTCGCCTGTGGGAGTTCCACAGTAAGGAATTTCACTCTGAACTTTATCTACCAGCTCAGAAAGATTATTTTCGTAGAAAGAGTACCTAACTTCTCCGTAACGGCTATCTTCTGAACTATTACAAGCGCTGTCTTTTGCAAAAACCATAAAGGTCATGTCAACTTTATCAAAGTTATCCTGAACAACACCGTGTCTTTCTGAAGAAGGAATGATTACATCAGCTCTTCTCCATCTTCCCCAATGAATAAAAGGACAGTTATATTGTCCTTTCATGGATTTTAATTTTATTAACATATGCTTACTACTATAGTTCCCACTTGCAAATTTTTCAGGCCTTAAAGAGAAAACACAAGAAGCATTTACACCTAAAATATTAACAATTACTGTTCTTCGCGCGCCTTGAGGCATTAAAATACAATTCTCTCCCGAACAATATCCTTTTCCACCAATTAAGGCTTTTAAAGCAGCATCTATTCTTGATGTTGTTAGAAAATTAAGAAAGTTACCAGAAAAACAATCATCATAACCTATCTTCTTCCAAGATTCAGGAATAGAACATGAAGAACTTTCTCTCCAAGCTTCTAAAGTCTTATCATAGATATAGTATTTGTCTGAGTTAAAATACCCATAATAGTCCTGATTAGGATCATAATAAGCTTCCACTCTTCCACAATTAGCTACTTTACTTTTATAGTAGAAAGGAGGTCTAAAATCACAATAATAATAGGCAGGGAACTGCATACTTCCCGAAAAATCCATAAGGAAAACTACGTTTGGTTTAACTTTATTGTTCGCATACGGAGGAATATTACAGTAAGTTTCCATAGGTGTCTGGGAAGTCTCACTAACAAAAGAGTTAAGAGCAGTCATAGTATCTTCCATTGACATATCGGAAGATGAGGATGCATAACCAGACGCCGTTGATAGTAGAATTCCTGAAAATACAACAGATAGAGCCTTAGTAAATAGACGGCCCATTCTTTCCCCCCTGAAAAACTATTAAAACAATGCCTTCGCTACACTCCGCTGCAACTGCGTAATTACCTTCACTCAAGGTTCCATATACTTTCATTATTTTGCCTTTCGGTATTTTACGGTCTCCTAAAATAATAAAACTACTCTCAACAGAGTTAATCTTTAAAATTTTTGAAACCTTACACCCTTTCTGTTCAAGATTGTAAATATACTGGAAATAATCCATTGAAAATGATTTGTAGTTACCTACTGTTAACACACAAGTAACTGTAACCAACAGAAACTTTAATTTATATTTCAAAGTTTTCACCAAGGTAGACCTCCCTTACAATCCTTTGATTTGCAACTTCTTGAGGAAGACCTGAAGCAACAACTTGACCATGGGCTATTATATACGCTCTATCTATTATTCTAAGGGTCTCTCTGACGTTGTGATCTGTGATTAGAACACCGATGTTTAGCTCCTTTAAATTTAAAATTAATTCCTGAATATCGGCAACAGCAATGGGGTCTATCCCGGCAAATGGTTCGTCTAGAAGGAGAAACTTTGGATCTATTGTAAGAGCTCTGGCTATCTCCAGTCTCCTCCTCTCCCCTCCAGACAGAGATGAGGCTTTCTGATCCTTAAGGTGGTAGATCCCAAAACGGTCTAGAAGCCACCTTACCTTTTCCTCTATCTCTCCTTCCGTATAGTTGTGCATCTCTAAAACTGCCCGAAGGTTCTCCTCAACGGTGAGTTTTCTGAAGATTGAAGGTTCCTGAGGTAGATAGGAAAGGCCCTTTCTGGCCCTTATATACGTCGGGTCATCTGTTATGTCTTCCTCACCTATGGTAACCCTGCCTCCGTCAGGCTTAACCAGTCCAACTATACAGTAAAAAGTGGTCGTTTTACCGGCCCCGTTTGGTCCAAGAAGACCTACAACTTCTCCTTCCCTCACTTCAATAGTTACGCCTTTTACAACTGTTCTTTTCCCAAACCGCTTTGTAATGTTCTCTGCTTTTAGAAGGTTTAAATCATCTATTTTTCCCAAGGGAGCTCCCCTCCGGGTAGATTACAGTTTTCACTCTCTGTTTTACTCCTTCAACTTCAACCCTGCCATCTTTATACGCAACAATTCTGTCCCCTATTATCACGTTGTCCCCCTGTTTGAGCTTAGCATCTCCCAGAAGAACCACTTTCTCTTCAAAGGGATAGTAGATAAGTTTTTTACACCAACCTTCTCCTCTTGGGTCTTTGACGTGAACGTTCCCTTCTACTACTATTTTCCGTATGTGTTTTCCAGTAGGGTCAAAGTAGATCGTTAATCTGTCTCCAGTTATAACCGTTTTTCCATGTTGAGCTATAACGCTACCGATATACGTAGCTACCTTCTTCTTATCGTTGTAAGTCAGTTTCTGAGCTTCCACAACTATAGGAACGTTCCCAACGGAACCCGAAAAGGCCGAACTGTAGGAGAAAATTACCCCTGCAATTACTAAAGCACAAAAAACCCTTCTCATTCTGAATCCTCTCTGATTACTGTTTTTACACGGTTGGAAATTATAGTAATCCTGTTCTTAAGGTCTAAAATGCACCTCTTCCCTTCAAGTGTGTTCACCGAGTTATATACCGCCTTACAGCCAACCTCCGTTTTAAAAGTCTGAGACTTTAAATCGTAAATACCTTCTGGAGAAAAGGCCACAAAGTCTTTACCCTTTAAAGATACCTGTTTTAAATAAACCAGCTGTTTCTCTCTATCAAAGAGCGCCTCCGACGCTGTTATTACTACTCTTTCCTTAGAGAATACAGTGAGAACAGGTCTTGTCAGTTTTATCAGGTCTTTCTTTAAAAGTACCGCCAACGGAGATTCTAACTCCCATACGTTTTTACCAGCTGATTTAAGTACAAAGTTCTCCACTGTTTGAGTTTTGTGCTGGGGAACTTTAATTTTTTCTGGAGGAGTCTCCCTCTTTGATACGAAGAGCAGGAAAGGAACAAAAGAGAGAAGAACGAGGAGAAGTGCCAGTTTGTAGAGCTTATTCCTCATTCTCCTGCTCTTTAAGTAGGTAGTCTATGAATTCCCTAACAGCTCCCTTTCCTCCCGGCGCTCTAGAAACGAAGTTCACCACTACTTTCACTTCGGGTACTGCATCTTTCGGAGCTCCGCTAATCCTCACCCTTTTTAGAAGGGGAAGATCAGGTAGGTCGTCTCCCATAGCTGCAGCACTTTCAAACGAGAGGGAGCGCTCTTTAAGGTACCTTTCGGCAAAAGAGAGCTTGTCTGAAACTCCCTGATAGACCTTTTTTATTCCAAGCTCTCTGCATCTCTTTTCCACCTGAGACGAAAACCTTCCAGAAACGACAACCACGTCTATTCCTGTGTTGATAGCACGGACTATACCGTATCCGTCTTTTACGCTGAACTGTTTAACCTCTCTACCGTAAACGTCGTAGGTTATTGTTCCGTCGGTTAAAACGCCGTCAACGTCTAAAAACAGTACCTTTATCATAGGGGGAGCTCCTCCTCTGAAACTGCACGGTAGTTTGTGAACTCAACGTTAACGTTCAGACATTTTACACCATTAAGGTGACAGCCGCAGAACACAGCGTAAGAGTTCCAGTGAACGTGTCCGTGAACGAGAAGAGATGCCCCTGTTTCTGTGTATATCTCTGTAATTTTTTCTTGAAGTTCTCTGTACCTGTAGGTTCTAAGGTCTTTAGAGGGAAAGTGGCAGAGAAGAACCCTCTTTCCTCTCACGTAGAGAAGGGTTGAGAACTCAACTACTTCGTCAAAGTAGAGGTGCAGGTTTTTAAAGTGCCAGTCGTGATTTCCCTTTATAAGGACTTTTCTGCCGGGGAGCTCCCTCCACCTCTTTAATAGGTGGTGAGAGTCAACCCAGGAGAAGTCTCCAAGGTGGTAGAGAACGTCAGAACTCTTTAACTGACGCTTTAAGTTCTCAAAGATCAGCTCCTCAAACCCCGGTTTCCTCTTGAGGGGACAGAGCTTCAGTATGTTCCTGTGGTAGAAGTGGGTATCCGAAATGAAGTACTTCATGGAAGGAATTATAAAAGACCCGCCGAAGCGGGTCCAAATCCACTACTCCGGGTTGTTCCCGGGAAGCTGTGGAAGGAGTCTGGCCTCCAAGGGAACTTCTCCGGTAAGTGAACGAAGGAAGTCGGCAATCTTTTTAGCCTCTTCGCCAGTAAGTTTCTTACCCAGCTCCTTCTGTGCCATTATCTTAACTGCCTCTTCAAGGCTGTTAACTGAACCGTCGTGGAAGTAGGGAGCAGTAACTGCAACGTTTAAAAGCTGAGGTGTTCTGAACTTGTACTTATCGGCAGGGTTCTTTGTTACCCTATAACGGCCTAAGTCGTTGTTCCACTTAAACTTGTGGAAACGTCCGTCGGAGAAGACCGGCCCGCTATGGCAGGCGATACAGCCGTACTTGACAAAGAGTGCCATTCCCTCTTTCTGCTCTTTGGTAAGGGCGTTACTATCCCCTAGTAGATATCTCTGGAAGGGAGAGTTAGGTGTGTTGAGGGTTCTCTCAAAAGCGGCTATAGCTTTCGCAACATTTTCAAAGGTTACAGGGTCTTTCTCTCCCGGAAATGCCTTTTTGAAGAGTTCAACGTATTCGGGAATGGCCTTAAGTCTACGGACAACAATTTCAGGAGTAGAGTTCATCTCTACGTGGGCTTGAATTGGACCTTTTGCCTGTGCCTCAAGAGTAGGAGCTCTACCATCCCAGAACTGAACCCTTAGAAATCCAGAGTTAAGAGTAGTAGGAGCGTTTCTTCCGCCGGTTCTCCAGTGATCACCTAAAGAGGTCTTAACGTTATCGTCTCCTCCGAGAGAAAGGTTGTGACAGGTATTACAGGAGATGATTTTGCTCCTTGAAAGGCGAGGATCGTAGTAGAGCATCTTTCCAAGTTGTACCTTTTCAGGAGTTAAAGGGTTATCAGCAGGGATCGGTGGAAGAGCCGGTAGGGGTTCAAAGAAGCGTTTGTACTTAGCGTAGGGATCACCAGTAACCTTTCCCTGAGAGGAACTTGTGGGTGAAACCTGCTTTCCTCCCCTTTTAGCCATCCCGAAGAGCTCTCTGGCAGCCATTCCGTACTTTAAACCGGGTGGCATTTTACCCTTTGAAACCGCTTCCCTAACAGCTGCCATAAACTCCCTTCTGGTTTTAAACTTTGACAGAAGCGTCTCCTTCGTTGGAGCTACTACTCCGTTGTGACAACCTGAACAGGTAGTTTCCCAAACTCCTGCCTTTGCCCCAACAGCAGAAAACAGCAGAGCAGAAAGTACTATTAGAGCTCTTCTCATAGCTCCCTCCTTTTAGAAAGTTGGGATTAATAAAAAAACTAAGCTACTGCAAAAAGATTTCAAGTAAGTTGAGTTTATCTACTGCCTCGGGTATATCTCCAGAATCAAAAAATGGAACCACAGGAACTGAGAGGAGTTTTTTAAGACTGTAGAGGTTAGTTTCGGAGCTCTTATCTGTACGACGAAAGCTGTTTAAGACGACCCCCCTAACGTTAAGACCGGCCCTCAAACAGGCCTCAACCGTTAGTAAGGTGTGGTTAATGACCCCCAGCTTATTAAGAGCAACAACAACAACAGGAAGGGAGAGCTCCTTAGCAAGGTCCAAAAAAGAGAACTTCCAGGTTATGGGAACCAGTATTCCACCTGCCCCCTCAACTACAGTTGGCCGACTAAAGATAACTTCTCTGGTTTTTCTAACCAGCAGTTTCTCATCCAGAGTTACACCTTCAATTTCAGAGGCCACTGAGGGAGCTAAAGGCTCTCTCAACGAGTAAACAGGAGGGATAGAACGACCTGAAGCCCGTGAAAGTTCCTCTGAATCTTCACAGCGAGGAGAACATCCAGTCTCTACAGGTTTAAATCCAACAGCATCTACCCCTTTTTCCCTTAAAAACCTAACCAGAGAAGAGGAAAAATAGGTTTTCCCTACTCCCGTATCAGTTCCAGTAACAAATATCCCCCTCATCTTAAATAACTCTTATCCACCTTTGCTTTATTTGAAAGTTTCCTCTGAAGTTCCATTTCTAAAACTTTAATCCTTTCTGAGTAAAAATCAAGAAAGGAGACTACTTTCTCAACCTCTTCAGGGGTGAAGTGAGAAATTCGTGAGGAAATTTCAGAGAGGAGATCTGACGCCCGAGAGAAGTCTCCGAGCTCTATGCAGAGAGCAAGCTCTTTAAGTTTTAACTCTACTTTATCTCTTCCCAAGCCGACTTTACCGTTTCAAGCATTTCTATAGCCGTAGAAAGAAGTTCCCTGTCGTTCTTTCCGTTAGCCACTACAAGCATGTCAAGGAGGTGGTCGTAAAATTGTCTCAGCGCTTTTGCAACCTCCCCTCCATTCTCCATATCCAAAGAGGCATTTAAAACCCTGATAATCTTATCCGCCTTAGCTATCGCGTTAGCTTTCTTTGGAACATCGCCTTCGTCTAAAGCTTCAAGAGCCTCTTTAAGAAGAAGAACTGCCTTATCGTACAGTAGAACAACCCGCTCTACTGGAGATGCAACTTCTACCTGCATTTTCAGGTAAGGATTTTCCATTTAAACTCCCCTACTGCTGAAGGTTTGTGGTTGTAGGTAGCAGTGAAACCTGACCAAAAGTAGCCGTTAATTTAGCCCTAACTTCTGCCATCTGCTGTTGAAACAGCTGAAGCTGAATAAGCTGATTTTTTAGTGTTTCCATCTGATCGTTTAAGAGCTTCTTCATAAAGTCTATTTGCTCTTCTATGGACTCTTTTCTGTTGTTCAAGTTCTCTATAGAGAGTTCCACCGGACCATCTGGACTTTTTAAGTAAAGAAGATAATCGTACAGTGCAGTTTTAACGTCGTTTACAGCTGACTCAAGAGTTTCAGGAGATTCAGCTTCTAACTCGCTAAGCTTGTCTGTCTTAACTGAAAGGTGTCCAGTATCCTTATCAACGTCCAGTAATCCCAGGTTAAAGAGAGGTTGAAGCCTAGAGAGTAGAGAAGAGCGTATCATCTGAAGAGTAGTATCTCCAGAAAGAGTTCCGTCCTTACCTCCCTCTTTCTGAACAAAGTCAACTATGTCGTTGTAAGCCTGAATGAACTTATTTAAAGCGTCTTCAAACTCTGAGGTATCGTTCTTAACCTCTATAGTTGCAGTCCCAACAGTGTTGGCAGTAAAAGTAACTCCGGGAATTGCATCGGTGAATGTGTTGTCTGGGCTTGTTAACGTCTTTCCAAAAACTGTTACCTCTGCATCTGAAGCCGTCTGAACGTGACTGTCTGAGTAGTCGTCTCCTATCTGTAGTTGATCAAGGAGATCGCCGTTTCCAGCCTCCTGGAGCTCTATTGTATTCTGTTCTCCTGTATCCCTTCCCATTAAGAGAAGGTAGTAGGAGCTCCCGTCGTAAACCAGTGAAGCCCTCACCTTATCTTGAGCGGAGTTAATAGCATCAACTATTTCCTGAAGGGTTGAAGGCTTAGACGTGTCATCTACATTGGTATCGTAATCTATAGTAGCAACCACTTCCCCTGCATAACTTATCTGAAGGGTACCATCTGCCGTAGCAACTGCCTCATCAAGGGACTTACCACTCTGGGAGAGCCAAATGTCGTTCTCTGCTAGCTGGTTAACCGTAATAGTGTAGTTACCCGGAACTGCCTTCAAATCATCAGTTATCTGAGCAGAAACGGCATCTCCTACAACGTTCAGGGTTTTCCCTTCAACAGGAGTTGATGTTAAAGTATTAAATGCATCGTAAAAACTCTCTATCTTAGACTCAAACTCTTTATAGGCGTTAATTTTAGAATCTATTTGAGATTCTTGAGACTGAAGCATCTGAATAGGTAAACTGTTCGCCTGATAGTACATCTGAAGAATAGACTGATAGTCAAAACTTCCCAAATTACTTACGTATATTTCACCAGCCATAGTTTCCCTCTATACTCTATTCTCGTAGAGAAGGCCTGTTATCTCATCCAGGTATTTTACAATCTTAAGGACGTATTCAGGTGGTATCTGCCTTATTACCTCTTTAGTCTCTTTATCTATAACTTTGACAACAACCATATCTGTATCTTTGTCTATAGAAATCTTTAACTGTGTGTTTAACATTGAGAGTTTCTTTTTAAGCTCTTTAACCAACTCTTCTAACATTTCTGGAGAGAGCTCCTTTGATTCAAACCTCTCCTTTGAATCAGTTTTTGATACAGCCTCCGGCCTATCCGTTTTGGCGCCAGTCATATTCTGGACGTTCATCTCTATAGATGACTGGATCTGAGATACCGGCTTTACATCCATCTTAGACCTCGCTGAAAGTTAAGGAGGGGGAAACATCCCCCTCTGCCCATCGGTTACCTGAGAAGCTGGAGAACAAGCTGAGGTAATTGGTTGGCCTGAGCAAGCATAGCTGTACCAGACTGCATGAGAATCTGATTTCTTGTAAACTCAGACATCTCCTTAGCGAAGTCAACGTTTCTGATACGGGACTCAGCTTCTTGAACGTTTATCCTCTGGCTCTCGTTGTTGGTAATGATCTTCTCAAACTCAATCTGATAGGAACCTATCTTAGCATTGAGCTGATCTACCTTTTTAATAAGAGCATCTATGTTAGCTATAGCTTTCTCTGCCTTCGTCTGAGTAGTAACGTCAATTGTGAAACCACTAGCAGCTATAGTAATAGTAGAAGGGGCATTAGTATCAGAGTTAGCTGCTGCAGTCGCTGTCCAGATTACCATTGCAAGGTTCTGATTTGTCCTACCACCATAGTGAATCGTAAATGTGTTAGTACCAGCAGAAAAAATGTTTTTACCGTTGAACTCCGTATCCCTAAAGATCTTAGATATAACATCTACAAGTTTGTTAATATCCTGTTGAATAATTTTTCTAGTAGCGTCGTCCTGAGAGTCGTTTGCAGCCTCAATAGCCTTTGACTTGATGTCGTTTAAAATGTTATAAACGTTAGAGAGAGCAGATTGAGCAATCTGAGCGATAGAAATACCATCCTGAGCGTTCCTTGTTGCCTGCTCAAGGGAGATAGCGTAAGTCTTGAGCTGGTCGGCGATGTAGAGACCTGCTGCATCGTCGGCAGCCCTGTTGATTCTGTAGCCTGTAGCAAGCCTTTCAAGAGCTTTATTCATAGCCTGCTCAGTCTGCATGAGATTGAAGTGGGTAAAGTCGGCCTGATAGTTGTAGTTAATCCTCAGTGCCATGGCCTACCTCCTTTCTAGTTAATTTCTAGTTACATTATCGGAGGTAGGCCATCAGATTTTAACTGTTCGTTAAACCGATTAACAACGTACTCTGCAATCCAGGAATCCTTATATTTGCTCAAATATTGAAGGTAGTAATAAATAGCTTTGTCTTCTTCATAAGCTAGATCATAATAAGCAGCAATAAACAATTCTCTTAGTAGAACAGTTGAAATTAACCTCCTTATTTTCTCCTTTTCTTTCCTACTTAAAAGCTCAGCAAGTAATAACTTTTCTAAAAACGGATCTCTATATCTTTTAGCTAGCTTTTCTATAACCTTCAACCGGCTATATCCGTCAGAAAACCAGTAAAGTAGAAGTCCAAGATTTCTTCCTTTCCTTTTCTTCCATTTTCTTTCAAGGATCTTATGGAATGTTGTAGGTAATTTAGGAGGATTATAATTTAAAATTTCCCTTTCAAAAGTAGGAAGACATTCAGTAACAGCACCCCAAGGAAGAGAAAATGGATTAGTTGTTACAACATCCAACAACTCAGCTGCCTTTAACAAGAAGGCAAAAGCTTTTTTTTCAGAACCTTCAGTTCTGTACGTTTTATAAGCTATAAAATATATTTCAGGAAGTTCAATTTTCCTACCCAAAATTTTTTTTAAAAATAACTGTAATTTTCTATATTCTCTAAAACTCCATAGAATGTTAAGATAATAGTTGAGCATATAAACAAGTAAGAAGCCATAGGATTCAAAATCCCAATTCGCTTTTTCCAGAAACTCCTCCGCTTTCTTTTTAGCCTCACTTAAATAAGTATGCTCTTCCGTAGAAAGAAGAAGATATGTTTGTACCAGAAAAAAAAGCTTAATTATGTAATCTTTGGAGTTGTATTCAAGGTTTGCTATCTCTTCCTCAAGAAGTTTCAGATTACGATGTGCCTTTTTTAGCATAACATACTTATCACTATAACCATAGTGATTAACAAATATAGGAACTCCAATAACCTTTCCAGTCATAGGACTTTCATGAACTTTCCCTTTCCACATAATTCCTGCTCTGTGAATAAAAGTATGAAAAGAGAGCGCTTTAACCCTACCAGAAGAATCAAAATTCTTAACTCCAATAGATAAAGCTTCTATATCCTTGGGTATCCTCTTAAAGAGAGTTAGAGCCTTTCTATACTCCCCCTCCTCAAGCTCAAAGTCTGCATCAAAGTGCCAGAGCCAATCTCCAGTAGCCTCTTTAACAGCCCTATTTCTTGCATCGGCAAAACCGTTCCACTTATGCTCAAAAACTTTACAGCCAAAGGATTTAGCAATCTCTTTTGTCCTATCTGTAGAACCGGTATCAACTAAGATTATTTCGTCAAATTTACCGGTAATAGACTTTAAAAGCCGCGGAAGGTTCTTCTCTTCGTTTTTAGCTATTATACAGGCCGACAATTTCATCTTTCCCTAACCACCTTAAAAATTCTGCTTTTTTTTCCTCTAATGAATTAACAGGAGGAACTATTCTTCTTAATACACCTTTTAATTCTCCATTTTGGAAATCCTCATTTAAACTAAAATCAATAAATGGATTCAGAAGGCACGCTCTTTTAAGAAGAGAAAGAGATTTCTTGGGATCTTTTTTTCGTGTAGAGGCAGATAAAGCTAACAAATAATAAGACCTCCCTATTTTCTCTCCCAAGTTAATAGCGGATTTCCAGTTTCCTTCTGTTAGAAAATCTTTAAATCTCTTATACAGTCTTTGAAGTTTCCTATTTCTAAATACTGAAAGTCCAGAAACATATAGAATCTCTTTTAATTTTTCCGACTCCCCCTCAAAAAGCCAAGTGTAGTAAGCAGCATTGAAAAAATCATCATGAACTAATAAGTCGCTAACAAAAAGTAACTCCCTCTTTTCTTTTGCAAAGGAATATATCTCCTCAATTGAAAACCTATTTAGAAAACTCCTTTTCGCTAGAGACTCAAAGGAAAGATCTGCTAGAGATAGATTGGTTGAAATATTCCCTCCATGAATTCTGTATACAATACCTGTATAATCAACACTTTTAATATCAATAAATGGTAAGGTTCTAAACCAAAACTCGTAATCCTGTGCCCTCAAGAACTCCAAGTTATATTTTCCATAAGTTTTATAAACCTCTTTTTTAACGCAAACTCCAGGATTAGGAATAGGAGGATTAGTCATTAACTTCCTAATAACTTGCCTCTTATTCTTATAGAAATCAATGCAATTTACATTCAAGAATGAATTTTCCCGTTCATTATTAATAACAAAATACTTAGGATAGAATATACTTACATCAGGAAATCTATTAATTGCTAAGACATACCTTGATAGGAGCTCTGGCTCCATCTTATCGTCGTCGTCAAGCCATACAATCCACTCTCCTGTGGAGAGCTCTATACACCTGTTTCTGGCAAACGGTCTTCCTCTGTTCTCTTCTCCTCTGTAGTAACGGATCCTTGGATCTTTGAAGGAGCGAACGACTTTTGCCGTTTCATCTGTAGAGCCATCGTCATAAATTACCAGCTCAAAGTTGCCGTAAGTCTGGTTTAAAACGCTCTCAATAGCATCCTTCAGGTAACCTGCTCTGTTATAAGTTGGAATACAAACAGAAAACTTAACCTTTTTTACCTGCGGAATACCCCTTAAAACGAGAGTTCCTTTTTCCGTTTCCGGTTCATCGCTTTCAAAAACTTGAAGCTCCCTCTTCCACAGATAAGCTGCTCTCTTCTCTCCTTGCCTGTTAAAATCATCAAGAACCAGAACAAAGTCTTCAGATAACTTATCCCTCATGATAGGAATAACCGGATATCTTGCAATTTCCTGGGTAGCTTCTGGAGGACCATCTACTATTATCAGGTCTACAGTGTTGTCTAACTTCTTAAAAAGTTCTGTGGTTTCGTACCACCACCACTCTTTACCATCTATCTGATAACTAACGAGGGGAGCATAGATAAGAGTAACGTTATCAAGTCCGTTTAACTGGAGCTCCTCTTTTGTCTTTAAGTAGTAATCGTAGTCGTGCTCCAGAGAGAAGAGCCTGCTGGAAGAGGAAAATTTTTTTAGAGCATTAGCTATAACAACTGTAGAAACCCCAGAACCTAATTCAAGAACAGTCAAAGAACCTTTTGACTTTACCAGTTTAAGGAGCTCTCTCAAAACAACCAACAGGTAATCGGGAGAGGCAGCCCATCCCCGGGTAAAGTTTAGAGGAAAGGAAAAGTCCAGAAATTTCTGAAGCTGAACGTAGGACTCAAATTGCTTAAACTCTTCCTTCAACGGGAGCCTCGCTAAGGAGTATTTTAAGAAGCTTTTCCACCTTTTCTTCTCTATCTAACTCCTTTGCCACCGACGAGAGGTTAAAGAGAAAATCTCTGTCAAGAGGGTTCATAGTAACTGCCTTGTGGAAGAAACGGTAAGCGTTCTCAAGGTCTTTCTTTATCCAGTTTATTACGCCAAACAGGTTGTAGAGGGGAGCTCCCTCGTAAACCTTTGCCAGCTCAGTTGCAGCAGCCAGAGCCTCTAAAACCTTTCCCTCCTGAACGGCGGTTTCAAGCTCCTTTATAACTTTCTCTATTCCGCTTACAACCTCAAGCTCTCTCTCTATCTCCTCTTCGGAAAGCCCCTGTGAAGGGGAGAGGAGCTCCCGAACTTTCTCAAAAAATCCCATTCCCTTTAAAGAAGCGATAAGCCTTCTCAAAGTCTCCTGGTTGTGAAAAGAGAGTAGAGCCTCTCTGTAACAGTTAGAAGCATTCATAAGGTCAAAATACTTAAAGAGCTGATTGCCTATTAGAGTTAAAGCTGTAGCCTTTGCAACATCCTCCCTCTCATTCCAGGACAAATAAGGAAAAACTTCCGTCTTCCAGTCGTACTTTCCGAGCATTCTCCTTAAAACGTAACTTCTCCATGAGGTATCAACATAAGATTCCTTCACTTCCTGAGAGAAATAGGTCAGCTCCGAAAGTCTTAAACTCAGCCAGTCAAGGTTTCTATAGAGGAAGTCGTAAAACTCGTAGTCCTCCAAAAAGGGATCAAACCCCTTTCCCTTTTCTAAAACTTCCTTTGTAGTAAAAACGCCCCATTCAGGAACAAAATTCTCTATCGCTAAACTAGAAATTAAAGTTTTCTCTCTTCCGTACGGCTGCTCCAGGTTCTCAAGCCTTTCCTCTTCCCCTGCAACGTAAATGGGATTAGCAAAAACAACATCTGCAGAAGTCTGTTCTCTCTCCTCCAGGAGCTCCTCTACAAAGTCCTCATCAAGATAGGTAGATTCGGAAACAAACAGAACCTTATCAGAAGAAGCCTTTGAAACTAGAAAATTTCTTAAATCTGCCTTTGTTATTTTCGCAGCAGGGAGCTCTTCTCCTACAAACCGTAAAGGCAAGTCAACTTCAACATTTTTAGCAGGCAAAGGCAGGATCACTTCTTCAATAAAATCCCTGTTTGTCTCCAGCGACTCAAAAAAACGCTCACCTGGAAAAGAGGAAGAGATTAAAAGAACAGAAACTTTTTCCATTCCACCTCCCGGAGAAAAAGGCCGTTCCCGAAGTAGTATAGCAGAGCAAATAGTAATGAATCAACATTCAAAGGGTTGATGAGAGCAGAAGAATATACTAGATAGTCAAAGAAACGGAATCTATTGTTATTGTTTGACTAAAAATAAAAAAAGCCTGGCACCGCCCTACTTTCCCACCCGCTCCCGCGGGCAGTATCATCGGCGCTGGCGGGCTTAACTTCCGAGTTCGGAATGGGATCGGGTGTTTCCCCGCCGCTATGGGCACC
>JALWGN010000014.1 GCA_027013575.1 Desulfurobacteriaceae bacterium
GCGTGGTCTGCAAGGATCTTCTGGGTTATCGTCATTCCCATCTTCTTCTCTCCTTAGGGAGTTTTGGAGTTTCAAATTATATCAGCGGTTCCTTCCTGAAAACGGGAGAAAACTATTACAATTTTCTATAAGAAAGGGAGGGAGTTTTGAAACTGCTCTTCGGAGGAAGTTTTAACCCCGTTCACTTAGGCCACCTGCTCGTTGCCAGAGACGTTTTAGAGGACTTCGGCTTTGAAGAGGTCATTTTCATTCCTGCAAACGTTCAGCCGCTAAAGGGGGAGCTCCTCATCCCGCCAGAGGTAAGGTTAAAGGCATTGAAGGCCGCAATAGAGAGGGAACCCCGCTTTAAGGTGTGGGACTACGAGCTCAAAAAAGGGGGAATCTCCTACACCTACCAGACATTGGAGGAGTTTCACAGGGTTTACGGTGAAGAGCCTGTTTTCATGATGGGAGCAGACTCGTTTAAGAGCTTCCACCTGTGGAAGAAACCTGAAAAGATTTTGGAGCTCTCTAAAATCCTCATCGTCTCAAGGCCGGGAGAGGAAGTAGATGTAGAAAGAGTTCTAAAGAGAATAGGGGTATCGGTTCCCTTTAAGGAGTTCAGAAGGAGAGAGGCCTCTTTAAAAGGCTGGAGAGTGGCTCTCTACAGAGGAAGACTCGTTGAGTTAAGCTCAACCGAGATAAGAGAGAGGTTAAAATCGGGCAAACCTATAACGTTCATGTTACCGGAAAGGAGCGAAGAAATCATAAGGAGGTGGCGGGAAGATGCCTTACAGCAAGATGTTTAACAAGATGACGCTGAGAGACGTTCCACCTGAAGAGCTTGAGGGGAAAAGGGTCTTTGTGAGGGTTGACTTCAACGTCCCCATTGAAAACGGAGTCATCCTCAACGACAAGAGAATCAGAGCAGCTCTCCCAACAATCAACTACCTTATGGATCACAAGGCCAAAGTAGTCCTCTGCTCCCACTTAGACAGGCCAAAGGGCTGGGATCCTAAACTCTCATTAAAACCCGTAGCAGAAAGGCTCTCAAGGCTCTTAGAGAAAGAGGTTAAGTTCATCCCAGACTGTATAGGAGAGGTTGCAGAGAAGGGAGTGGCGGAGCTCTCTCCGGGAGAGGTAGCACTCCTTGAAAACGTAAGGTTCTACCCGGAGGAGACCAAGAACGACCCCGAGTTTGCCAAAAAACTTGCAGCCCTTGCAGACATCTACGTTAACGACGCCTTCGGAACAGCCCACAGGAAACACGCCTCAACTTACGGAATAACGAAGTTTGTGAAACTTGCAGTTGCAGGTTTCCTCCTTGAGAAGGAGATAAAGTACTTAGAGAGGGCTCTCTCCAACCCAGAAAGGCCTTTAGTCCTCATAATCGGAGGTTCCAAGGTTTCAGGTAAGTTAGAGGTTATTGAAAACCTGTTAAAAATCGTTGACAAGATGCTCGTAGGCGGCGGAATGGCCTACACCTTCCTGAAAGCCGCCGGCTACAGCGTTGGGAAGTCCTTAGTTGAGGAAGAGCTGATAGACACGGCCAAGAAGATAATGGAAGAGGCAGACAGGAAAGGGGTTAAGTTCTACATACCGGTAGACAGCAACAACGCTGACAGGTTTGCAGAAGACGCAAAGACAAAGCTTACAACCTACAAAGAGATTCCAGACGACATGATGGGGCTAGATATTGGCCCTGCAACGGTTGAGCTCTTTAAAGAGGCACTCTCAGACGCCAAAACGATACTCTGGAACGGCCCCATGGGAGTTTTTGAGTTTGAGAAGTTCCGCTTCGGAACCATGGCAATTGGAAAGATAGTAGCGGAACACAAAGACGCACTGAGAATAGTAGGCGGTGGAGACAGCGTTGCAGCAATTGAGATGTTAGGACTTGAACACGAGATAGACCACGTCTCAACAGGGGGCGGAGCGTTCCTCCAGTTCCTGGCCGGAAAGGAGCTCCCCGGAGTAATGGCACTTACAGACAAAAACTAACCTGATGGGGTGGGGACTCCCCGCCCCTAATAGATAATCAGGTTAACGCCCCTGTACCTCAGGTAGGGTATCTCCTCGGGTTTATCAACAGAATCAACCATAAACCAGTCTCTCTTAGGAGTTGAAACTAAAAGACCTTCTATAACGAACTTTGACCTTTTACCCTTCGTTCCGGGAGGCTCGTAAAGAACGAGCTTCACAAACTTGTTTGCCATGGGAATGAGAGAGAGAATTGACTCAACGTCGCTCAGGAAGTTCCCCTTTAAAACGAAGACCCTGTTCCCCTGGAGCTCCAGCTCCGTCCTCCTTTCAGGAGTTATGTAGTCGTAAACAACGGCAAGCTTAAGTTTCGGAAACACCAGACCTTCAGGAATCTTCTTCCCTCTACTGCCGGTAAAGAGCTTTATTAGCTCCTCTATCTTCTGAAGACCTCCACCCGTCAGTATCTTCAGCCTCCCCCAGCCCTCCCAATCGTCTGGAACTTTAAAGGGAGGTTCAACAACGGCAATCCCGTAAGCTGCCAGAAGGCTCTTAAGGGTAGGAGGTGTATCGGGAGAGGTATTTATGACCGTTCTCTGACCTGTATACCTGTTGTAAGCAAGGTAGTCGTAGTGGTAAGTCAGCACGTCGTTCTCACCAACTATCAGTTCTCCGTTTTTCTGGAGAGAGGAGAAGTTTGCCGATATTACCTTCTCCAGAACAGGACTAACGTTTTTACCGTTAACCACCGATATACCAACCTCGGCCAGTTTCTGCTTCACGCTACTTGAAAGGCCAGAAAAGTCTAAAAGGAACTGCTCCTCTCCAACCTTGACTATCGGATTCCTCCTAAGTGAGATCTTACGGTTACCTACGAAGAGGTAACCCTCTCTGTTTACCCTCCCTCCAAGCAGTTTGATTAAGTGGAGCTCTCTCTCAATACCTGACCGACGACCTTTTAAAATTCTCCTTTCAACTTTCTCCTTTTTCCCTACCGGCAGTTTAATTTCCTGACCCGGGTAAATCAGGTTCGGGTTCTTTAAGCGATTTATTTGAACAATCCTGTAGAGAAAACGGCGGGGTACTTTAAACTTTTTCATAATCTTAAGAAGCGTATCTCCGCGTTTAACCCTGTAGATAACGTACCTCTTCTCTACACCTGCCGAAGGCTCCTCCTTAACAACGTTAATCTGGTAAGTTGCTCCGTAAGAACTGACTGTAAGGAGAGATAGGATTAGGAGAGCTCTCTTAACCATTTTTCCAGATCCCTCAGCGCCCTTTCGGCAAGGTATTTCCTTCGGTTAAGTTTACCCTTTATCCTCCTTTCAGGAGGGGGAAGAAGACCAAAGTTTACGTTCATCGGCTGGAAAGACTTAGGGTCAGCCGTCGTAATGTACTTTAAAAGCCCTCCTATCATGGTGGTCTCTGGCGGGTAAACGGCCTCTTTACCTTCAGAAAGCCTTGAAGCGTTTAAGCCTGCAATAATTCCGGTAGCGGCAGATTCGGGATAACCTTCAACTCCGGTTATCTGGCCTGCAAAGAGGACTTTCGGGTTTTTTTTGAGCTGAAGGGTTCTGAGAAGGAGCTTCGGGGAGTTTATAAAGGTGTTCCTGTGAATGCTCCCGTAACGGGCAAACTCTGCGTTCTCAAGGCCGGGAATGAGCCTGAAAACCCGTTTCTGCTCCGGGTACTTGAGCTTTGTCTGAAACCCTACAAGGTTTAGAAGGGTTCCTTCCCTGTTCTCCTTCCTCAGCTGAACCACGGCAAACGGCTGCTTTCCCGTCCTCGGGTCAATAAGTCCAACCGGCTTTAAGGGACCAAAAAGGAGGGTCTGTTTACCCCTCTCTGCCATCTCCTCTATCGGCATACAACCCTCAAAGTAGCAGGCTTTCTCAAAGTCTTTAAGGGGAACCTTCTCAGCCTCCATAAGGGCGTTGTAGAACCGCTCGTACTCCTCTTCTGTCATTGGACAGTTGAGGTAATCGTCTCCTCCTCTACCGTAGCGGGAACCCCAGAAACACTTTGAGTAGTCAATCGTATCGGCATAAACTATGGGGGAGATTGCGTCGTAGAAGTGGAGCTCCTCCTCTCCAAGGTACCCCCTAAGAAACTGGGAAAACTTATCTGAAGTTAATGGACCCGTTGCAACAACGGTTATTCCCTCTTCAGGGATTTCAGTAACCTCCTCCCTGACAACCTCTATGTTGGGATTACCCTCTATCTTCTCCGTTATGTAGTCTGCAAACTTCTCCCTGTCTACAGCCAGAGCTCCCCCGGCAGGAACGGAAGTCCTCTTAGCAGCCTCAACAACCAGAGAGCCTAACCTCTCCATCTCGGCCTTTAAGAGCCCCCTGGGGGTTGTAATATCTATACCGCCGAGGGTGTTTGAGCAGACAAGCTCTGCCAACTTGTCGGTTTTGTGGGCAGGGGTCGTCTTCTTCGGCCTCATCTCAAAGAGGCGAACCTTTTTACCCTCTTTAGCAGCCCTGTAAGCCGCCTCAACTCCTGCAAGCCCACCGCCTATAACGTTAATAACTTCCATACCTCTCCTTGCAAAGAAATTTAGAATTAATAAAACTGTAACTTTGGAATTTAAGAAGGTACAGACCAACTTCCAAATATCCAACTACTGAGTGACTCTTTAACTCCTCGTACTTCTACCTTAACCTAGAGCTTAAACTTGTCAATAACCCGTTTTAGCTTTTCAGCTTCTCTTTGAAGTCTCACCGATAAATCAGAAAGTAACTCTATAACTTTCTTCTGAACATTTAAACTTGACTGCAGATGTTTAAACTCTTTCTCTAGATCACCCATTCTCTCTGTTAAACTTTCCTGGTTTTTAAATAGAATATTTGCTTTTTGAAAAGCATCATCTATATCATTTTTAGTTTCAAGTGTTTTATTTGATAAAACTTCAAAAGATTGATTCATAGCATTAAGATCCTCTGTTATCTGTAGAGCACTTTCAGAAATAGTTATTATGGAATTTGAAATATCTTCTACAGTTGTTCTAATTTCTTCAAGAGACTTTTGAATTTTATCTGCTAATTTCCTTACTTCATCAGCTACTACTGCAAATCCTCTACCTGCTTCTCCTGCCCTTGCTGCTTCAATTGCAGCATTAAGAGCTAATAAATTAGTTTGTTCTGCAATTTCTGATATTATATCAACTATTTTAAATATTTCTTTTACCTTCTCAGTAATTTCACTACTTATCTCTCTCAACTCCGACTGTCTCTCCGAACTCTGAAGTAGTAGCTGTTTAAAACTGGAAGTCTGATTGAGTAGTTC
>JALWGN010000015.1 GCA_027013575.1 Desulfurobacteriaceae bacterium
CTCTCCGGTCGGGTTTTGGGCTATTCTAAAATAGTTATTTAAACAGTTAGAGGTTATCAGGTTGAAGAGAAAGCCGGTAGGAGTTGAGATATTTGACAGGATAGCAGACAGGTACGACTCAATCTCAAGGTTCCTCTCTTTAGGCATCATTCCGAGGTGGCAGAGGGAACTGGTTAAGGGTCTGGAAAGACCGGGAACGGTTTTAGACCTTGCCTGCGGAACGGGAGACGCGGGAGCTCTCCTTTTAAAGAAAGCAGAAACCGTTGTCGGGCTTGACTACTCTCTTCCCATGCTAAAGGTTGCAAAGGAGAAATACCCTGAAATACTCTTCGTTCGGGGGGACGCCCTGAACACTCCGTTCCCCGATAGAACCTTTGACACGGTTGTAGTCTCATTAGGGCTGAGACACTTTGAAAACCCGGAAGGTGGGCTCTCTGAGATAAGGCGGGTTTTGAAAGAAGGGGGAGAGGCGAGGATTTTAGAGGTCTCAATTCCAAAAAACCCGGCGCTGAAATTCCTGTTCCTCCAGTTCCTAAAGAGGGTAATGCTTCCACTGGGGAAGCTCCGCTCAAAGGCAGACGTTACGAAACACCTCTACGAGACGATCGTGAACTTTCCCCACTACGAAGAACTCCTCAAACTCGCCAAGAAGGTGGGATTTAAAGGGGGAAGCTACAGGCCCCTTATGTTTGGAATGGCCACAATTTACACGCTGAAAGGATAATCGTATAATTGGATTTTGAATCCTTTATTTTCTTTTTTTTAAATGGTGGAGGGAATTGTGAGAAGGCTCCTTCTCCTTTCAGGTTTACTGCTCCTTACCGCAAGCTGCGGTGGGGGTGGGGGACTTGCCGATCCCGACGTCCACTACAGGGATTTCGGCGTTAACGTTGCAGTGAGGAGCTCCCCCTACCTGACCCCTGAGAACCACAAGGACGGCTGGGGACAGAGCGACTGTCTGGCCTGCCACCAGAACTTCAAACACACAATGGCAACTCCCGACGTGCCGGCAGACAAATACCAGTCCCTTATTGATAGCGCCGTAGAGAAGGTTGGAGTAAACAACTCAATCCTGGTCTGTTCTGCGTGCCACGGAACCAATGGAGCCACAAAAACGGGAACGGGAGAACCTGTTGAGAGGAAGTGTCTGGTCTGCCACGACAACTTTGAGAGGCTCCACTTCTACAGAGGTACCTCTTTAAGAAAACACTTCCACGACTTTAACGGAAACGGAAAGATTGACGACTTTGACTGCGTGGTGTGCCACTGGCAGCCAGACATGGACGGAATTGTTGAACCGGACACAGATTTTGGAGAAATAGGGGGAACTGTTAAGAGGAACTCTCAGGAGCTCTGTCTGACCTGCCACTCAAACGGCTGGGGAGCAGTATCTGCTGAACCACTTGCAGACACAAACGGAGACGGAAAGGCAGAAACCAGAGTTTCACCTCCTGAGAACCCTCCAGACATCGCCACCTTCTGGAACAACAACTGGCACGGAAACAACGAGTTTACAGCAGGTGACAAACCCTTTAAGGACATAACCCTTTCCGGAGAACTCTTGTTCCACACCCAGCACGCAGCACTTGAGTGCGTTGACTGCCACAACCCACACGGAAGCAACAACAACAAGCTGATAGTTGAAAAGGTAGGAGAGACCCTGACTGTAGTAAAACAGGTGAAACAGGTAGACAACACTGCAGAGGTTAAGTACGCTCTTGTTGACCCTCAAACAACCGCATTCTTTACAAACCTCAGCTACAGCGGTGTGGTTGAGGCAAAAGAGAGAACCTACGACCTTTCAAAACCTGAAGACCTGAAAGCCTACGAGGAGCTCCCCGTAAAGAACGACGACACCTCGGTTGACGCAAACAGAAGCACAGTTCCCTCACTCTGTGCATCATGCCACGACGGAACGGTAAGCTACTCCTCTATTAACGGACTGGGACTTTCCATAGACACGGAAACCCACAACGCCGGAAAGACCTGCGTATCCTGCCACTCCCACGGTGGAGGAACCTTCTAAGGAGGGTTCCTTCCCTTCACTTTATAACCATCTTCAGGCCGATAAGAACGAGAAGAAGGCCGAAAAGCCTCTTTAAAAGGTGCTGGTTCAACCTGTGGAGGAGCTTTACACCGAACCTGCTTCCTATAACTCCCCCGAGGGCAACAAGAACTGCCGCCGGCAGGTAGATGTAGCCAAGCTGCCACTCAAGGGCTTTTTGAGCCGGAACAGACATGTAGAGGAGAGTACCAAGTAGTGCGTTTATGAACGATACGACAGAAGCAAGGGCTACAACTTTTCTGGTCTCAATACGGGAGAGGCTGAAAAGGAGGGTGTTAACAACGATTCCGCCACCTATTCCAAGGAGGGCACTGGCAAAGGCAGAGAGGAGAAGAACAGCAGGCAGGAGAACTCTCTCTGAGAGTGAGACTCTGGGAGCTCCCTGCCTGTCTGTAATGAGTTTTACGCTTAAAGAGAGGAGGAAAACCCCGAAAATCTTCTTAAGGATGTGGCCCGATATCAGGTACGAGAAGAGAACTCCCCCGGCTATACCGACGAATACCCAGGGAAGGAGTTTAAGGAGCTCTTTCAGGTCAACCTTACCGCTTAAAACGTGAACCCCCGAAGTGAAGAGGGTAGAAACGGTAATCACCGCAAGGCTCGTAGCAACAGAAATTTTAAACCCGAGCTCCTCGGGAACATCAAGGTAGGAGGAGAAAAAGTAGTTGAACATAGGAACGAGGATAACTCCTCCCCCTATTCCGAAAAGGCCGGCAGCAAACCCTGCAACAACTCCCGAGAAAAAGAGAAGAAGGTAAACCTCCACTAACCTATCTCTCCTCTCAGCCAGTTAAGGTAGGGCTCGTAAACGGAGAGGGAAGGAATCGCCACAATTTCGGGAACTTCGTAGGGATGGAGCTCCGCCAGCCTCTCTTCAACCCGTTTGTAGGCCTCCTCTGTGGTTTTAAGGAGAACGAGCCACTCCTTCCCTTTCTCAACCTTACCTTCCCACCAGTAAACGCTCTCAACACCTTCAAGAACCTGTGCACAGGCAACAAGCCTCTCCTCAACCAGCCTCTCGGCAACGCTGTCGGCCGTCTCCTTTGAAGGGAAAGTGGTTAAGACAACTACCAACTTCACAGCTATCCTCTAAAAAGAGATTAACTCTTCCGTTTCAATGGCTCTCTTAATGTCCTCCTTCAGCCTGTCAACGTTTACAGAGTGAACCGTTCCCGAGTAGCCGCTCAGGAGCTCCAGGGCGTTCTCAAGGAGGAGCCTGAATCCTCTCCTGTTGTAGTTTGAGAGGTGGTAGTAGGCAACGCCTATCTGGATTAAGGCCTGAAGGAAGTCCCTCTCTTTACCGAACTCCCCCATCCAGACCTCTTCTAAAATCTCGTGGACTTCAAAGTAGAGTCCCTTCTCAAAGAGAAGGCGAGCCATCTTAACGTTCTTCTCTAAGTTCTCCTCAACAGGTTCAAAGTTGTCAGGGAGTGCTTTCAGGAACTCACTATACTTTTCTGCCTTCTCCCTTACGTATTCCGCCGTAATCGGGTCGTCGGGAAGGAACTTTAGAGAGGCTCCCTCCCTTTCAAAGAGGGGGAACTCAGCAACCACCTCGTCTAAAACGGCCTCGGGAATATCTGAACCTTCAGAGAGAACGGAAGAGATAACGGCATTCAGCTTTAAGAGGTCTTTCTCCTCTTTCTCCCTCAGGTAGTCGCAGAGGTTGTGGGCAAACCAGTTTCTTATCTCAAAGAGATCCATCGTGAGTTCCTCAAAGGTTTGTGAAAGGGGGGAGGAGCTCCTCCCCCCAGAATTAGCTCTCAGAGCCGACAACTTCGTCCGGGTGGGCAATCCTTCCAAGGACTGCAGAGGCGGCAGCAACGGCAGGAGAGGCAAGGTAAACCTCACTCTCAGGGTGTCCCATACGGCCAACAAAGTTCCTGTTTGTCGTTGCAACGGCCCTTTCACCTTTTGCAAGGATTCCCATGTGTCCGCCAAGGCACGGTCCACAGGTTGGAGTAGAGACGACACACTCGGCGTCAAGGAAGATGTCTATAAGACCCTCTTTCATTGCCTGTCTGTAGATCTCCTGAGTTGCCGGAATGACGATACAGCGAACGTTGGGGTTAACCTTCTTCCCTTTGAGAATCTGAGCTGCAACCCTCAGGTCGCTGAGCCTTCCGTTTGTACAGGAGCCTATTACAACCTGGTCTATGGTTACGTGGGTTGCCTCTGTTACAGGCCTTGTGTTTGAGGGGAGGTAGGGGAAGGCAACCTGGGGCTCAATCTTTGAAACGTCTATCTCGTAAACCTCTGAGTACTCTGCGTCGGGGTCGGACTTGTAGAGTTTGTAAGGCCTTTTAGCTCTTCCCTTAACGTACTCAAGGGTTATCTCGTCTGGCTCAATGATTCCGTTCTTGGCTCCGGCCTCTATTGCCATGTTGCAGATTGTGAACCTGTCGTCCATGGGGAGCTCCCTTATGGCCTCACCTGTGTGCTCCATCGTTTTGTAGAGAGCTCCGTCAACGCCAATCATACCGATAACGTAGAGGATGATGTCCTTTCCTCCTACCCACCTCTGGCGCTTTCCGTAGTAGATGAACTTCATCTGCTCGGGAACCTTAAACCAGACCTCTCCCGTAAGCCAGGCGTAGGCCATGTCGGTTGAACCGACGCCGGTTGAGAAGGCGCCTAAAGCCCCGTAGGTACAGGTGTGGGAGTCTGCTCCGATTACAACGTCTCCGGGAACCACAACTCCCTGCTCGGGGAGAAGGGCGTGCTCAATTCCAACCCTTCCTTCAGGCCAGAAGTGCTTGATGCCGAACTCCTTTGCAAAGTCCCTCATCATCTTAACCTGTTCGGCAGCCTTTATGTCTTTGGCAGGAACAAAGTGGTCTGGAACAAGTGCAATCCTTTCCCTATCCCAGACGCTCTTAGCTCCAATAGCTTTAACCTGCTTGATGGCTATGGGAGCTGTAACGTCGTTTGCAAGGGCGATGTCAACCTTACACATAACTAACTCGCCGGGGTAAACCTCCTTCTTTCCAGCGTGGTCTGCAAGGATCTTCTGGGTTATCGTCATTCCCATCTTCTTCTCTCCTTAGGGAGTTTTGGAGTTTCAAATTATATCAGCGGTTCCTTCCTGAAAACGGGAGAAAACTATTACAATTTTCT
>JALWGN010000016.1 GCA_027013575.1 Desulfurobacteriaceae bacterium
GGCTCGCCTTTACCCGTTTCCGCTTCCTCTTCGGAAACCTGAAGGAAGAGGTTGAGGAGGCTGTAAGGGAGTTCCTCTTTGGCACCCCTTTAGACTCAGAAACCCTTCAGGGAATACTCTCAATGAGAGAGAGGCTGGAGAGGGAGCTGGGCAGGAAGGAGCCTTTAAAGTACGGAGCCGGTGGAGTTGTTGACCTTGAGTTTGTCTCCTACACTTACCAGCTCTACTCACAGAGGTGGCTGGGGAATACCCTTGAGTCGCTGAAAGCACTGGCAGAGGAGGAGAAACGGTTTGAGAGGGGAATAGCCCTCTACAGGGAGCTCCGAAAAGTTGAAACTGAGGTAAGGCTTTTCGGCTCTCCTATAACCTCTGCTGATAGAATAGAGGAGCTAAAACGGGAAGTCCGCTCCTTCTACACGGAGTTCGTACAATGGATGAAATCAAGAGTTTAGAAGAGTACGCTCAGGAAGTTGTTGACTGTATAAGGGACAGGTACGAACACTTCACCTACAGAGGACAGGACGACATACCTGTCATAAGGGAGTGGTACAACCTCGGAATAGAGCCCCACTACGTTCTCATGGCCATATCTGAGGAGAGGGTTCCCGAGCGGTTTACCTTCAGGGACATAAGGGAGATAGTTAAACGCTGGTTCTTCAGGGAGTGCAGAAAGGAAGCGGATGAGGCCAGAAGGAGCTTTTCAAAGGAGACCCTCCCCTACAACCGCCTTGAGAAGCTCTACAAAATCGTTAAGTCTGTCCTTTTAGAGCTCCAGGTGAAAGACCTCTCTGTTGCCGAGAAGATACTCTCCCTCAGGAACTACCCCAACCTCCTTGAGATAGAGAGGGCTCTTAAAGAGATAGAGGACGAGTTCTACGCCGTTGTTGAGAGGAGCTCCCCCAGGGTAAAAGAGTGTAAGGAGAGAGCCAGAAAGAAGATTGAACCCTACTCTGTTTACTGGAGCAGTAAAATCTGCAGGCTGACGGAGAGAGCTCTCTTGAGGGAGTGTCTGAAGAGGGAGTATGGAATCCCCGAGTTCTCAGCTGTTTAAACTCCTTGACTACCCCCGCGGAGACCTTAAAGAGGGAGAGAGGAGGTTTAAACTCCTCTCCTCTTACGGCGTTAAAAACCTCTCTTTCGTTTCAAAAGGCTACAGGGGAGTTGTTTTCAGGGGGGAGCTCTCTGGAAAGAGCGTTGCGGTAAAACTTCCCAGGTCTGACGCAGGTAAGGAGGGGATAGCAGAGAAGGAGTGTTCCGTTCTTAAGTACCTTGAGGAGTGTCTGGGGGAGAGGAACCCCGCTCCCAGAGTTTACCTCTGCACCCCCGAGTTTCTCGTTATGGAGTGGATAGAGGGGTTACCTTTTGCCGAGGCACTTCAGGTTTACGGAAAGAGAGCTCTCGTCTCTGCCCTTGAGAGCTGCTACCTCCTTGACGCATGCGGCGTTGAACACTCAGAGATTAAGGGAGAGAAGCACCTCATCTACGACGGAGAGAGAACCAGAGTTATAGACTTTGAGAGCGCCAGGTTTAAAGAGAACCCGAGGAATCTGCTCCAGTTTGCAGGCTACCACCTGCTGAGGAGGAGGGAGCTCCTTAAAAGACTTCAGGTTGACGAAGGGGTTCTCCGTTCACTTCTCACCCTTTACAAGGAGAATAGAGAGGAAGCCTTTCCTAAAATCCTTTCACTCTTTGACAAATAGCCACCTTTGCCTATAATTCCCCTATCAAATTCTCCCCTCTCTGGAGGTGAAAGTTGTCAACGAAGAGAACCTACCAGCCAAGCAGGCTTCACGGTAAAAGAGTTCACGGCTTTAGAGCTCGTATGAAGAGCAAGAGCGGTAGAGAGATACTCAGGAGGCGCAGGAAGAAGGGGCGCTGGAAGCTTACGGTAAGTGACGAGTGGAAGAGAAGGTAAAGTTCACCTTCAGACCTCACGAGAGGTTAAAGAAGCAGCGTGAGTTTGAGAGAGTTTTCGCCCACGGGAAGAGCCTCGGCGGTTCTACCGTGGCTTTTTATTTTTTCCCCAACGACCTTGGCTACCCCAGAGCCGGTTTTATAGCTTCAAAGAAGGTCTCAAAGCGGGCTGTTGACAGAAACAGAGCCAAGAGGCTTATGAGGGAAGTTTTCAGGTTGAATAAACATAGACTTAAGCCTGTTGATATAGTTTTTATCGCCAGAAAGGGGATACTCGGAAAGAAGTATCAGGACGTAGAGAAAGATTTTTTAAAGCTGGCCAAAAAGGCCGGCATACTGAAGGAGGGGTAGTTGCTAAAAGAGTCTGTTATTCTCTGCGTCAGGTTCTACCAGAAGTTTATCTCCCCTCTTACGCCGGGTAGTTGCAGGTACTACCCTACCTGTTCAAACTACACGATTATGGCTGTTGAGAAATACGGCGTCTGGAAGGGACTTTTAAAGTCTTTCTGGAGAATTTTAAGGTGTAACCCCTTCTCAAGGGGTGGAGTAGACTACCCGTAAGGAGAGAGATATGGCAGACAAACAAAATGCAAAAGGTTCAATAATACAGGCGGTCATTCTGGCTGCTCTGGTCTTCTTTGGATTTCAGCTCTTTTTCGGCCACCACCAGGAGAAAGCTCAGGAGAGGGAAGCTGCAAAAACGGTTGCCGTAAGGGAAGACGTCCCCCCTTCTAAGGAGATAGGGGAGGTTGTAAAGGTTGATACTCCCCTCTACACCGCTGAGATATCAACGGTTAACGGTAAACTGGTAAAGCTGTTTGTTAAGAAGTACAAGGCTCAGCTCGTCTCTCCCGTTTCAAAGTCCATCGGCATCTATCCCCTTATGACGGTTTCCGACAGTAAGCCCCTCTCTTCCCAGCTTGTAAACCTGAAGCTTACGCCTTCTGCAACCTCCCTGGAGGTTAAGGATAAACCGGAAAAGCTCATTATGAAGGGGGAGCTCCCCGACGGAAGGGAGTTTGTAAAGACCTTTACCTTCTTCCCCGACTCCTACAGGATAGAGGTTAAAACCTCACTGAAAGGTGCAAACCTCCAGACGATTGTAGGGCCCGACATCAAGATAAACGAGGCACACACCTCCAGAATGGGACACATAGGTCCCGTCCTTGAGACGGAGGATAAGGTTGTAAGGCTTGAACCGAAGGACATTCCCGGCTACCTCTCCTTCAACCGCGTCCTCTGGGCTGGAGAGGAGGACAAGTACTTCCTTATGGCGGTTAAGCGTAAGGAGTTCTCGTCTGTTGTGGAGCTCCTCCCCGGTAACCACACGGTTGTAAGGAACCTTGTTGATACCTTTACCTTTTACGGCGGACCCAAGGAGCTCAACAGACTTGAGAAGCTGGGAATGGACGCCGCCATAGACTTCGGTATCTTCGGGTTTGCCGCAAAGCCTGTTCTGAAGCTCTTCCTCTTCCTCCACAGGTTTATCCCCGACTGGGGACTTCTGATCATCGTCTTCACTATTCTGGTGAGAATTCTCCTTCACCCCCTCGCACACAAGAGCTACGTCTCTATGAAGAAGATGCAGGAGCTTGCTCCAAAGCTTGAGGAGATTAAGAAAAAGTACGGAAACGACCCTCAGAAACTTCAGGAAGAGACCATGAAGCTCTACAAGGAGGTGGGAATAAACCCTGCCTCAGGCTGTCTTCCCATGCTCCTCCAGATTCCCATCTTCTTCGTCCTCTACGAGATATTCCTCAACGCGGTTGAGCTGAAAGGTGCCTCTTTCCTCTGGGTACCAGACCTCTCTCAGCCCGACCCCACTTACCTTCTTCCCATCTTGATGGGACTCTCCATGATAGCTCTTCAGTTCCTCACTCCTACTTCAAACCCACAGCAGCGCTACATATTCATTGCAGTTTCTGTTCTCTTTACGTTTATGTTTGCCAACTTCCCGGCAGGTCTTGTTCTCTACTGGCTTACAAACAACGTTATTACGGCTATTCAGAACTTCCTTATAGCAAGGCTTTTAGAGAGAAAGAAAGGGTAGGATGGAACAGGAGAGTTTAACCTTTTACTACGTCCTTCTTCCCTTCCTTATTCTCCTTTCCGGTCTCTTTTCCGCCTCCGAGACCGCCTTTTTCTCCCTAAACGTTTTAAGGTTGGAGAGGCTGGCAAAGGAGGGAAATAAAAGGGCTGCAGAGATTCTGGAGTTCCTCCAGAGGCCGGCGGAGCTCATAGCCACAATTCTGATAGGCAACGAGATGGTTAACGTTGCAATAGCCTCCGTTTCGGCGGTTCTCTTCGTAAAGCTTTTGGGGAAGGATACGGGAGCTGCGCTTTCGGTTCCTGTAACCGTTATTACCCTTCTTATCTTCGGAGAGGTTACACCTAAAACACTTGCCATTAAGTACAACGAGCGTTACGCCTTCTTTATCTTTCCATTTCTAAAGTTTGTAAGCAGGCTGATTGCTCCTTTGAGGGCTCTCCTTGTCGGTTTTGCCTCTCTACTTCTGAAGCCTTTCGGTATAGAGCTCTTCAGCAAACCGAAGGTTATGACGGACGAGGAGTTTATGCTCCTTGTTTCCGAAGGTGCTAAAGAGGGAACTATAGAGAAGGAAGAGGCAGAGCTGATAGACAGAACCCTTGACCTTGGAGAGATGGACGTAAGGGAGGTTATGGTTCCGAAACACAGGGTTTTCGCTCTCCCTGAGGAGATGAAGGTGAAGGAAGCCCTTGAAGTTCTGAAGGGAGTTAAGTTCTCAAGGATTCCCATCTACAGAGGTTCTCTTGACAACGTAACGGGGATTCTCTACACCCGTAAGATCCTTCCCCTTCTCCTCAAGCCTGAAGACTTTGACAGACCGCTGAAAGAGTTTGCAGACAAGCCCTTTTTCGTTACGGAGTTTCTGACCCTTGACGAACTCTTAGACCAGATGCAGAAGACCCGCCGGCACATGGCCATAGTCGTTGACGAGTACGGAAACACTGCAGGTATCGTTACACTTGACGACATTCTCAGGGAGATAGTAGGGGAGCTCCCCGACGAGAAGAACAGCCTCCAGTGTGAAGAGGTGGAGAAGATATCAGAGAAGGTTTACAGGTTTTCAGGTGAAACTCCCGTTGAGGAGCTGAAGGAGCTCCTCTCGCTGCCGGACGACGAGATACTCAACGAGGTTGATACCGTTTCAGGTCTGATAATGGCCCTTCTTAAGAGGATTCCTGAGGAAGGGGAAAGCGTGGAGTACAGAGGTTACAGGTTTACCGTTGAGAAAAAGAGCGGAAACAGGATAGAGTCTGTTGTTGTTGAGAGGGTAGAGTGATGGAGCTCTGGCCGATTCTCGTTATCTTCCTCTGCATCCTCTCTGAGGCCTTCTTCTCGGGGAGTGAGATTGCGATAGTTTCCCTTCCTAAGCTGGAGCTCCAGAAGAGGCTGAAAGAGGGAGACAGGAGGGCGAAGCTCCTTTCAGAGCTCCTTAAAGAGCCTGAAAAACTCCTTACGACAACCCTTATAGGAACAAACCTGTCTACTGTAACAGGTTCAACGGTCTTTACAACCTACATTATGGATAACATAGTTCACGCCTTCCCCTTTATGGCTGAGTACCCGGAGCTCGTTACCGTTCTCTGCTTCACCCCACTTACGCTGACCTTTGGAGAGTTAATACCAAAGAGCCTGTTCCAGAAGTACTCCCACGTTGTAGCCTTCAGAATCGTTTACCCCATATACTTTTTCTACCTCCTCTTTAAGCCTGTTTCAGTTTTTGTTATGGGGCTTTCCAGGCTAATAGCTCACCTTCTAAAGGCGGAAGGTGGTGGGAGTCCCTTCGTTACAAAGGAGGAGCTTAAGCTCTTAGTGGAGAGCTCCTCAAGGTTCAGCGTTGAGAAGACGGAGAGGAACATACTCAGGAACGTTCTCCAGCTGAAAGAGAAGCTCGTAGGCGACATATACACCCCCCTTTCAAAGGTTATAGCCGTAAGTGAGAACGCCTCTGTCCTTGAGGCTCTTGAGCTTATGGAAAGAAGTGGTTTCTCAAAACTCCCCGTCTATGAAGGCCGTATAGACAACATAGTGGGCTACGTTCTCGTTTCAGACCTTATCTCTGTAAATAACCCCCAGATGAAAGTAAGGGAGGTTATGAGGCCGGTTCTGGTTCTTCCCGAGTACATGAACATCTTTAACGCTCTTAAGGAGTTTAAGAAGAGCAGAGAGCAGATGGGAATAGTCGTTGACGAGTTCGGCTCTACCCTTGGGATAGTTACCATTGAGGACATCCTTGAGGAGATAGTCGGCAGGATAGAGGACGAGTTTGACAGGGATACGCTGAAGGTCGTTAAGAAGGGAAACCGTATAGTTGCAGACGCCTCTACGGAGATTGACGAGATTAACAGACTTCTAAAGAGACCCCTTCCGAAGAGTTCCGACTACGTAAGCATTGCAGGGCTCATACTCTCAAGCCTTGGGAGGTTTCCGGAGGCGGGGGAGAAGGTGGAACTCCCCCACCACACCCTTACAGTTGAAGAGGTTGACAGAAAGAGGATAAAGCGGGTTAGGGTAGAGGAGAAGTAGGTTCAGAGGATTCTATTGAGGAACTCCTCAACCTCGGAGAGTGAGAAAACCCTGCTCCAGCGCCTCACTTCACTGTTTCCCTCTTTCAGTATCAGGGTAGGTGCAGAAAAGACCATTGCCTGAGCAGCCTCTGCAGGGTTTTCCTCAATGTTAACCTCTCTCAGCTCAACTCCGTACTTTGCTGCAACCTCCTCAAGCTTCGGCTTTATAGCTGCACAGACGCTACACCTCTTTGAGCTGTAGAGAACCAGCTCCATCTTTCCTCTCCACGGTTATCTCTACAGGGTGGTGTTCCTCAATTCTTGCCTCTTTTAGAATCCTCCTGACGAGCTTTTCAACCTTTTCGGGGTTTTCCGTTTCAATCCTTATCCTGAGCGTTCCTCCCTTCTCTTCGTCTGGAACGGATACGACCTTCACTTTAGCGTCCTTGAACCTGCTCTCAACTTCCTTTTTCAGCAGGGCTAAGAACATGGGGTGTTTTTTAAAGAACTCCTCTCTCTCCTTTATCCTCCAGTCAATGTACTCTTTCAGCCTTACGGAGGTAAAACTCCTGTAAACGGCCTCAAAGAGAAAGGTTCCCAGCAGAACAACTGTTACAGACTTTAAGGCGTTCGGGTTTGTCTTCAGGTTGTAGCCTAGCAGGACGATTCCGGAGACGATGCAGAGGAGGAAGGCTAAAAACGATATCCACCTGTTTGAGTTTGTATACCTGTAGAGTTTAAAGTTTGCAAAGTTTACTGCTGCAAATATTGAGAGGAAGCCGAAACTCCCCGCAACGGAGATGTTCTCAAGGTTGAAGAGAGTGGCAAAGAGAATGGTTAGAACTGCAAGTATTAGAAGACCTTCCGTTCCTTCCCTCCACACCTTCTTACTCAGGCTTTTGGGGAGAGCTCCTAACTTCGCCACAAGGTAGCTGACCCTTGCGCTTCCGTAGAGGGTTGCGTTTATTGCAGATGCCGTAGAGAGAAGGGCTGCTATGCCGATTAAGACAAATCCGAACTTCCCTAAGAAAGGCTCTGCTGCAACGGCCAGTGCGTAGTCTTTGTACTTTACAACCTGCTGGTATGTGAGGTTTGCCACCGCAACTGCCGACACTAAAACGTAAACTGTTATAACCGTTAAGACGCTTGCGTAGTACGCCTTAGGCAGCGTCCTTTCCGGGTCTTTAACGTCTTTTGCCGTGTTTGCTATCAGCTCAAAACCCTCGTACGCTAAGAAGATTATCAGTCCTCCTACCATTATCTTTAAGAAGCTCTCCCAGTGTTCCGGAGAGAGCCTTGAGAAGTCTCCCGTTAGAAAGCCTAAAGCTGAGAAGAAGAGGAGGATTCCCAGCTTTGCAAAAACCATAATGTCTTCTGTCTTTCCGCTTACGTAGGCACCTAAGAAGTTGATGAAGGCGAGGAAGGAGACGATTCCCACTATGAGGAGTTTTTTGAAAAGCGGAACTTCGTGGCCGAATAGGAGGGCTGAGCCGTAGCTCCCGAAGGCGTAGGAGTAGAGTGAGAGCATTATCACGTAGCTGGCAAGTAGGAGGGTGTTCATGTAAGAGGTGAAGAAGTTGTTCCCAAAACCCTGAACTAAGAACTCAACGGTTCCCCCCTCGCTCGGGTACCTTACAGAGAGTTTTGCGTAGGAGTAGGCCGTTAAAAGGGCTATCGTTCCTGCGAAGAGGAAGGCCACGGGGGCGGCACCTTTTGAGAGGAGGATTGTCAGTCCTAAGACGGCAAAGATCCCTCCCCCTATCATTCCTCCAACGCCTATTGAGTAGGCCTCCCAGAAGTCTATTTTCTTTCCCATCTCTCCATGTCCCGTTTTTTGACTAAGAGTTTGACAGTTCCGTAAACGCACCTGTTGTAGGGAACCTCTACTCCCTTCTCCTCTGCCTTCCTTATGAGAGCTCCCGTTATCCCTTCAATCTCTATTGGTTTTCCCCTCTCAAAGTCTAAGAGCATACTGGTTTTGTAGTTCATTAGGTCTGGGGAGGACTTTAAGTAGTTCTCCATGATTTTGGGCTTTAGCTTTACCCCGTGGGCTTCTGCAACGGCGTAGCACTCCTCCATCAGCTTCTTTAAAATCTGGTAGGTTTCGGGGAGCTCCAACATTTCCCCAACGGTTGCCTTCGTTACCACCGAGTAGGGGTTAAACGCAACGTTCCAGACCAGCTTCTTCCAGAGGGTGTACCTGATGTCCTTAGAGGCTCTCGCCTCAATTCCGCACCTTTTCATCTCCTCAACTAACTTCTCAACCCTTTCAGAGGGTTTTCCGGAGAGCTCCCCTATCTCTAAAAGTCCTGCAGCCTCGTGGACAACGGTTCCAGGCTCTGAAACGTAGGTTCCTATAAAGGCGGTTGCTCCTAAAACGTGTTCTTCCCCTAAGTACTCTGCTAGAATCTCCTCGTTCTCAATGCCGTTCTGAACGGAAACAACAACTGTATCCTCTTTCAGCATCAGTTTTATTAAGGGGGCAACTTTCTCCGTATCGTAAGACTTCACGCAGACCAAAACAGCGTCTGCCTTTCCGGCCTCTTCGGGTCTGTCTGTAAACTTAACCTTTTCTCCCTCTTTAACTTTAAACTTTCCGTGTTTAAAGCTTTTAACAGTTAACCCTTTCTCTTTCATTGCCTTAAGGTGTTCACCCCTTGCTATAAAGACAACCTCGTGGCCACACCTTGCCAGCATACCGCCGTAGAAACTTCCTACTCCTCCGGCTCCAAAGACTACGAACTTCAAGTTCTTCTCCCTCTTTTAAAGTTGTGGAAAGGGGGAGGAGCTCCCCCTTAAACGTCCTGGATAGCGCCTTTTGCTGCAGAGGTTACGAGCTTTGCGTACTTCCTGAGGAGTTTTGACTTAATCTCCTTCTGCTTCGGCTTAAACTCAGAGAGTCTCTTCTTGAGTTCCTCTTCGCTTATGAGGAGCTCTAACTTCCTCTCCGGAACGTTTATGTGGATCTTATCCCCGTCTCTAACAACCCCTATGGGGCCTCCCTCTGCCGCTTCGGGGGAGATGTGGCCTATACAGGGGCCGTGAGTTCCACCTGAGAACCTACCGTCTGTTATGAGGGCAACAGACTCTCCCAGTCCCATTCCCATAACGGCTGCTGTAACTGCAAGCATCTCCCTCATTCCGGGGCCGCCTTTGGGTCCCTCGTACCTTATCACTATTACGTCTCCCGCCTTTATCTGGCCTTCCATAACGGCCTTCATCGCGTCTTCCTCACAGTCAAAGACCCTGGCCGTTCCTGTAAAGACCTTCATCTTGTCTGAAACGGCTCCCTGCTTGATTACAGCTCCGTCTGGCGCCAGGTTGCCGTAGAGGATTGCAATTCCTCCCTCGGGGCTGTAGGGGTTGTCCGTCGGCCTGATTACGTCTTCGTCCCATATCCTTGCAGCCGCTGCAATCTCCTTTATGTCTGTTCCCAAAACAGTCGGGTTGCTCTCCAGCTTGTCAAAGAGCCTCTTCATTACTCCGGGAATTCCGCCGGCGTAGTGGAGGTCTTCCATCAGGTACTTCCCGCCGGGTCTCATTGAGCAGATTTTGGGGGTCTCCCTGCTGAGCTCGTCAAAGAGCTTTATCTCAAAGGGAACTCCCGCCTCGTGGGCAATTGCCGGCAGGTGGAGGACTGTGTTTGTTGAGCCTCCTAAGGCCAGGTCAACCCTTATGGCGTTCCTGAAGGCTGCAGGGGTGAGGATGTCCCTTGCCTTTACACCCTTCTTAACCAGCTCAACTATCTTCTCTCCAGAGGCTTCGGCGATTCTCTTCTTCTCTGCCAGCGGTGCAGGTGAAGTTCCGCAGTAGGGTAGAGACATTCCCAGTGCTTCTGTTAGGCAGGCCATCGTGTTTGCCGTAAACATTCCCTGGCAGGCTCCAGAAGAGGGGCAGGCTGCTCCCTCAAGCTCAAGGAGCTCCTCTAAAGTTATCTCCCCTGCCTTGTACCTTCCTATCGCTTCAAAGGTATGAGTAACGAGGTCTAACCTCTCCTTTCCTCTCCTTCCTGCAAGCATGGGGCCGGCGGTTACAACTATTGCCGGGATGTTTACCCTTGCCGCCCCCATCAGCATTCCGGGGGTTATCTTGTCACAGGCAGTTAGGAGAACTATTCCGTCTAACTGGTGGGCTGTAACAACGTCTTCAACGGCGTCTGCTATCAGCTCCCTTAAGGGGAGAGAGAACCTCATCCCCTCGTGTCCCATCGCTATACCGTCGCAGATGGCGGGAACGCGAACGATGAAGGGAGTTCCACCTGCCGCTGCAACTCCCCTCTCTATGAACCTCTCAAGTGAGAACATGTCGGCGTGGCCGGGAACCAGGTCTGTCCAGCTTGAGATGATTCCAATCAGTGGTTTCTCAATGTCTTTCCTCTGGAGGCCCGTTGCCATCATGAGGGCTCTTGCCGGAAGCTTTTCAAACTCCCTGAGAACATCACTTCTCATTCTCGGCTTCCTCCTTTGCCTTCTTCATAAGGAGCATCATCTCGTCTCTCAGGCGGAGGCGTTCTTTCTTCATTCTCTCAAGTTCCTGCTCCTCTTTTGGCGTTAATACCGCCTTCTTCTCCATTTTGTCTATTATGTCGTCAAGCTCCTGGTGTTTCTTCTCAAGTGTCTTGAAGTGGTGGAACTTTTCCCTTGCAAGGGCTTTGAGGTTTTCGTCCCTCAGCATTTTCTCCTCCTGAAGATTGAGTTTCATTATTAGAGCGCCATCGTTTCCGTAGTAGTTCTTCCTCTCTGAAACTTTTAAGAAGCCAAGGGCTCTGTAGAGTGAAATCGCTTTTCTGTTTTTCTCGTTCACTTCAAGGACTACCTCTCTTGCTCCCTTTCCGGCAGCTTCTTTAAGGAGGGTTTTAAGCAGAGCTCTTCCTATACCCCTTCCCTGGAGCTCCCCCCTAACCCCTATCCTGTGGAGCTCACAGGTTTCACCTATCAGCCAGGCAAGGCAGTAGCCGGCGGTTTCTCCGTTGAGTTTTGCGACGAGGCCGAGTGAAAAGGGAAGTTCCAACTCTCTCCTCAGCGTTTCCTCTGAGTAGGGTTCTTCAAAAAGTTCCCTCTCTAACTTAAGTATATCCGATAGGTGTTCCTCTTTAAAGGTTTCTACACTGAGGTTTTGCATCGTGATCTCTTACGTAGTGGAAGGTGAGGGGTGAGAGTTCCTCCCGGGGGATCAGGAGGAGCTTTGTTGAGAGGGGAGCTCTCTCTTCAACGTTCGGGAACTCTTTAAGCTGTGGTGGGAGCTCCCCCTTCCAGACTATAAGGGGGTTTTTCAGCAGGGAGAGCTCTTTCAGAATCTCCTCCGCCGTCAGGTCGGCCTCTCTCCCCTTTAACTCAGCGTAGTACTTTCCCCTTCTTGCTGGAATGATCGGAACGGGGGTCAGGTCGAGGGAGCCGTAGCCGTGTTTCAGGGCTTTCAGGGTTGTTGAGGAGAGGACTTTTACTCCGCACTCCTTGAAGGCTTTTCCTGTAGAGACAGAAAGCCTAACGCCTGTAAAAGACCCGGGGCCTGAGGAGACAACAACCTCCTCAATCTCCTCCCTCTTCACCCCTGCCAGTTTCAGGGCGTTTTCTATCTGGCTGAAGACAACCTCTGCGTGTAGTTTCGGTCTCCTCCAGACGACAGAGGAGACTACCTCTCCGTCAACTTCAACAGAAACGCTCCCTTCAGGGAGGGACAGGTCAACTCCCAGCCTCTTCATGCGGTCTTTATTACCCTTACCAGTATTGGTTTTCCTCTCTCATCAACGTCAAGTATTTCAATTTTAACGTTTGCTACGTCTATGGTTTTCCGCTTTTTAAGAACTATTCCCCTCTCTTTGGCAACCCTCTCTATCAGGTCTATCAGGTACTTGTCCTCCTCAAACGGGATGTGGACGTCTAACATCTCGTTTAGCGACTCTATCGTTATGTACGGGTCAATAATTACTGCCGTTCCGGGAGGTATGCTCTTAAGGGTGAGGAATTTCCTAATGAAGAAGAGGATAAGGAGGGAGAGAGCTCCCAGTAAAACGTTCTTGAAGTTGTGGCCTGAAATTATTATTTCCCTTGCTATTGCAATAAGTAAAACGTCAAATACGATTCTCGGCTGGTGTTTTATAAGCATTATGACGAGTTCAACAACGATAACGAACATCAGTAACGGGGAGATGAGCTCTTTCAGGCTCTCCGTTGCGTCTTTTATGTGCCCCGAGAGGACTATCTCCTCAATGTGGATCATTTTAGGTGAGAGGAGGAGGAACTCAACGAAGAGGATTATTGAGATAACAAGTAGGGTAAAGGTTATTGCGAGGAGAAAAAGGTCTGAAACCTTCATAAGGAAGTGTTCAGCTCTCTTTATAAATGTTGTCATAACCCCAACCCTCCGAGGTACCAGTTTATCAGCCTGTCTCCGAAGTAGAGTGAGAGGAGAGCTCCTGCCGCAATGAAGGGGCCGAACGGAATGGGCTTTTCCCTTTCACCTCTCCTTAAAAGTATAAGGGTTATTCCTACGGCAGCGCCAACCAGAGAGGCGAGGAAGAGGGTTAGGAGGACTTTCTTCCACCCTAAAAAGGCTCCAACAACTGCCATTATGTTGGCGTCTCCGTATCCCATCCCCTCTTTTCCCGTAAAAACGTAGTAGGTCTCAATGATGAAGAGGATAACTCCCGCTCCAAAGGAGGCACCGAACACTGCCTCTTTGAAGGAGTGTTGGGGAACGAAGAAGGAGAGTAGCAGTCCTGAAAGGAGAGCTCCGTAACTGAGCCTTACGGGAACCTCCATGGTTTTCAGGTCTATAAACGAAACGACTATCAGGTAGTAGACCAGTAAAAGGTAGTAGAGGCTTGAGAATGAGACTCCAAACTTACAGACCGTTGCTGCAGTTAGTACTCCGGTTAAGAGCTCTACTGCCGGGTACTGCCAGCTTATCCTCTCTCCACAGTTCCTGCACCTGCCTTTCAGGAGGAAGTAGCTGATTACGGGGATGTTGTCGTACGGCTTTATCCTCTCTCCACACGTAGGGCAGTGGGAGGGAGGCCAGACAACAGACTCCCCCTTTGGAATCCTGTAGATGCAGACGTTTAGAAAACTCCCTATGAAGAGTCCCAGTAAAAAGGAGATGAGGCAGGGGAGTATCAATGGGTCTCCTCCGGCGCAGACTTAACGAACTGAACCAGGTTCCTCAGGAAAGAGATCCACTTTTCAACTGCAGATTTAACTTCCGTTTGAAGGACTTTCAGTGCTTCCTCTTCTCTCTCCTCGTACATAAGGTCGTCTAACTTAAAGACGGCGTCTTCCAGCTTTGCTATCTCCTCGTCTATCCCCTCGTAAAGGGGAAGGATCCGTGAGCCGGTGTCAACCAGTTTCACAGTCCAGTCAAGGGAGTCAAGAAGGTTATGGAGCATGAGCTTTGCAAGTTCCGGCTTTGTGTGCCAGTCTGAAACTATCTGGTCTATGGCGTTCTTCATCCCTTCAAGGGCAACAAGAGCAAGCTCTATCTGCTTTCTTACCATGTTCTGGGCAGGCTCCGTTACTATGTTGAGCTCTTCAAGGTTCTTTATCTCGTCAACCTTTGAGGGGTGGAGTTTTTCTCCTTTCCTCTCAATGTACTTTATTGACCTTTCAGGGAAGAGGTACCGGTACTCTATAATCCTTAGGAGGCCGGTTGTTGAAGTTCCTTCAGCCTGATTTCCCACTTCAAACTCAACCGGCTTTCCGTCTATTCTCACTTTAAGCTTCCTCTTTCCCCGTGACGTTCTCAAAGAGCACCTCCAGAGCTCTCTCTTTTGTAAGTTTTAAAGCTTCCCTCCTTCCTACAAAGAGAGAGGCCAGGAACTTAAGGAGCCTCTCGTCCCCCAGGGGAAATTTAATCCCCTGAACGGCGTTAACAATCAGCTTAACCTCCCTCTCTACCTGCTGAACCGTTTCGTACCTGAAAGAGAGAGCTTCTCTGAGGGCTTCAACAACCTCTTCCTGGAGCTCCCTAATTCCGTTTATCAGCGGTATTTCTGAGTGGTACTTCAGGAGCCTTCCGGCTTCGGCAAGGGCGTTTCCCCTCATGTAGCCGAGTCCCTTAACGCTTCCAAGGAGGGAGAACTGAAAGGGGATTCCGCTCCTTACCATCATTACTGCTCTGTGTACCGTTTCAAAGTCAAACAGGTTGAGCCTGCACAGGAGCTGACCTAACAGGGAGCTCTCCGGGGGAAGGGTGGAGAGCTCCCCCGGCGGCCTTGCAACGTTCTTGAAGGGGAAGAACCCCCCTGAGGCGTAGAACGCGAGAACCTCCCAGTTGTCCTCTGCCATTACTCCTGTTCTCTCCTCAACCAGCCTTAAGAGTTTTTCCGACTCCCTTAAGAAACCCTCTCCTGTGAATATCTCAACGCTTTTTGGGTTGAACTCCTTCCTTATAAACGGCCGAAGCACGAAACTGTAGCCGACTGTCGGGTTCTCACAGATGAGCTCCCCGGAGGCTGTTAACCTCTCTTTAAACTGGGCGTAGCAGTAAGGGGAGACGAAGGAAGAGACCAGAAGTTTCGTAATCTCTGCAGGTTCCGTTCCCGAGAGAAACCCCATTTCGTTTAGCTCTTCCAGTATCTCCTCAACCTCTTTAAGGAGCAGGGGGTTTCTTTTCAGGCTGAACATTTTGCTCAGTGCACTTTTCCACCCGCTGCCGTACCTTACAAGGGGTCCCAGGAGCATCAGGCTCAGCGTTGACTTCCTCCTGTTCTGGCAGGCTTTTCCTTCCCTTTCAACACCCGAAGAGAGGGCGGTTGAGAAAGGCATTTCAAGTTCCTCTTTCAGTGCCTCTTCCAGAGCACTCTCTCTGGCTCCGGTTACCACTACGTACGAGTAACCCTTTTCCGAAAGTCCAAACCTGCCGGCTCTCCCCTCCATCTGGAGAATCGTTAAAGGATCCGGAAAGAACCTGTACCTGAGGGTGAGCCTGTCAAAACTTCCCCTTACGAAAATTACAACGTTGTCTGCCGGCAGGTTGACTCCGTAGGCGAGGGTCTGTGTTGCGTAGAGCTTTCCAAGCTCTCCCTCTTTAAACTCCTTCTCTATTACCTCTCTCTCTTCCTGTGGAACGTCTGCGTTGTGAAATGCGACGGGGTCTTTCTCTCTATCTTCAGGAATGAAAGGCAGCGTTTCGTTAACTACCTTTTTGCCGTAAACTGCGTTTTCAACCTGTAGAGCCTGCCACCCTAAGTCTTTTCTGGGAACAAAAACGAGGGTTTTTCCTTTCAGCTTCAGCTCTTCAACCGTTGCAACTACTTTTTCTTCCGGCGTTCCCTTCGGGAGTTTAACTCTGCTTAAAAACTTCCTTAGGTTTAAAACCCTTCTCTCTAGAGGAACCGGCCTCCACTCAGATTCTAAGAGGAGCTCCGCCTCTATCCACCCTGCCAGCTCGGGAGCTCCCGGAATCGTGGCGGATAGGGCAAGGAGAGGGATTCCCTCCTCCAGTGCGTAGCTCACTATCTCCTCTATAGCCGCTCCCCTTGAGGGCTCCCTGATTATGTGGATCTCGTCTATGACGAGAGCTCCCGCCTCCTCAAACCACCTTGCTCTGTTCCTTGCAGCAGAGAGAAGGCTCTCGTACGTGCAGACAACTGCCGGCTGGGTAATTTCGGAGAGCTCCTCTATCAGGTCTCCCGTTCTCACTCCTACCTGTTTAAAGAAATCCTTAAACTCCCTGAACTTCTCCCAGATGAGGGAGCGGGTTGGGGCTGTATAGACGAACTTTCCTCCTCTGTTTCTCAGGTAAAAGAGTAATGAAATCAGCGTTTTACCGGAACTCGTTGGAGACGACACAAGGGCGTTACCCTCACTGTAGTAGCGGTAGAAAGCGGTCTGAAGCGGGTTGAGGAGTTTAAAGGAAAAGGGAAGGTTCTCCTTTTTAACCTCTACAAGCTCTATCTCTTTTACTTCGCCGTTTTCGGCTACAACTGCCTTTCCAGACTCACCGTTGAATTGAGACGATTCTAAAACTTTAATGGTTTTCATTTTACCTTCTTCTCCCTAAATTATGGGTATCAACTTTATCAACTTTCAGTAACGGAGGTGGCATGCAAATTTATGTGTTTGAGTGTAACAAGTGCGGTGCGGAGTTTGAGGAGGCCATCTACTCTCCGCTTCAGCTTATGGAGATTAAGTGTCCCTACTGCGGCTCAGAAGACGTTGAAGTAATTGACATCGCCAACTTCTGTTCACCTTTTGGCTGAGGTTAAACTAAAGGGGCGGTCTGCCCCTTCTGGTATCTTATAGAAAACGGAATACGGAGTGGAAGTTGATACTCAAAATACTGATTCTTCTTATTGTGGTCGGAGTCATATTCGGCTGGGATAAGATACTCAACCTCTTCAAGGCCTTCTTTCAGGCAAAGAAAGAGTTTGAGAGAGGCCTGAAAGAGGAAGAAGAAGAGAGGGAGAAAAAGCCCGACATAAAAGTCGTGAAGTAGTTTTTCCCCTCTCCTCCTCTTTGATAAGATTCCCCTTATACTTGCAGGAGGAGGAGCAGGGAGATGAGAAAACTTCTGACTCTCCTTTCACTGTCCCTTCTTATTTTCTCACCGGAAACCAAAGCCGGAAACGTTGATACCTTTGGGATAGGTGCAAAGGCTACATCTCTAGGAGGTGCCTTCTCCGCTTATGCCGACGATCCTTTTGCCGTTTACTACAACCCTGCAGGTTTAACTCAGATAGATACTCCAACGCTTTCAGTTGGTTCAGAAGTTCTGAACCCTCATCTTAAAATCCACAACTACAGGGCTGTTGACGGAGACGGTAACAGAGTGGAACCTTATGGAGCTTCTTTTACCGATACTTCAGACAACTTGATCGCTCCTCACTTTGGCTTTGCCACTCCCCTCTGGGAGAACCTCTACTTCGGTATAGCGGCCTACGTACCTTACGGTCTTCACATTAAGTGGAGCGACGATCCTTCTAAGAACCCTGCCGTTTACAACGGTTTTGAGTCTTACTACGTAAGGGGAGTTGTAACTCCTACCCTCGCTGTAAAACTTACAGACAGGTTCTCTGCCGGTTTTGGTATCTCTTTCGGCCGTTCCGACGCAGGCACCCAGCGGAGGATTTACGCTCCTTCAATTCCTACCCTTAACGGAAGGGTTATAGAGGGTAACCTGCACGACGACTTTAACGTCTCTTTTAACGTAGGTTTCCTCTACAGAATTTACGACAACCTCTCTGTAGGGGTAACCTACCGTTCCAGAACCAAGACAGACTTTAAAGGAACTGTAGAGGTAAAGGGCATTGATAAGGTAGGGGCTTCAACGAGTATAGACCATCCCGACCAGTTGCAGCTGGGTTTAAAGTATCAACCCAATAAAAGACTTACGCTGACAGCTGATGTTGTGTGGACTAACTGGAGCATAATAAACGGATATACAGTTAAGTTTGACAGACCTCTTCTTGGCAAAACTGAGGAGTACTTTCCAAGAGACTGGAAGGATACGAGACAGCTCAGACTCGGTATAGAGTATAAGTGGAGTGATTTCCTTACCCTGAGGGGTGGTTACTTCTACGACCCGTCTCCCATTCCAGACCACACCTTTGACATGCTCTGGCCTGACGCAGACAAGAAGACCTACTCCGTCGGTGCGGGTCTTCACTTTGGAAGGTTAACCGTTGATACCGTCGTTCAGTACGTTGTTGCCGAGTACAAGAGGGAGATAGGGGGAGAGAGCGTTAATCTTAACGACAGTTACCCGGGAGTTACTGGTAATCCGGGAAGGGTTGAGACCTCTGCCGACGGCCATCTGTGGGGTTACGGCATTACCGTTAGTTACAGGTTTTAACGGAGGGGTATAATGAAGAGGTACCTGTTAGCAGGAATTGGCCTCCTTTTAACGGTTTACTCCTGTGGAGGCAGTCTTCAAAGTGGCAGTGACGTTCCTGCTCAGATCAGCTACAACGAGGTAGATAGGAGTTACCTGGTGTTTGATCCGTTTTCTACAGAGGCTGACCAGCCGTTGGGGATACCTTTCCCTAACGACCTCTTCTGGGCTTCAGGAACGAAAGGGGACTCTTACGTTTACATTGATACCTCTTCTGTTTCGGATCCGGCAGAGAAGCTTCTCTTTGAGGCTATAAATAAACTTCAGATTAAAGGTTTAAGTCCAAACACTCCAATTTTCATTCCCCTCTCTTCAGATAAGCCTTTGGAGATGAACTCTTTGAGCGGTAAATTTCTTCTTGTTGATTTGACGGCTTTGGAGGAGCTCTATCCACTTTTTGTTTTTGGGAACCTATCGGAAGATGAGAAGGAGGAACTGTTTTCAACTCTTCTTCAGAGCTCCAGGCTCTACCCGTCTCAGGACGGAAGGTTTTTAAAGTTTTACCCGGTTAAGCCTCTTGAGGCCGGTCACAGGTACCTGATTGTTCTCCTTAACGGAATAAAGGATGTTGACGGGAAGGAGCTCCTCCCCGCCCAGATCTACAACGAGGTTGAGGGGGATACTCCCCTTAACGACGCCAGACTTGAGGCTCTGAGGGAGAGTTACAGGGAGCTCTACCAGAGCGTTTTCCCTGCACTTTCTCAGCTCTTAGGGGTTGAGTTAAACAGGGATACCGTTCTTGAGGCCTTTACCTTTACAACAGCAGATAAAACCCTCTCCCTGAAAGACCTCTCCTCTGTAGAGAAAGTTGCTGAAGGGGAGGAGAGCTCCCTTGAGATAACAGGTCTTCCCTACTCTCAGATAGATTCAGACTACAGAACATTTGACCCTCAGGATATTACCGTTTCTCCACTCTACGGTGTTCTTAAGTTCATTACCTCACAGCCTCAGCTTGTGGATACGTTAAGGTCTCAGAGGCTCTTTCCGGCGTTTGACATCAGGAAACTTAATGAGTTCTTTGCCCTCTTAAAAGCCGGGCAACCTTTTGACATCAACGACTTCGTTAAGTTCATCCCCGTTTATATAGGAAACGGAGGAAACTACAGCGGAACTGTCTACATCTTCCAGCACGGGCTGGGAAGCGACAGAACCCGTGCAGAAAACCTTACAGGAGATATCACCTACCCAGTTGTTGCTATAGACCTGCCGTACCACGGAGACTACACAAAACTGACGGAAAACAGCGACTTTGAGTGTGGAGAGGGTAAGTGCTACCTTACGGCAAACGTTGGAGCAGACAGGATAAACATCTACCAGTCGGTCTTTAACCTGAGGCTTCTGGAGCTCCTTCTGAGGAGCGGCGTCTACGACATTAACGGAGACGGAACCGGAGATACGGTTCAGACCGTTGACTTTGTTGGCGTCTCTATGGGAGCTATAACTGGCTCAATCTACGCTCGCTTTGGAACCCCAGATAAAGTTGTTTTAAACGTTGGAGGAGGGAACTACGTTTCCATTATTGATGCTGCAAAAAACGAGCTGATAGAGGGACTTCTGGCCTCTACAGGGGTTAAGAAGAACACGAACGGTTACGCCGTTCTTCTGGGTATCTTTCAGACCGTTCTTGACCCGGCCGACCCGGTTTACATTGGAACGGAGGATAAGGACAAGACCCTCATTCAGAGTGCCTGCTGCGATACCGTCGTTCCTTACGTTTCAAATCTTGCTCTTTCAGAGAGGGTTGGTTACAGCTCTTTCGTAAGGCTCTCAACAGATTCAGACTTTGAGAACCCGCCTGCTACACCCGGCTGGTACCTGTTTGGAGATGAGAACCACTGGGTTCACCACAGCTTCCTGATACACACAAACCTTGAAAGCTACCCGGAGGTTCAACCCCACACAACAGAAGAGTACCTGGTTGAGGCGGAAAAAGCCGCAAGGAAACAGATTGAGGAGTTCTTCTCTCAGTAGTTGGGGAAGAAACACCTTACTCTTCTTCCCTCAACCTCTAAGGTTGGGGGAACTTCTCTTCTGCAGATCTCTTCTGCTTTTTTACACCTGGGGTGGAACGGACATCCCGGGGGTCTTTCCTGGGGCTCCGGAACGTTCCCGGGAATTGCAGGAAGCCTTCTCTTTGGCCTTCCCGTAAGTTTTGGAGAGGAGGCTATGAGCCCTTCCGTGTAGGGGTGAAGGGGGCTTTTAAGTATCTCCTCCTTCTTTCCCTCTTCCACCGTGTAGCCGGAGTACATTACAAAAACCTTCTGGGCAAACTCCTCAACCACCCCCATGTCGTGGGTTATCAGGAGAACTCCCATTCTATTTTTCTGTGAGAGCTCCGTAAGGAGCTCCAGTATCCTCTTCTGAACGGTTACGTCTAAGGCGGTTGTCGGCTCGTCTGCTATCAGGTATCCCGGGTTGCAGGCAAGGGCCATAGCTATTGCAACCCTCTGTTTTAAACCGCCTGAAAGGTGGTGTGGGTACGCGTTAATCCTCTTTTCCGGTTCCGGTATCTGTGCCAGTTTAAAAAGCTCAACAACTCTCTCTTTCAGCTCTTTCTCTGTTCCCCTGAAACCGTGGAAGATTAGAGCTTCCTCAACCTGTTCTCCAACGGTCATAAGGGGGTTTAGCGAAGAAGAGGGATCCTGAAAGACCATTGCCACCTTTTCCCAGCGGAACCTTCGGAGCTCCTCTCCCTTTAGCTTTAAAACCTCTTTTCCGTCAACGGTTATCTCTCCGCTTACTTTCAGGCTCTCGGGCAGGAGTTTCAGAACAGACAGGGCTGTAAGGGACTTCCCGCTTCCGCTCTCTCCTACAACGGCAACTCTTTCGCCTCTGTTGCAGTGAACTTCTCCGCTTACTACAAGCTCTACCGTTCCCTTTGAAATGTTGAGGTTTTTTACTTTTAAAGACATTTCACCTCAACCCAGTAGGAGTTCTCGCTGAAGATGTCGGGTTCAAAGAAGAGCTCCCGACAGCTGACCCTCTTTCCCTGTCTCTCCTTTGCTGCCACGTAGTGGGAGACGACTTTGGGGAGCTCCCCTAAGAAATTTCCGCTCTCGGTCTGAAGGACGTAAGTAACGGGAGACTTTGGGTTTAGAGGTTCAGCCTTAATGAAGAACTTCTCCTCTCCCCTTATTACCCTTTCCCAGTTCGGTCTGTAGATCCTCTTCGTCTTAACCGGCGTGTAGTAGGTGTTCAGTGATGCAAGGAGGTGGTGGGGGTTCTCGTAACCTCCCATCTCCAGCAGGAACCGGGATAGGTCTGGCGGAACGGTTTCTACCGTGAGGAGCGCTGCAACGAGGGGCCAGAGCTCCCTCTCTTCAATAACCCCTTTTATCTCCTCTCTCTTTGCTCTCAGTATGTTGGGGTTCCCCTTCCACAGGGTAAGGAGTTTGCTCTTCAGGAGTTCAAAGTTCTCGGTTGTAAAGCTGAACTCTTCAAGGAGTTTAATCAGCTCTTTAATTTCACTCTTAAACCTCTTCCTGTAGAGGAGCCTCGTCATCAGCCACCGTTTGTTGACCTTTTTAAGGAGCTCCTCCCCCATCTCTCTGTCCATGAACCAGCTCAGGTAAACGCTTCCCCTACCTAGCTCTCTGTCGTAAACCCTGTCAACGAACGGCGTTATTATCTTCTCTCCGAATATGTCTTTCGTAAGCTCCCTGAAAGATTCCCTTATAACTGAGATTACCTTCTCAACGGCTCTGTCAACGCTCTTATACCTGACTATAAACTCCACTCTGATGTCTGCTCCGTTGAGCTCCTCTGTAACCCTTGGAACAATAACAACTCCTTCTTTCTCAACCACTTCAAGGTTTGAGTAGGCAAGGTGGGTGGGGAAGTGGAACTCAAGTCCCTGGGCGATGTACTCAAGAACGGAAGTTACGGCAGAAGAGAGGGTTCTGTCTTTAATCTGAAAGAGCTTTTCTACCTTTATCTTCTCCCTCTTCTCCTCTCTCTTCTCAGGCTCCGGCTCCGTCAGCTTTCCCTTCTCAAACCTCTCCCAGATAGAGAGGTCTACATCGGAGTCAACCAGTTTTAGCTCTACTACCTCTTCCTCTTTCAGGTATCTTCTTGCAGAGTCCCTTATCCTCTTCGCTCTTAAAAAGTTCTTTGCCTCCCTTCTGGCAAGGTTCCACAGATCTTCCGTTACGTGAATTACCTCACCTTCAACAGGCCAGAAGTAGTTCTTCCTAACCTCTCTGACGAACTGGTAGGAGAAGAGCCTCTCAACAGGAGCTTTAAGGAGCTGGAAGTCCACGTTTGAAATCTCTTTCCCCGATAGAACTAGAAGGGAGGGGGAGTTGGGGAACTTCTCCCTGAGAATCTTTACCTTTTCCCCTATGTACCGTTCAGATACCCCTTCAAAGGGAACTACCGAGAAGAGGAGCAGTACTGTGGAGCTCTCTTTTAGGAAATCCTCCCCCTTTATGGGAACGGAGAGCCAGTCTGAAAGGAGCATTGCAAAGGGGAGAGCTCCCGGATCTCCCGGGTAGATGGCGGAGAGCTCCACCTGAAGTTTCTTCAGCCTCTCTGCAAAAAAGAGGAGAGCGTCTGTAACCACTTCCTGGCTTACCCTGTCAGACTGAAAAATAAGTGAGGTCTTTACTTTACTCAGCTGCATACTCTCTCAAAACCTCTTTAAGGATTTCAACTCCGTAATCTATCTCCTCCTTCTCTATCGTAAGAGGAGGAAGAAAACGGAGAACTTTTCCTGCCGTGCAGTTAATAATAAGTCCCTTATCAAGGGCTGAGGCAACTATGTCGCTACAGGGGGTTTTACAGACTATTCCTAACATCATTCCTAAGCCTCTTACCCCTTCAAGTAACTGGGGAAACTGAGAGACCAGCTCCTCAAGTCTGTTTTTCAGGTAGTTCCCCTTCTCTTTTACCCTGTCAAGGAATCCGGGTTCTGTCATTATCTTCATAACCTCAACGCCGGCCCTTGTTGAGAGGAAGTTCCCTCCAAAGGTTGAGGCGTGAAGGCCGGGTTTTAAGACCTCTGCCGCCTCTCCTTTTGCAACAATCGCTCCAATGGGAACGCCGTTCCCGAGGGCTTTGGCAAGTGTCATAACGTCTGGCTCAACGCCGTAGTGTTGGTAGGCAAAGAGCTCTCCCGTTCTTCCTATTCCTGTCTGAACCTCGTCAAATATTAAAACTGCGTCAAACTCGTCGGCTATCCGGCGGAGCTCCTCTAAAAACTCCTTGCTGGCCGGAACGACTCCCCCCTCTCCCTGAACCGGCTCAACGATTATTCCTGCCGTTCTTTCAGAGACAACCTCTTTTACTGAATCTATGTTGTTAAACTCTGCAAACTTAACTCCTGGAATCATGGGGCCAAATCCTTCACTGTACTTGCCCTGGCCGGTTACTGTAACTGCTGCCATCGTCCTTCCGTGGAAAGACTGTTTAAAGGCAACTATCTCGTACTTTTCGGGGCTCTTCTCAGTTCCGTACCTCCTTGCCAGTTTGAGAGCTCCCTCGTTTGCCTCGGCTCCCGAGTTGCAGAAGAAGGCCTTCTCTCCAAATGAGTTTCTGCATATCAGCTCTGCAAGTTCAGCCTGGGGCTCTATGTGGAAAAGGTTAGAGGTGTGAATGAGTGTTTTCGCCTGCTGACAGATGGCCTCAGAAACCCTTGGGTGGCAGTGGCCTAAGTTGCATACGGCAATTCCCGCCAGCATGTCTAAGTACTTTTTACCCTGACTGTCGTAGAGCCAGCACCCTTCTCCCTTAACGAAGGAGACCGGATACCTGTTGTAGGTTTTCATAACGTACTGTTCTGTTTTCCTGAAGGTCTCTTGCATTTTTACCTCCTGCTGGTTTGTAGGGTGGAGTATAAACCTTGAGATTGAGGATGTTCTAGCTATAATTTGGCTCAAACTGTTGGAGGTTATAAGCTTGAAGGATTCTTTACAGAGAAGGGACTTCTACGAAGATGAGATAGACCTGTACGAGCTGTTCATGGTTCTTAAGAAAAGAAAACTCTACTTTCTGGTTTTTACTCTTACTTTTCTGATTGGAGGCGTTCTTTACTGTGTCTTCTCTCCAGATATTTACAGAAGTTCTGCTCTTGTTGCTCTTCCCTCTGTTGAACTTCATGGGGGAGAAAGTAAAGAGATAGTAGATTTCTCTACAACTAAATCCATAGTTGATCTCGTAAACGGAATGTTGGAAAAGGGAGAATACGTTAAGCTCTCTGAAGAGCTGGAATTGCCCGTAGAGACTGTTAGGTCTTTAAACTCTATAGAGGTAACTTCAGCTCAGCGTAGAGGGGGGAAGAGAGTTTTTGTCATGAAGATAGATGGAAGAGATAAAGCGGTTCTTCCTGATATTCTTAACTCTTTAATAGGTTACCTTAACACTAACCCTTTTATTAGCAGACAGATTGAGGGACAGAGAAGGATTCTTAAACTTCAGCTTAAGGAACTTTCAAGGGAGCTCCCAGAACTGGAGAAGGAAGCTTCCCTTATTAAAGGAAGGATTTTAAGTTCCCAGGTTAAGGTTGTAGGTTTTGATCCAACTTCTATTGATAAAAACATTATTGAACTAAGAGAAAAGAAGCTTAACCTTGAGTATACGCTGTCAGCGGGAATCCATGGCTACGAGGTTATCTATTCTGCTGTAACCGGTAGACCGGTTAAACCAAACAGGACACTTGTTCTGGCAGTGTCCCTTATAACTGGTATTTTTACTGGTATTTTCGCCGCTTTCTTTGCTGAATGGCTTGAGAACGCCAGGAGGAGGTTCAGCGGAGCTCAACAACAGTAACGCCGTCTCCTCCCTCTTCCGGCTTCCCCGAACGGAAAGACTTTACGTACGGAGACTCTCTCAGGTATTCCCTTATGAGCCTCTTTAGAATTCCCTCTCCGTAGCCGTGGACGATTTTTACCTCCTTAACTCCAACTAAGTTTGCCTCGTCAAGGAACTTCTCAACAGCCCTTAAGGCCTCCTCTCCCCTCATCCCGAGGACTTTTAGAACAGGAAAGAAACTTGCAGGCCTTTTAACGTTAACGCTTACAGTTTCTTCTTTTTTAGGAGCTTCTTCTACAACCTCTAACTGTGAGAGTTTTACGTCCACCTTTAGAGCTCCTACCTGAACCTTTGCCGTTTTCCTCTCCCTGTTTATCTCAACAACGGTTCCCTTCCTTCCGCTCTTTAGTAGCTTTACCGTATCTCCTACCTTTGGTTCCCTTTTCGGCTTTATCTCCTCCTCTAACTTTGCCCTGTTTCTAACGCTTACAACAACCTTTTTAACCTTCTGCCTTGCCCTCTCGGCCTCTTTCTCCTTTAGAGCCTCTTCGGTCTTCTTCTCAAGCTCCTCTATGTAAGACTTGAGCTTCTCTGAGAACTCCTCCCTTAGCTTGCGCTCTTTCTCGTGGAGCTCCCTCTCCTTCTCCTCTAATCTCTTTTTCAGCTCCTCTACCCTTTTCCTCTCACTCTCAAGCCGTTTGTACTCCTTCTCAAGGGCTTCTAATATGTCTTCTGCCAGCTTGTCTTCAGCCTTCATAAGGCTCTTAGCGGTCTCTATAACTTCCTTCGGAACGCCGAACCTCTCTGCAATTACAAGGGCGTAGCTCCTTCCAACTATCCCGTAGGCAAGCCTGTAGAGGGGTTTCAGAGTTTTCTCGTCAAAGAGAACAGATGCAACCTCGTAGTACTCGTCTTTGTAGGCAAAGAGCTTTACAGGTGTAAAGTGGGTTGTTGTTACAACCTTTGCTCCTTTCTCTTTAAGGTATTTAAGTATTGCAACTGCCAGCGTTGAACCCTCTACCGGATCCGTTCCCGCTCCAAGCTCGTCTAAGAGGACTAAAGAGTCTGAGTCTGCCTCCCTCAGTATCCCTGCAATGTTCTTTATGTGGCCGCTAAAAGTTGAGAGGGACTGCTCAATGCTCTGTTCGTCTCCTATGTCTGCAAACCACTTCTTAAAGAGCCTGAGGGAGCTCCCCTCCTCTGCCGGAACGAGGAAACCTGTTTGAGCCATAAGGGTTAAGATTCCAGCAGTTTTAAGGGTTACAGTTTTTCCTCCCGTGTTGGGTCCCGTTATAACGAGCCCCCTCTCAAGCCTTATGTCAACGGGAACTGTCTCTTTGCCGGAGAGAACCAAAAGAGGGTGCCTTGCCCCTTTAAGGTTTAATCTGCTACCGATTTCAGGGAGTGTCCCTTTCAGCTTTAAGCTCATGTAAGAAACGGCGTAGCGCCTGTCTACCTCAACTAGCGTTTTAAAGCTCTCCTCTATCTCCTCTCTGAATTCAGAGGCCAGCTTTGAGAGCTCCCTCAGTATCCTCCTTACCTCATCCTTCTCTTTAGAGCGGAGCTCCCGCAATCTGTTGTTCTCTTCAACAACCGACAGTGGTTCAACGTAGAGGGTCTGGCCTGAGGAAGACCTGTCGTGAACTATTCCCTTAAACCTCTTAAGGAACTGAGGCTTTGCCAGTATTACGTACCTGCCGTCCCTCTCTGTAACTATCCTGTCTGGGCACAGGTCTTCGTTCCTGTTGACGATGGAGTTTAACTTCTCCTTTATCCTCTCTGAAACCTGCTTTAGAGAACGCCTTATAGACCTCAGCTGAGGGGAGGCTGAGTCTAAAATCTCTCCCGTCTCGTCAACCGACTGGTTGAGTTTTGAGCGGAGCTCCCCAACCTCCTTTAACCTCTCTCCAAAGAACCTTATCCTCTCAAACCTCTCGTCAAGTTCAGAGAAGAACCGCTTTAAAACGGCAGACTGGTTTAAAACCTTTAAGAGGGAAAGGAGTTCTTCAGGGCTTAAAACTGTTCCCTCAACCCTTAGCTTTTCTAAAACGGCAGAGATGTCAGGAAACGTCTCTAACGGAAGGTTTCTCTCTGATAGGAGTTTTACGAACGTGTCTGTGAGGGAGAGCTCCCTCTCAACCTCTTCTCTCTTCGTCTTTGGGCGAAGTAGAAGAACAGACTCCTTTCCCGGTTCGCTCTTTGCAAGGCGGGAGGTTTCAGAGAGGAGTTTAAAGAATTCAAGGGTTTTAAGTGTCTTCTCCATCAGAAGGTGCCCCGCTCCTTTGAACGTAATATGAAGACCCCCCTCCAATTACCCAAAGAAGCGAGGCACCAACTTCTAACGATTAACATTATACCAGATTCCTTATGTAAGCAACTCCTTAACGATTCTGTTGACAACCGAGCCGTCTGCCCTTCCCTTAACTTTGGGCATAACGGCCTTCATAACTTTTCCCATGTCTTTAACAGAGGAGGCTCCAACTTCCTCAATGGTCTGTTTAACTACCTCTCTAATCTCCTCTTCGCTCATCTGCTTAGGGAGGTAAGACTCAACAACGGCAAGCTCGGCCTTCTCCTTCTCTACTAAGTCCTGCCTGCCGCCCTTTTCGTACATCTCAATAGACTCTTTTCTCTGCTTTGCGTACTTCATGAGGAGCTGGATAATCTCCTCGTCTGTCAGCTCTCCCCTCTTCTCAATCTCGGCGTTCTTTATGAGGGAGTTGATCATTCTAATCGTTGAGAGTTTTACCTTATCCTTGGCCTTCATGGCCTCTTTCATGTCGGCCTTCAGGCGCTCCTTTAAGCTCATCGTTTCTCCTCAATTACTTTTTCTTCTTCTTACCCTTTGGTGGAAGAAGACCGCGCTTTTTGAGGGCTTTAATCAGCCTCTTCCTTGCAGCCATTGCCTTTCTTTTCCTCTTCTCAGAGGGTTTCTCGTAGTACTCTCTCCTCTTGATCTCTGTAAGGATTCCTTCCTTTTCGCAGAGCTTCTTGAACCTTTTCAGTGCCTTCTCAAAAGGTTCTCCGTCTCTAACGTAAACTGTTGCCATAAAGCATCGCCTCCTTTTCAGGGTTTTTCGCAGAGGCAATTATATGATTGTTGCCTTCCTTTGTCCACAGATATTTAAAACATCAGGCGTGAGAAAACAGGAATTTTCCGACTATCGGGAGCTCCACATCCTTTCTCTTACTCCAGTCAAAAATCTCAAGGCCTACTATCTCATCGTTTTCATCGTAGTCAACGATAATTCCCTCATCTTCTAAATGTTCACTCTCAACCGGTTTCCTGTTGCTCAGTTCAATGACGAGAATGTCAACGTCCGGACTATACTTTATTCGCACAGTCCTTTCCTCCTTAAATTCCTATCAAACATCAGGGTTATGACTTTTAATTTATCCCTTTCCACTTCCACTACTATACGTAAACACCTTCCGGCAATTTTCTTAATGCGCCACTCTCTGTTGGGATGTTTAGGGTCTGACAGGGTGAAATCGGGAAAGAGTATGGCCGACTTTACTAACTCTTCTGTTAGAGGCACTGGAGATTCGGACTTTCTCCTGTGAAACCTGTCCCAGAAGTGTTCTGTGTAGATAATCTCCAAAACTTACTCCGTTGAGGATTAAGGGGAGGGAGCTCCCTACTCCCCCTCTCTAAGCCACTTTGCCGCGTCTAAGGCGTGGTAGGTGAGGATCAGGTCTGCTCCTGCCCTTTTCATAGCAGTTAACGTTTCAAGGACGATTTTCCTCTCGTCTATCCAGCCCTTTATTGCAGCGGCTTTAACCATTGAGTACTCGCCGCTTACGTTGTAGGCTGCCGTTGGGTACTTGAAAGTCTCTTTAACCGCCCTTATCACGTCCATGTAGGCAAGTGCCGGCTTAACCATTACGATGTCTGCTCCCTCCTGAATGTCTAAGGCCACTTCCCTTAGAGCTTCGTTGAAGTTTGCAGGATCCATCTGGTAGGTTCTCCTGTCTCCGAAGGAGGGAGCGGACTCTGCGGCGTCTCTGAAAGGCCCGTAGTAGGCCGAGGCGTACTTTGCTGCGTAAGACATTATCGGAATGTCTGTAAACCCTGCAGCGTCAAGCCCTTCCCTTATCGCCTTTATCATTCCGTCCATCATTCCAGAGGGAGCTACCATGTCGGCACCGGCAGAGGCGTGGGAGACGACCTGTTTTTTAAGGAGCTCCAGTGTCCTGTCGTTGTCAACGTCGCAAACTTCCCCTGAACAGGCCAGATACCCGCAGTGGCCGTGGGAGGTGTACTCACAGAAGCAGACGTCTGTAATTACGTAGAGCTCCGGGAGTTCTCTTTTAAGTTTCCTGATTGCTCTCTGGATTATTCCGTTTTCTGAGTAGGAGTCTGAGCCAAGCTCGTCTTTGTGTTCAGGAATTCCAAAGAGGATTACTGCAGGTATTCCAAGGCTTAGAACCTTCTCTCCTATCTCAGGGAGCCTGTCTACCGAATACCTGAACTGCCCCGGCATTGAGGGGATTTCCTCTTTAACGTTCTCTCCCTCCACAACGAAGATAGGGTATATAAAGTCGTTGGGAGTCAGAACAGTTTCCCTTACCATTCTCCTTATGTTCTCATTCTTCCTGAGCCTTCTCAGTCGGAGCTCCGGGAACCTTCCTGTCAGCATCGCCTCCTCCTTTTCTTTGGTCGGTTTCCAATTATAGCGTTTTCGCAAAAAGCAGAAGCGTTTTTTCTAACCCTTTAGTTGAGGGATTTATAGCTTTTTCAGTTAACCGTTTTCCGGGGGAGCTGTGATCTACAGTTTAAAGGGTAATGGGCGGGAGATTTTCCTTTTAGAGACTGAACCTTTAGGAGCTCTCTCTGTAGCCGAGAGCGGAGCAGTTGACAGCTATCAGGAGATGTCTGTTTTGGGAAGTTCCGTTAATGTAGGGATAGGAAAAAGTGCCGTTTTTCCTGAGAGTCAGAGGAACTACGCAACCATTCTAACAGTTGCAAGAGCTTTGGGGTTTGTTTTGGCGGGAGCTCCCCTTGAGGCGGCAGTTGCTCTCTCTGAGATGGGAGCTGCTGCCGTTAGGCTTGGGGTTTTTGCCGTCTCTGAGCTCCTCTCCCCTGAGAGAGCCCTCAACCTCTCTTTAGAGGGGGCTAAGGCCTTTGAATACGAGGGAGTTTTAAGGGAAGAGTTTGAGAGTATTCTTAAAAGGAGTGAGCCGAACTTGAGGGAGCTCCTTGGAACCGGTTACTACACCAGGGTTGTAGGAGACAGCCATGGAGAGGTTATCCCTGAAGAGATTTCTGCCGGTGAGCCCGTTTTTGTCGTTCGGGAGGAGAACCCCAGCCACCGGCTTGCCGTTAAACTCCTCTACAGAGACGGCAGGAAGATGGGATACTTAAGGAGGGGGATTGCCGACCTTGTTGCTCCGCTGATGGACGGAGGAGTATTCCTGAAAGGGGAAGTTGTTCAGGTTTTAGCGGAGAATCCCGCCAACAGGAGAATTTACGTAAGGGTGGTGGAGGTTTAGCTCCACCACTCCTCCTCTCTTGCCTCTATAACCGTTTCTGTTATCAGGAGAATTACCGAGAAGACGTTTGCAACTAAAGCTCCCCAGGCAAGTGCTTCAACGAGGGAGCTCCTTGACCCCATCTCATAGAAGATGAGAGCCGGTATCAGGTGGAGGTCTGCTGCAAGGCTGGTTGCAAGGAGCTCTGCACTCAGCGTTTTCTTGCTTCCGATCTTTAAAAGGGTTGCAATCAGGTTAAAAGTAACCGAGGCTATCAGCTCGTAAGGGTCTCCGTCAACGACAAACCCCACAGTTGTTGTTAGAGACATCATTATGAAAAACGCCGTTCCAACTTTTCCCCAGTCCATACCTAACCTCCCAGCCTCTCTTTCAGTTTCCTTTTAAGCATTGCACTTCTTGAGGTAATCTTACCTTTAAAGAGGACTTTAACTGCCTCTTTCAGCCTTTCCTTTGGAGCAACAACCACCAAAACGTCTAAAGGCTCAATAACTGTGTCCCCTCCCGGCGTGAAAATAACCCTTCCGTCAGACTTCTTTACGGCTATTACCGTAATTCCAAACCGTCTTCTAAGGTCTAACTCTTTGAGGGTTTTGTTTACAACCGGGGAGTCTGGCTGAACTACAAACTCCTCTATGTCAATAAAGGTGTGCTCTCCAAACAGAATCTCCTCTAAGAGGGAGCGCTCTCCAAAAATCGGAGGTTTCCTTGCAAGTATCGCCACCCTCTTTGAGATTATAGAGGGAATTGTCTCAACGTAGTCTGCTCCGACGAGCTTTAGTTTCTCTTTAAACTCCGGGTTTTTTACAAGGCCGATTATGAAAAACGGGTAGATGTTGTTTTTTGATACGACGTTTTTAACCGTTAGCGTTATTGCAAGGTTTTTGTAGTCGTCTTTTGTGGCAACGATTGCTCCAACAGCAGACTCAATGTTTGCAAGGATTAAGGTGTTTTCGTCTGCCGGGTTAAGGTTTAAGTAAAACCTTACTTCGTGCTCCTTTGCAAACTCTTCAAGCTCAGGGTCTTCAGAGATAACGACAACGGGAATTCTGTAGTAGTGGAGCTCCCTTATCAGCTCAACAACGTAGTCGTTGAATCCGAAGATTAAGTAGTGGCCTTTAAGTGCAGAGATGTCGTTTACCATCTTCCTGAACCTCAGAATTGATTTCAGCTCCCCGCTTGTTACAAGGTTTATGAGAACGGCCAGTGAGTAGCCCATAACGGCTCCAACCCCAACAGTCATAACAAAGAGGTTGAAGATACGGTCTTTAGCCGTCATGTTCCACATTTCGCCGTAGCCTATCGTTGTAACTGTAAGGATTGTCATGTAAAAGGCTTTCAGGAGGTTTACCTTTGAGACGACCATGTAACCGATGGTTGAAACCATTATGGCTACAAGGCCGACGATGAGGGGAGCCCTGAACTTCATTAAAATCTCTAAAACCCTGTCCTGACTGAACTTCTTAGGAATCTGTTTTTCTAACTGTTTCTTCACTCCCTACCCCAGAAATCTCCTGAGTCTCTCAAGTCCCTCCTCTATGTTTGAGAGCTCCGTGCAGAAAGAGAACCTGACAAACTTTTCAGTTCCATTGTATCCGAAATCCTTCCCCGGTGTTATTGCAACTTTTGCCTTTTCTAAAACCTCAAAGGCGAAGCTGTAGCTGTCGTCTGTGAACCGTGAAGCGTCTGCGTAGATGTAGAATGCTCCCTGCGGCTCTGCCGGTATCTTAAAGCCTATCTCCTTTAAGCCTTTCAGTAGAACGTCTCTTCTCTTTCTGAAAATCTCAACGTTGCTGCGGAGCTCCTCTAAAACCTCCTGGTCAAAACACCTAATAGCTGCAATCTGGGAAACCGTTGGCGGAGAGATTACGATATTCTGAAGGATTGCCGTAAGGTCTGAAACCAATTCCTCCGGAACCACGAGCCAGCCCAGTCTCCAGCCTGTCATCAAGAAAAATTTTGAGAAGCCGTTTACAACGGCAGCGTTCCCCGTTACCTCCAAAACAGAGGGAGCTTTCCCCGAGTAGGTAAGGCCGTGGTAGATCTCGTCTGAAACTAAGAATGCTTTCTCTGAAAGAGCTCTCAGTTCCTCTTTTGTGTAAACCGTTCCCGTTGGGTTTGACGGGGAGTTTACGATTAAAACGGGAGTTTCTACCTTTTGTGGCTTAACTTTGAACTCGTTTTCAGGGTAAACGTTAACCGCTCTCCCCTTTAAGCTAAGGAACTTTATCATGTTCTTGTAGCAGGGGTATCCCGGGTCTGTGTATGAGATCTCCCCGAGGGTTTCTCCGATAACCTTTAAGAGGGCTAAAAGGCCGGGGGAGCTCCCCGGGGTAACGATTACCTGTTCAGGCTTAGCCTTAACTCGGTATTCCCTCTCGTAGTATTCGGCTATAGCCTCCCTCAGAGGGAGAATTCCCACGCTCTCTGTGTATCTCAGCTCGCAGGTCTCTATCGCCTTCTTTGCTTCTTCTTTAACTTTTCGGGGAACCGGTAGGTCAGGTTCCCCTATTTCAAAGTGGATAACCTTTTCTCCGCTCCTCTCAATCTCCTTTGCTCTCTCAAGAACCTTCATAACGTAGAAAGGCTCAACCAACAACCTCTCCATAGTTCTCCTCTCTCTTTTCTCCTACCTCTTTCAGGCGGAACTTAACGACCTCTCCCGGGGGGAGCTCCCTGTTTAAAATAACGTTTATGTAGTTTCCCGTTAGTGCAACGCTTCTACCATCTGAGAGCTGAGAGAGAACTAGCCCCTCAAGCTCTTTTCCTAAGAACTGTCTTCTGAAAGAGATACTCTTTTCCTTCCCTATCTCCCTTAAAATTTCAGCCCTCTCTTTCTTAACAGCAGGGGGAACCGAATCTTTCAGCTTTGCAGCGGCAGTTCCCTCACGCCTTGAGTAAGGGAAAACGTGAAGGTAGCCAAAGGGTAAATCCTCAATCAGCCCCTTTGTCTCCTCAAACTCTTCCTCCGTCTCTCCGGGAAAGCCCACCATAACGTCTGTTCCTATGCAGCTCTCAGGCCTTCTCTCTAAGATCTTCTCAACAACCCTTCTGTAGTCTTCCGGGGTGTACCTCCTTCTCATCCTCTCAAGAACGGTTCTGCTTCCGCTCTGGAGCGGTATGTGAAAGTGTGGAGCCACCTTTTCAGAAGAGGTAATTACCTCTATCAGCTCATCTGTAAACTCTAAGGGCTCAACAGAGCTGAGTCTCAACCTGTAAAGCCCGGGAATTTCAACTAACTTTCCTACGAGCTTTGCAAGGTTCCAGCCCTTTTTCAGGTCTACCCCGTAGGCTCCAAGGTGGGTTCCGGTTAGAACTATCTCCCTGTATCCGGTTTCAACAAGTTCTTTAGCCTGGTTCAGAACCTCCTCAGGCTCCATACTTACCATTGCTCCCCTTGCCTTCGGGATTATGCAGTAGGAGCAGAAGAGCTGGCATCCCTGCTGAACCTTTAAGAAAGCCCTGGTTTTACCCTCAAACTGCCTAAGGGTTAACGGGTAGAACTGCTTATCCTTCCAGACCCCTTTAACGTAAACCCGGGGGAGCTCCCCCCTCATTCTCTTCTCAACAAGCTCAACGATTCTGAACTTCTCAGCGTTTCCCGTTATAAAGTCTGCTTCCTTAACCTTTTCAACCTCTTCCGGGTAAACCTCAGAGTAGCACCCCGTTGCAACTACAAGGGCTTCAGGGTTTCTCTGCTTTGCCTTTCTCAGAGCCTTTCTGCTCTTTGCGTCTGCCGTATGTGTAACGGTGCAGGTATTGACAACGTAAATGTCTGCCACCTCCTCAAACGGAACAACCTCGTAGCCGGCCTTCTTAAACTGCTCCTCCATGTAGGCCGTTTCGTGAATGTTCATTTTGCAACCAAGCGTATAGAAAGCCACTCTTTTCAAACCAACTCCTTATTGAAAACGGTTCTCGTTTAATATAGGCTGGAATGGGAGTTATAGGCTGTTGATTAGTTGCTCTATCTTCTCTTTCAGTGCCGGAATTTCCAACTTTATTACGTTCCACAGGATAATGTAGTCAATATTACCGTAGTCATGAATTATTACGTCTCTCAGGCCGGCCATCTCTTTCCAGGGAATTTCTGAGTGGTTTTCTCTAAATTCTTTTGGAATTCTTTTTGCTGCTTCTCCAATTATTTCAAGTGTTCTTTCTATAGCTTTTCTTAAATCTTCATCACTATTCAGTTTTTCAAGCGATAGTTGAGGAAGTTTTTCAATTATGTAATTACACTCCCGGTATATATCGTTAAAAGCTGAGCGTATTTTCTGAATGTCTCTATCTTTCAAAATACTTTAACCTCTTTGATGTTTTTCCTGACTTCATCTTTCAGGCTGTTTTTTGTTCTAATATCAACCTTTCTTCCTAAGAGTTCTTCAAGGAAAAGTTTTACTCTTATAAGGGTAAAAAGGGTGAAAGGTTTTTCGTATTCTGGTTCTATAAGAACGTCAACGTCGCTTTTGTTGTTAAAATTTCCATCAGCAAAGGAGCCGAAGATACTTAAGGAAAGAACCCCCATACTTTTCAGTCTCTTTTCGTTTTCTCTGATAATTTTTACCACTTCTTCAAGAGATTGAACACCTGTAGCCATCTTAATCTCCTCATTAGAGGTCTTCTTTTAAATGTTTTACTATTCCCTTCAGTTTTTCAACTCCCCGGGGTTCCTCTTTCAGTGGTGGGATGAAGATTTTTTGGATTTGAGGGAACTCTTTTTCTATCAACTCTTTCTCGTCTTCCGTTGAGACTCTGTTTCCGACTATCAGCTTAACCTCTATACCGGCGGCGGAGAGCTCTTTTACTGTCCGCTTCCCTATCTCTAAGGGAAGGGTTTGGGGGTTGACAACTATCCCTATAAGGGTTTCAGGAGAGAGCAGGAGACTGCGGAGCTCCCTGACCTCTTTTAACCTCCTTTCAAGGATTCTTAAAACCGGGTCTTTCTCTACCTTCTCCCCTACCATCTTCTGGTATTTCAGAGCCTCTCTCCTTAGAGCTATGAGCCTCTTAAACCACTCCTCTGTCAGCTCGGGGGAGGTGAGCATTCTCACTGTGTAGCCAGATGGCGCCGTGTCAAAGATTACCCTCTCAAACTTCCTCTCTGAAACGGCTACTCTGTAGATAACGTCTGCCGTTGCAAGCTCTAAAGCCCCGGGTGAGTAGTAGGCAAGCTCTATCTGCTTCTCTATCTCTCCGATTACAACCGGTGAGAGAAGTTCCCTGGCTTCCCTCTTAACCCGGTTCAGGTACCTTTTAGCCTCTTTTTCAGGGTCTATCTCAACTGCAAAGAGGTCTTTCGTAATCTCTTTTGGCTTTTTTCCGATCTCTGTGTCAAACGTCAGAGAGAGTGAGTGAGCAGGGTCTAAAGAGACGACCAGCGTTTTAAACCCCGTCTCTGCAAAATAGAGACCTAAGGCCGAGGAGACTGTGCTCTTTCCGACTCCCCCCTTCCCGGAAAGGAAAACGGTTTTAAACTCTGTTAGCTTCAAGGCTCTCCTACCTCTCCCATGACCCGTGAGATTACGCTCTCTCTGTCTGCCATTCTCCTCTCCCAGCCGGGAATCTCGTTCCCGATGTAGGGGAGGAGCTCCACCGTGTAGTAGGCCATAGGGTTTGGAATTCCGAGCCTTTCGCTGAGAACAACAGTTAAAAGGGTATCGTCTAAAACGGCAGCCTTGTACTCTAATTTGTCTGTTGCGGAGTCTGAAACGGCTCCCTTGAAAAAGAGCTTAACTACTTTGAGCCACTCTTTCACCTTTCCACTCCTTAAACTCAGGGGAGTTCTTCCACCTTCTGTGGAACCAGAACCACTGCTCCGGGTGTTCCCTTACAGCCCTTTCAATTGCAGAGGTGTATTCTTGAGTCAGCTCCTCAACGCTTTTCCCTTGTGGGTAAATCGGCTCGTAAACGGCTATTCTGTACTTTTCTCCCTCTAAGAAGCAGAAGGCCGGAATTACAGGTTTTCCTGTCTTTAGAGAGAGGAGTGCCATTCCTTTGTTTGTGTATGTCTTCCTTCCCAGGAACGTTGTGAGAACTCCCTCCTTAACCTTTGGCCTCTGGTCTAAGAGGATTCCAACGTAGTTTCCCCTCTTTAATTCCCTGAGAACTGCCGTTCCCTTACCTGTTGGAATAACCCTTACTCCCCAGTGTTCCCTTATGCTGTTTATGAGCCTGTCTACCCGTTTGTTCTTCATCGGCTTTGCAACAACGGCGAGCTTACCGCCGCTCAGAAGGGAAAAGAGAGCTCCCATCGCCTCCCAGTTGCCAATGTGTGCCGTTAAGAGGAACCCTCCTCCTTCGGGAACGACGGAGGGGTCAACCGGTAAGAAGAGCTCCTTTAAACCCTCTGGCGTGTAGCTTGGGAGCCTGAAAAAGTCTGCAGAGCACTTGAGGAAGTTCTTAAAGCTCTCTTTTCCGATCTCCTTTGGAAATCCCGTAAACTCTAAGTTCTCCTCAGTTACCCTCTTTATCCGGGGGTAGTTGTAGGCAAAATTTGCGAGTTTTTCTGCAAGGGAAAATGCCTTCTCCCTTGAGAGTTTCTGGGTTCCCTTAATGAGTAGCTTTAAAAGTAGATACTCCAGAAGGTGAGAGCTCTCCTTCAACTGCCTCCTCTTCTGCCTTTTCGGTGTTTTTTATGTTTGCAAGGATAAACTCCTTCAGCCCGTAAGCCTCAACCCTGAGAACGGGAGCTTTTGCGTGGGGAATCTTCCCTCTTAGTTTAATCAGGTCTTTCTCCGTTGTAACAGGGTTTTTTAAATCCTTTAGCTTAACAAGATCTTCCACTGTGTACTTGTGGTGGTCGTTAAAAACAATCAGGTTCCTGATTTTATAGCCCATCTTTATCAGCATCTCTACAAACTGCCCCGGGTTGCCGATTCCGCAGAAGAGGTCAATCTCTTTCTCTTTCGGCGGCTCCGTCCTGTTGAACTCTCCGTCAACCCAGTGGCTGAAGGTCTGCTCTGCCCTGAATATCGGCTTTTTAAAGGTTTTTAGATAGAGCTCTAAGGATTCCAGCCTCTCCTCTGAAACTAGGTTGCTCCGGGAGATAACAAAGGCATCTGCCCTCTCAAGGCCTGAGACGGGTTCCCTTAAAAGCCCTAAGGGTAAACAGTGGCCGTCTCCGAACGGGTTAAACGGGTCAATTACAACTAAGGAGAGTGTTGGAACGACCTTCCTGTGCTGGAAACCGTCGTCTAAAACTACGGCGGTAGCTCCGTTCTTAAAGGCAAACTCAACCCCTTCCGCCTTTACCTTTGAGACGACAGTTCTGTACTTTTTTAGTGAGTAAACGGCACACTCGTCGCCAAACCTTTCAGGGTCAGGCTCGGCAAATGCAGGTCCTTTCTCCTTTCCCCTGTATCCCCTGCAGACGATTGCGGGGGAGAACCCTGCGTCTTCAAGAATCTGGTAAACCGTTTCCGTTAAAGGCGTCTTCCCGCTTCCTCCTGCCGTTATGTTTCCCACGGAGATTGCCGGGAATCCAAACTCTTTGGCAGTGAAGAAGCCAGAATCGTAGAGGTAATTCCTGATAGAAGCCCCGAGGCAGTAAAGTTTAGAGAGGATGTAGAAAGGCGGGTAGAGGAGCGTATAAAGTCCCTCTCTCCTTAAAACCTTCTTCCTGAGCTCGTCATAGTTCAACTGTTTCCCCGACCTTTTTGAGAATTCTCTCAGATACTCCTCTCTCCATCTTCCAGTTAAGGTAGCTCCTCTCTCCTTTCTCACGCCTTAATTTAGGGTTTTTCAGGAGATTTCGTAAAGTTTCTTCCAGTTTTTCCGGCGGAACAACCTCTATTCCGAGCCTTTCTGCAACGTCTGAGAACTCCGTTCCGTAAATACCCATTACAGTTGGAACGCCTGCTGCAACCGGCTCAACCGGGTTGTGGCCTCCTATTCCGGGAACGAAGCTCCCTCCCACAACGGCGAGGCTTGAGTAGGAGTAGAGGGAGGGGAGCTCCCCCACAGTATCAACAACGTAGAACTCTGTATCTGCCGTAACCGTCTGAGACTCACTTCTGAAAACCGTTTTACCAGGAAGTTTTAAGTTTTTTGCCCTGTTAACGTGCCTTGGAGCAATGACAGTTAAAAGACCCGGAAACTCCTCCTTAAGCTTCTGGTGAACTTCTGCTGCCAGTTTCTCCTCTCCGGCGTGTGTGCTTCCCCACGTTATTACAAACCGCCTTCCCTCTATTTTCAGGGGAGCTCTCTCTACTGGCGGCTCGTAGTCAAGTTTTAAGTCTCCTACAACTTCAACTTTTTTAAATCCTACCTCTAAAGCCCTCTCTGCGTCCCTTTCGCTCTTTGCAAGGAAGGTTTTCTCCTCAATCAGCGGCTTTAAGAACCTCTTAAACTTTAAAAGCCTCCTGTATGCTCTCTCTCCTATCTTCCCGCTTACGAAAAAGAGGGGTATGGAGAGCTCCCCCGTTGCCCTCAAAAGAGACGGCCAGATTTCAGACTCGTAGATGAGAAATGCTTTCGGCCTGTTTCTTTTCAGGAACTTCTTTACGAGAGGGTAGAAATCTAACGGAACGACCCTTGACGGGATTTCCGGGTAGAGTTTCTTTGCCCTCTCAAGGCCGTAGTCTGTAAAGGTTGTTAGAGCAACCCTTCCTTTTAACCTTTTAATCAGCGGTTTAACCGTGTTTACCTCTCCTATACTTGCCGCGTGGAGAAAGAGTTTGTTCTCAGCACCTGAAAAGTCAGTTGAAAGCCTTGGCCTCAGGTGAACTTCTCCCCTCTCCTTTGTTTTCAACTTTACCAGCGGAAAGAGGGGAACAGACAGAGCCACGAGGAGGTTGTACATCCAGAACACTACTTTACCCCGATAAGTTTGTGAACCTGAGGGATTACCCTTATCTCAAACTGAGAAAGGAGCTCCCTCTCCTTTAGAACCATTTTAACCACCTTTCGGCAGGTTTCCCTGTACTCTTCCTGCGGGTGGTGGAGCGGCTGGAGAACAACCGGAAAGTTTACGAGTTCTCTGTAGGTTTTCAGGAACTCTTTAATCCTGTTTAAGTCTTCTTCTGAAAATAGGGTGAACTTCAGCTCAACGTCTCTGTAGTTTTCAAGGAACTTTGAAACCTCTGTAAACGGGAACTCCACTTCCATCGTTAACGGTTTGGGAGAGACTACAAGGTGGAGCTTTTCGGCGGGGAGCTCCCTGTAAAAGTGGCCGCAGGTTTCAAGAGTAATTCTTCTAACTGTTTTAACTTCAGAAATTTCAGAGAGAACCCTGTCAATCTCCGGCTCCTCTAAAGGCTCTCCTCCCGTAATTATCACGTCTGGAAGAGCCGACTCCTCAACGATTTTCCTTAACTCCTCAGCCGTGTAGTCTCTCCCTGAGTTCCAGGAGTACTTTGTGTCGCAGAACTTGCATCCAACGGAACAGCGACCTGTCCTTATAAAGAGAGAGGGAACTCCAACTGTAAGCCCCTCTCCCTGAACAGACTCAAATATCTCACAGACTCTAATCATTTTTCTTCTCAACCTCTACAGGTGGCTGAACCTTTACGTCGTAGTGCTTTCCAACGTAGTATCCTCCGGCGGCGCCGGCTCCTGCAGCAACGATTAGAGGAAAACAGCTCTGTAGCGTCAGAGATAGAGCAATCAGGAGGGTAAAGGGGAGCAGGTATCTCATCTCTTCCTCCGTCAGTAGTCTATTCCCTTCCTTGCCCCCTCTCCCCTGTAAAAGGGGTGTTTTACAAGCTGGAAGTAGGTTACGTAGTCGGCAACTTCAACGAGGCTGCTTGTTGCGTGTCTTCCAGTTAAAACGAGCTCAACGCTTTTGGGTTTTCCCTCTATTAGAGAGAGGAGCCTCCTCTCGTCTAAAAGTTTCAGGTGAACGGCAACGATTACCTCGTCTAAGACTAAAACGTCAGTTTCTTTTATCTTCTCCTCTGCTAACCTCAGCCCCTTGTTAACCCTTCTCCTGTCTTCCTCTGTGGGTTTAAAGTCGTAGTCTGGCCTTCCCGTCTGGATAAACTCAAAATTTGGCAGGTATTTTGCGGCAAGGAGCTCCCCCGTCTCCCACCCCTTTAAAAACTGGATAAAGGTGCACCTTAGACCTCTTCCAACAGCCCTTAGGCAAAGCCCTAAGGCGGCAGAGGTTTTACCTTTACCGTTTCCCGTATAAACGTGAACGAAGCCCTTCTTCAGTGCCAACTTCTGAAAACCTCCAGGGAGAGCTCCCTTGCCCTCCTGTCTGTCTCGGCAACCTCGTATATGTCCTTCGGCGGCTTAAAGTTCGCCCTGTTCAGCGTCTCCTCTATCAGCTGTGGAATCTCTGTAAACTTAATCTTCCCTTTAAGGAAGAGCTCAACTGCAACCTCGTCTGCTGCGTTTAGAACTATCGGGTAGGGGTATCCCATCTTTAAGCTCTCGTAGGCAAGCCTTAAGCAGGGGAACCTTTCAGTGTCCGGCTCTAAAAAGGTAAGTTTCATCCCGAAGAGGTTGAGGCGGAGCTCCTCTCCCTTCAGTGGAAGCCTTTCAGGGTAGGAGAGAGCGTAGGCTATGGGAATTCTCATGTCGGGAACCCCTAGTTGCGCCTTTACGGAGTTGTCCCTGAACCTGACCAGTGAGTGAACTATGCTCTGGGGGTGGATAACCACCTTAATCCTCTCTACCGGGAAACCAAAGAGCCAGTAAGCCTCTATAACCTCAAGCCCTTTGTTCATAAGGGTTGAGGAGTCAACTGTAACCTTCTTTCCCATCTCCCAGTTTGGGTGTTTGAGAGCCTCTTCAGGTTTAACCTCCTCAAGGTTTTCCCTGTTTAAGAAGGCTCCCCCCGAGGCTGTAAGGATAATCTCCTCAACCTCCTCCTTCTTCTCTCCCACAAGGCACTGGAAGATTGCAGAGTGTTCGCTGTCAACGGGGATAATCTCTTTAGCAACCTCTGTTATAAACTCTCCAGCGCAGACCAAAGACTCCTTGTTTGCAAGGGCTAACCTCTTTCCCTTTTCGGCAGCCCAGTAGGTCGGGAGAATCCCCGCAGATCCGGAAATTGCACAGACGGCAACGTCAAACTCCGTCTCCTCTATGAGCCTCTTTATCCCCTCAAGGCCAACCTCAGAGAAGAGAGCTGTTCTCTCAACGCCAAACCTCTCTTTCTGCTCCTGCAGTTTCTCCCTGTTTGAACCTGCAACAAGGCCGGTAACTTTAAACCGCTCTGGGAACTGCTCAACAACCTTCAGGGTGTTTTCCCCTATTGAACCTGTTGAGCCTAAAATCAGAACTCTTTTAGAGCCTTCCAAGGAGTTCCTCCAGGCTCTCAACCCTCTCCTGTTTTCCGGTCTCAAGCTCTTTCAGGGAGAAGAATCCTTCCTGAACCTCCTCCTCACCGATTATCACAGCAAAGGCTGCCCTCTCCCTGTCTGCAGCCTTCATCTGAGCCTTAAAGCTGCCCTGTCTGTGGTCTATCTGAGCCTTTACTCCCTTACTCCTTAAAAACTCTGCAACCTCTAAGCCTCTCCTGTAGGCCTCTTCCCCCCTTGTAATCACAAAAACACCTTCTCTCTTCTCTTCCTCCTCCGGCAGCAGCAGTAAAACCCTGTCTATTCCCATTGCAAACCCCAATGCGGGAGTGTCCGGCCCTCCAAGCTCTTTAACGAGGTCGTCGTAGCGTCCTCCTGCTAAAACTGTGCTCTGAGCCCCAAGCTGAGAGCTCTTAAACTCAAAGACGGTTTTTGTGTAGTAGTCAAGCCCTCTAACAAGGAGAGGGTTTTCCTTAAACTCAACTCCCAAAAGGTTTAAGTATTCCTTAACCCTATCGTAGTGTTCCCTGCACTCGTCGCACAGGTAGTCTGTGATTTTGGGAGCTCCCTCAACAACCGCCCGGCACCCTTCCTCCTTACAGTCAAGTACTCTCAGCGGGTTCCTCTCAAGCCTCTCCTTACAGGTTGGGCACAAGGTTTCTGTTCTCTCCTTCAGGAATTCAACGAGAGCTCTCCTGTATTCAGGCCTGCACTTTTTACACCCTATTGAGTTTATCTCAAGCTCTGCCTTAACCTTCAGCCTCTTTAGAACCTCAGAGGCCATCTTTATCAGCTCTGCGTCTGCCCCGGGGTTTTTAAGGCCGAAAACCTCACAGCCGGCCTGGAAGAACTGCCTCTTCCTTCCGGCCTGAGGCCTCTCAAACCGGAACATCGGGCCAACGTAGAACCACTTTGTAAAGGGCTCCTTTGCGAAAACTCCGTGCTCAACGTACGCCCTTACGGCAGATGCCGTTCCTTCCGGCCTTAAGGCAATTACCCTGCCTCCCTTATCCTCAAATACGTACATCTCTTTCTGAACGATGTCTGTTGCCTCTCCAACGCTCCTTGAGAAGAGCTTTGCCTCCTCAAAGATGGGTAGGATTACCTCTTTAAACCCGTAGAGCTCTACAGTTTTATTAAATGTGTCAACAACCTTCTCAAACCTTAAACTCTCTGGCGGCAGTATGTCCTCAACGCCTCTTATTGCCTTAAACTCCATAGCTCTCTACCACCTCCACCTCTTCTGTTCCGCAGAAACGGTCTCCTGCATCTCCAAGGCCGGGGACGATGTATCCTGAGTCGTTGAGCCTCTTATCAACAGAGGCGGTAATTAATTTAGCCTTGGGGAACTTTTTGAGCCTCTCTATCCCTTCAGGAGCCGAAACGACGGAGACAAATGTTATCTCGCTCTCCGGAATTCCGCTTTCCTTCAGTATCTCAACGGCCTGCTCTGCCGTTCCTCCCGTTGCAAGCATCGGGTCAAGGAGTATGTAGCGGGCTTTTGGAACTTTCGGGAACTTAACGTAGTAGTTGACAGGCTTTAGGGTCTCCTCGTTCCTGTAGGTTCCTATAAAACCTATCCTTCCCTTCGGGAAGATAGAGATAGCCGGCGGGATGAGTGAGAGCCCCGCCCTTAAAATGGCTATGAAGACAACCTCCTGAGAGATCCTCTCTGCAAATCCCTTTGCTACCGGAGTTTCAACCTCTGTTTTTTCCGTCTTTAACTCCTTCAGAGCCTCTGAAATCAAAAGAGCTCCAATTCTTTCAAGTGATTCCCTGAACTCCTCGGGAGGCGTCTCCCTGTTTCTCAACCTGTAGAGGAGCTCCTCCTTTAAGGCTCCGTCTAGAACCCTTAGCTTCACCTCATCAACCTCTCTGCAAGCTGTGTTATAGGCAGGTCGCCGTAGTCCCCTTTTAGGGTGTCAAGGATGTTCTTTGCGTCGTTCATTCTCTTCTCTTTGAGAGCGATAAGGAGCCTGTCGTAGAGAGCTTCAGGGTGAGTCCACTCTTCTCTCTTAACCTTCTCTAGAATCCCTTCCGCCTCTTTCAGCTTCTCCCTGTCTATGTAGAGAGCTCCCAGGGAAGTCTTAGACGGCGGAGAGAAGAGAAAACTCTTCCCTTCAGAGAGTTCAACAAGGTACTTCTCCTTCCCGTCAAGTTTTCCCAGCAGAAACTCTGCTAATTTTGAGGAGGGAGCTCCCCTGTACTCCTTAACAGCCTTCTCAAACAGAGAAAAGGCCTTCTTCTTCTCTCCCTTATCCAGGTAGTAGAGCCCCTCGTCAACTATCCTTGCAGCTTTTGACTCAACAGATGAGAGGTACCAGGTGTACCCACCGTAGCTCCCACCGACAACGAGGAGTGTTAAAATAAATAAAAGAATCTTTTTCCTGTGTCTCTCAAGGAAGTGGAGGAGTGAGTAGAGGTCGGAAACCAGCTGTTCTGCCTGGGGTGTGTCAATCTTTTCAGGTATCGGAACTTTCGGCTCTTCCTTCTCCTTTTTCCTGTAGGCTCTGTAGGGCGGTTTCTTCACCTCTTAGTCCTCCGGTTGGTTTGCACCAATTTTACCAGCTGAGGTTTCTCTATGCTGAGTAGTACCAGGTTCTATACGGCAGTTCTTATCTTCTTCATAGCGTGCGTTCTGGCCTTCACCGGTTTTAACTACTACTTCTTTGAAAGAGAGATAGAGAACGCAATCTACAGAACAACCGTTTCTGAGTCCCAGAAGAAGCTAAGCTCAACTGTTGACTCAGCTGTAGGTCTTGCCAAGGTAGAGGAGGAGTTAGCCCTCTTCCACGCAAAGAAACGGATTAAGGAGGAGGTTGAGAACGCCTGGGAGGTTGCAAATGCAATTTACCTCTTCTGTAAGAGTAAAGGCTGCAGCAGGAGAGAGACTGAGAAGCTGATAAGGAGAGCTCTTTCCGGAATCCGCTTTGAGGGAGGAGGTTACATCTTTATTGATTCCGTGAAGGGCAGAGTTGTTCTCAACCCTCTTTTCCCCCAGATAGAAGGCAGGAATATGTGGAACTGGAAGGATTTAAAGGGAAATTACGTTCACAGAAAGTTTGAAGAAATTGCTCTCTACTCTCCCTCGGGAGGAGGTTACGTAACCTACTACTGGTACCTTCCGGACTCTCGCCAGCCAGACGAAAAGATAGCCTACGTTAAGTACTTTAAGCCTTTTAACTGGATAATCGGTGCAGGAGTTTACTACTCCTACATAAGAAAGGAGGTTAAAGAGCACGTTTACAGAATACTTTCACCTTTTAACGTGTTTATTTTTGATCTAACGAAAGAGAACCTCTCTGACCTTCCGTTTTCGGGGGCTCTCAAGGGACTATCGCTGGAAGACCTTGAAAGAGGTCTTCTTATTGATTACCAGAATAAGATTTACTACCTGAAGTACTTCAGGGACTGGAACTGGATAGTTGGAGCTTACGTAACGGGGAACAGCCTTCTTCAGACCGTCTATTACCTTAAAAAACAGTTTCTCTCAAAGGTGAACGTCGCTTTAGGGGTCAGTTCTCTGCTGGTGGCTTTTATAGTGATAGCTGCCAGTACTGCCCTTTACAAGTCCAATAAAGACCTTGTAAACACAGTTCGCTCTCTGAAGAAGAGGGAGAGGGAGCTCCGCCACCTGAGTAGAAGGCTCAGGTTGACGGCTTACAAGGATGACGTAACCGGTTTACCAAACAGAAAGAAGTTCCTGGAGGATACCAGTGTTTTAAGTTCCAGCAGGAACCTTCACTTCGCACTTGTGAATATTAGGAACTTTAAAGACGTTAATGAGCTCTTTGGGTATGATGAGGGGAATAAGATACTCAAGAACTTTGGAAGGGCTTTAAGAAGGGAAGTTAAGAAGAGGAGCAGAAACTGTTCTGTTTACAGGATAAGAGGGGATAAGTTTGGAGTTCTGGGCTGCGATTTTAACGATGCAGGTTTTCAGGATCTCATTAAGCGTACAATAAGGAGCCTTGAGGCGCGGGACTTTGTTGTTGAGGATATCAGTTTCCGTTTGGATGTTGTTGCAGGTATATCAAAGAACCCTGAAAACTTCCTTATTGAGTCTGAGATGGCTGAGGAGGAGGCAAAGAAAAGGGGAGTTGACTTCTACGTTTTTGATGAAAAGCTGAAAGAGAAGTTTGAAAGTCTTGAGAAGAACGTTAGAGTCGCTACAGAGATAAAGAGAGCTCTGGAAGAGGACAGGGTCATTCCCTACTTTCAGCCTATAGTGGAGCTCTCCTCCCTCCAGCCGGTGAAGTATGAATCATTGATTAGGATAGTGAAGAGAGACGGGGGGCTCCTCAGCCCCGGAGAGTTCCTTCCCGTTGCCAAGAAGATATCAATATACCGTAAACTCTCAAAAGCCGTTCTTGAGAAGTCGTTTAAACTGGCGGCCGAAAAAGGGGTAGACATATCTGTAAACCTGTCTGCCGAGGACATCTCAGATACCAAAATGGTAGACTGGATAGTGGCTGCCATTAAACACTACGACATACAAGAGAGAGTATGCTTTGAAGTTGTAGAGACAGAAGCATTTAGCGATATAAGGAACCTTGAAGGGTTCTACTTCAGGATAAAAGAGCTGGGGAGCTCCCTCGCCATAGACGACTTTGGAAGCGGATACTCAAACTACGAATACCTTGCCACGGTAAAACCTGACTTTATCAAAATAGACGGAAGCCTCATAACGAAAGTCGTAACCTCAAAAGAGATTGAAAAACTCGTAGCCCACATAGTACAGTTCGCCAAAGAGCTTAAAATTAGAACGGTCGCCGAATTTGTCAGTAACGAAGAGATACTCAATAAAGTTAAATCCCTCGGCATAGACTATGGTCAGGGATTCTACTTAGGAAGACCCTCTCCCGAAATCCCTGAGGGTTAACTTTTGTCGTTAGACTTGTCTGTTAAATAATTGAGATACAAGCGCATATTTCTGCTTATATATCTGTTAGCTGTAATTTGAACAGTTATTACTCTTACAGATAAGACAATAGTAAGTACGATTACTGTTAGAAGATTGATGAAAAATTCGGTTTCTTGAAGAAAAAAATGAGATAAAACTGTTATAACTATTCCTGTGAAGATTAAATTGATTAGAGTTTTCTCTACTAAGTATTTCTTTTGGAAAAACCTATTTGTAATTTTACCTAAAACTAAGGATAAGGGGTATAGTAGAGATATTAACAAAATAGCTATTATAATATCATAGTTGGTTGATGATTTTAGTATTTGGGAATAGAGCAGAATAATAAAATAAAAAAAGGAGGTTAAGAATGTTAGGACTATGACGCTGCTTCCGAGGAAAGATATCTCGTCAGCTTCCTGGTTCCTTTTTGCATGTCTGAAGAGTAGTAGTCTTTCCCAAGTAGAAGGTATAGAAAGTAATCATTATTTTTTATGTATTCTTCACTAATTCTCCATATAACATTAGAGAATTTTTTATCGGCTTTGAACTGTTTAATAACAGATTCCTTCAATTTTTCAAATAGTTCAGCTTCATGTTTGTCTCTAATAAAGAGAGTATAGTCGCCTTTTATTTTGTCAAGAATTAAGGGTTGCCTGAGTATGTATATTACTTTTCTTAAAGCGTATAGAAAGAGAGATAGTATTAAGAATGTAAGGTAAATATTTGTATTATGATAAATCCATTTTATCACTTCATAAGATTTCCATAATAGAAAGAAAGGCAAGATGTTAGATTCTATCTTTAAGATAGATGAAAGATATTTAAATATTAAACCTAAAGCTCCGTCAATAGGTACAAATATAATAACTCCTACAAACATTTTTAGTGCTAAATCTTTAATTTCATCAAAAATAGCCGTTAAAGCTTTAGTACCATCTATTGGCATCTCTTTACTCCTCTAAGGTTTGAAAGCAAAATTGTGGGAGTTCTCTATTAAAGCTCTTACTACCGATTCTTTATACTCCGTAGGTAAAGCTTCGTGGATTAGTAGATATTCTTCAGTAAGAGTGTTGTTAAATACAAGTGGGTCATCTGAATTTATAGTGACTCTGAGTCCTGATTTGATAATTTTGTCTTTCAGTTGATAAACCAGGTGGTCTTTATAGTCTATCAACCCTCTTATAATCATATTTGAGGTTGGACAAGCTTCTATAACAATTCCCTTTTTAATTACTAAATTTAGGATTATATCCTTTATTCTTTCTAAAAACTCTATCTGCTCTTCAAAGTCAAGGTCGGCGTTTTCGTCAAGTAGAGGATCTAAAACAATGAACTCAATTCCAGTCCTTTTTTCCTTAACAAATTCTGAAAATAGTTTCGGGATTATATTTATAACCTTACACGGGAAAGCATTGTACTTTTCTTCGCAGTGTTTTTTCATTTCACTGTTCCACAATCTTGAGAATAGAGAATCTTCTCCGAAGTTAACAAAGTCAAGCTTCAAGCTGTCGTATAAGTTGACTAAAAGTACCTGCATATCATCAACAATTCTAATATTAACTTCTCTGTTCTCTTCTCTCTCTTCTATTTCTGTAAGTGAATGGAAGAATTTTCTTACAAACCTATATTTACTCTCAAGTCTGCTAATTTCTCTCAGTACTTTCTTTCTATAACCTACCAGTTCTTCATGTTTATACGTCATATAGTTCAGCCAGAGTAGATGGAAGAAATAGTAGAGAGGAGACATTCTTGTTTTTCTGTGTTTCAAACTGTAGTTCCTTACATCTATTCCTAAAGCTAATGCATGGCCTATTCTGTCTCCACTATTAAGGTTTAGAAACTTTATCGCCTCATAAATATTCTTTAAGCCTGTTCCTAAGTCAACAAAATCTTCCCCGGCGTGATAGGTAAACTTTATTGGGTTTCTTTTCTCCGAAAGACCGTGAATGTAGTAGATAGCAGAGTTTCTCCAGAAAGAGTAAAGTGGAGCAAATACCCAGGGGGGCGTCCAGTATTCCATAGAGGCTGCGTCAATTCCTGAAAAGAAAAATGTGTACTCTTTATTATCACGCAGGAAATTTGCAAATTGCTTGGCAGATTTATAAATGTTCTTATACGCTCTTTTAATCCGTTCAAAGTCGGAAGGTTGTCTTAGCTTTGCGAAGTGAAAAATGATAGAAAACTCTTTGTTGATTCCAGCGCCAATTTCTTTATTTCCTTCTTTTAGATTTAGCACTTTGTTGAGAACTTCCGCTATTAATCTATAATCTCCTCTATCTAAAGCCTCTTTTATTGTATCTGAGTTGATTTTTATCTCCTTTTCAGCTGTTACCTTTGGGTTATTATCTATTCTACCTTTAAAAATTTTCAATTCTTTTATTTGATCTTCAGAGGAGAGCTCTTTTAAAAAGTTGTGCCAGAACTGAAGGGAATTTTTAGAGGGAAACATTCTAATTTCAAAGCCTTTAACCGTTTCTTCCCTGTTAAAGAATTTCCTATACACTTCAGCAAATTCTTTTTTCTTTACAAGGTTTGAAATTGCAGATTTAATGGGATTTCCTTTTATAAACTCACTGGAGAAGTATTCCAAACCCAGGTAAAGGCTTTTGTCTGTATTGAGTTTCAGGATTTCGTTAAGGTTTACTATAAAAAGAACGGAGGCAAAGTACTTATAGATTTCATCTTCAGGGGGTAAAGAACTCAGATTTAATTCGTATAAGTTTGATATAGCTATTTTAAGGAGTTCTTCAAGAGAAAACTTTTTTAGATATTCTCTACGCTGTCTGATTGGCAAACCTTTTTCTAATTTAATAACATAGGAAATAAGAGTGTTAAATTCTTTGTGGGGATCGGTTTCGGATTCCCTTTCAAAGCATTCTGGTGCAAGTATGCTATACAAGTTTATAATTAGTTTGAATCTCTGGAGAACTTCTTTTAGTTTTTCTTTGTCCTTTATTTTGAGGTTTTTTATCTCTTTCTTGAACTGATTAAAGTTTCTAACTGCTATTTCAATTACATCGTAAATGTCAAGAGCAAGGCCGGCATGGAGATGGGTTTCTCTGAGATTGTCAATGTAGTAAGGAGTTTTAATGAAAAATTTCCTGCGAATCCTTTTCATTGGTAGGTTATTTTTCTTCATGTACGACAGAAACAGTACCTCTTTTAGAACATATAGAGTAGCCTGTTTATACAACTGGAAGTTTTTTATCTTTCCACTGGTATCAAATATGAAGTCTGTAATCCGTTCAAGGGATTCCCTGAAACAGAAGATATACTCCCATAGTAGATGATGTTTTGGTTTGTGTTTCTTAAGTTTGGATGGTGTAGTGAAAGAATCTTGAATGGTGGAATTGAAATAGTAGGAGAGCTCTCCTTGATAGAGTTCTTCCAGTTCTGTCTTGATAATGTTTAAGAAAGTGGAAGTTCCTGACTGTATAGACCTACTTAGGACTTTCCAACTATGGATGACACTTAAATAAGGTTCAAGTAGTATCTGTTTGGTTTTCATCTTTCCAGTTTAGAAATTCTCGTTCTTGTTTGAGAATTTTTCTGTCTATATTTAGGTATGAAATTATGTATTCTTGTAGATCTTTTGGCATTTCCATTAAAAGCATGCTTCGTATAAAAGGTAAATTAAATAATTCTTTTATAGCTTGGGGAAGCGTGTCACTAAATTTTGATTGTTGGACTGTTTCTATTATTTTTTCCTTCCATAATCTAAGTTCACTTTGCCCAGACAGGGATTTCTTAAGGCTTTCAAGAAGAATTTGAGTTATTGTTTTGTAAGTGGGAGTTTCTTGGTCAGAGTCTCCGAATAGTTTTTTGTGGAGTTCACGAATGTCTTTGTATATATCAAGATTCGGGATTTGAATTTCTCCTTGTAGTGCTTGAGCTTTTAATTTCTTGGGAGTTAGATCTTTTAGTTTTTTCAAGATTTCCCTTATTAATTCTTTTATGGATTCTTCTGGTAAGGCTTTTTCTAATTCTTCTAATTGTTTGTTTAGCTCTATTTTATGGTCATAAACCCTTTCTGGTTTAGAAGTCTTTGTCTTAAGCCACCATTCAAGCTCTTTCCTTAGTTTTGTGGAGGCAAATAGCTTTTCTAATCCGTCAAGAGCTTTCTGTAGATAGATGTTTTTACTAAAGGTAAAGCTTTTTATAAGAGAAAATGTTTTGAGACATAGATTGATATAAATCGCTAGGAACAAAGCATATTTAAGTTTATTCTCCTTGTAGATACTTTTTTCTAGTCTACTAATAAGCTTTTCCCTAAAATTTCCTAATAATTTTTCTATATTAAGATAGTTTAAGGAACTATTTTCTATATTTTCATCTAATAGGTTGTATATATCGATATCCAACTTTGAGAAATAATTGAATAAGTGTTCATAACTAAGTTGGAGAGTTGCTTTCCTTATAATAAAGTTCTTAAATATATTAAGAATTGCTTCAACTTCCTTCTTCTTTTCCTGTGTAAAACTGACTCTTAAGATGTTTTCTTGTCCTATATTGGATTCATAAATTGAAAAATATTCAGCTAGTTCCTCCAAGTCATAGTTTAGATTCTTCCAAAATGTGATGAAAGTCTTAAGTGATTTTGCTAAGTCTTTCTGAATAGAGGATCTAACTACTTCTAAGAACAGAAGTCTTGGGAAGTTACGTATAAATCCGTTCATAAAAATTATATTTTCATTAAACCAAATCCAGAATAGTGCTAATGTTTGTGATTTCCCATCTATTGTTAGTATTAATGATAAAAGTGATTGTTTCTTGGGATCTAGAAAAAGACTGTCTTTCACTTTATCTTCAATATCATTTTGATCAAGAGATTCTTTTATTCTATATATGATATCTTCAAATTCTGTTGATTTTTGCTTTTGATTTAGTAAGGTGTTTTTTCTAGCATCATTTTGCAATCTTAGTTTAAGCTTTTTTATTTTTGAAAAGATATCACTGAAGCAGAGTTCGCTAACTGGAATCTTTGAGAGTTTATCAAAATCTAGCTCCAATTCAATTGAGTTTTCTTTGATTTTTATTTTATTGTATTTTTGTGCACGTGAAAGAATTTCACGGAATATAAGTATAATTTCCCTTACTGACAAGTCATTAAATAATATTTTTACTGGGATAGACTGAGCTGAGAGAAGCTTTATTATTAAAATTTGTTCAACAAATTCTTTGAAGTTCAACGTTACAGTTTTGCCTTCTTTATCATTGAATTTCACTTTTAAACTGTGGATATATTCATAACTGAGAGATGGTACATGCACGGAGTGCTTAGCAAATGTTTTCTCAAGAAAAGATTTAGCTATATCTTTGTAAGAAGTTTCTAAATTAAGACAATTCTCCTGATCTTTATTGATTTTGTTGCGTACATAGCATGTTAGTATATCAACTAGGTTTTTGTAATTCCCCGCACTTATTATTATTAATTTTGGATGGCTGAGGAACATGAATACTTCTGTAAGGATTTTTTGTATTCTTTCAGGAGGAAAGCTTATGTCCAGGTCGTCCATAAATAAAACAATAAAAGAATTTCCTCCACAAGATTTTTTTCTCTAAAAACATGTCTATAAGTTTAAATAACTCTTTTCGGAAGTTTAGGTCGCTTTGGTCAAGTTTTTCTTCTATGTCTCCGTCGGGACTCATGTCAAGGCATGTCTTGTCGCAGCTTTTCAAGTAATCAGGGAAAATTTTTATTGTCCTGTGAAGTTGTTCGTTAAGTTCCAGGTCTGATTCGTATTCTTTTTCTATCTGCTTTTTAAGCCAGCTGAGAAAGTAAAATGTAATGCTTGCGGTATTTACTGATGTATCAATGATACTGTCTACAACCCGGAAAGAGTAATTTTTTAACTTTGTTATTAAGTCTCTTAGTTCTTTTTCGGTTCCAGATTCAAGTCCTTCTGGAATATCTACTTTAAAATCGTTTTCAAGCAGCTCTTTTATGGTTAATAAAATGGTTGTTTTTCCGCTTCCTCTTCTGCCGTCAATAAAGAGGTTGTTGGCTGTGTAACCGTCACTATCTTCTACACTTTTACCCTGATTAACAGCATCTAAGAGCTTTTCTAAGGCTTCCTTTATCTCGTCTCCTAATACGAAACTTGCAAAGTTCTTTCCTAAGCTGTGAGCACCGTCCAGTTTTGTTAAATCTATTACTTTTCCCACAATCTCCTCAGTTTTTGCATATATTTTGCATGAAATTCTAAATTATGAAATCTGGGTAATTATTAATTAATTTTAAACTTATTGGAGTTGGGTTTCAAGGTACTCTGAAAGTCCTCTCAGAGCAGCGTTTGAGGGCGTTGAGGTTGTAGCCTCCTTCTAAAGTGAAGAGGAGAGGAACGGAGAGCTCCCTTCCTGCGTCAACAATTTCTCTGACTATGAACTCTACGCCGTCGTCTGTAACCTCTAAACCGGTTAGCGGGTCGTCTCTGTGGAGGTCGTATCCAGCCGAAACGAGGATTATCTGAGGTTTAAATTCCCTTACGGCCTCCCTGAAGATGCCGGAGTAAACCGACTTAAACTCGGCGTCTCCGCTTCCTTCCCTCATCGGAACGTTTAAGATGTGGTCGTTGTTCTCCTTCTCGCTTCCCGTTCCCGGGTAGAAGGGATACTGGTGGGTTGAGAAGTAAAAGACCCTCGGTTCGTTGTAGAAGATGTGTTCGGTTCCGTTTCCGTGGTGGGCATCAAAGTCAACTATGAAGACCCTTTCCACTCCCGTTGAAAGAGCTTTAACTGCTGCAACGGCAACGTTGTTGAATATGCAGAACCCCATGGCTCTGTCTCTCTCTGCGTGGTGGCCGGGAGGCCGAACGGCGCAGAAAACGGCTTCATATTCCCCGGAGAGGAGGAGCTCCACCCCCA
>JALWGN010000017.1 GCA_027013575.1 Desulfurobacteriaceae bacterium
TAATGGAAGTCTTCAGGAAGTGGGGGCTTGACGCAACGGTAATCGGAGAGGTTATAGAGGAGCCTGTTCTGAAACTCTACTGGCACGGCGAGGTTGTGGCGGAGCTCCCCATAAAAGCCCTCACAGATGAAGCCCCCGTTTACTACAGACCTTTCAAAGTTCCCAAGTACATACTGGAGAACAGGAACTACGACCAGAACACCGTTCCCGAGCCTGAAGACTACAACGAAGTCGTCAAAAAGCTCCTCTCCTCTCCAACGATCGCAAGCAAGCGGTGGATATGGGAGCAGTACGACCACATGGTTCAGATAAACACAGTTGTCTACCCCGGATCAGATGCAGCTGTTCTCAGGGTTAAGGGAACAGAAAAGGGAATTGCCATAAGCAGCGACTGTAACTCCCGTTACTGCTACCTGAACCCCTACGAGGGAGGAAAGATAGCCGTTGCAGAGGCGGCAAGGAACGTTGCCTGCTCAGGGGCCGTTCCAAGGGCAATTACAGACTGTCTGAACTTTGGAAGCCCTGAAGACCCAGAGATAATGTGGCAGTTTGTAAAGGCAACGGACGGAATGGCCGACGCCTGCAGAGTCCTTGAAACGCCCGTAGTAAGCGGAAACGTGAGCTTTTACAACGAGACGAAAACGGAAGAGGGTAAAAGGGCTGTCTTCCCGACTCCTACTGTTGTCTGCGTAGGAGTCCTTGAAGACGTTGAGAAGAGAATGACCTCATACTTTAAAGACGAGGGAGACGTAATTATTCTCCTTGGCGAGAATACAGGAAACATCTCAGGCTCAGAGTACCAGAAGCTCCAGATAGGGGAGTTTAAGGGAACCGGACAGAGTATTGACTTAAGGTTTGAGAAAACCCTTCAGGAAGCCGTTGTTGAGGCCATACAGAAAGGCTTAATCAAGCACGCCCACGACGTTTCAGAGGGAGGAATTGCCGTAAACCTGTTTGAGTCTGCCTTTGAGAAAGGCCTCGGGTTTGAGGTTGAGCTTGACGAAGACATAAGGAGCGACTTCCTCCTCTTTGGAGAAGACCAGAGCCGAATTGTTATCTCTGTCTCTCCCGAAAGAGTTGAAGAGGTTTTAGATTTCTTCAAGAAGAGAACCGTTCCTGCAAAGGTTATAGGAAGGGTTAAGGGAAGCAGAGGAGTTATTAAACACAGAGGAAAAGAGCTCGTTAACCTTCCCGTTAAGGAAGCAGAGGAGCTCTACGAAACAGCTTTAGAGAAGGAGCTTGGGGTACAGAGTTAACTCAACCTTTGAAAAACTTCATCTTATCTACAAGGTAGGCCGGTTCTCCTTTTCCGCCGGCCTGCTAGTCCTCCTACTCTCCATCTATTCCATAAACAGGGAGATAATAGACCCTTTTTCCCTTCTCGTTTTAGCTGTTTACTCCGTTGTTAGCATAGTTCTGTTTGTTACGGGAAAGAGAGCTCTCCTCTTTGAGTTCCTACTGGACGAGCTCTTCCTGTTCCTACTTGTTATTAAAGGAGCCTTCTCCTACGGCTTCTTCTCACTGTTCCTCCTGTTTCCCATCCTCTTCTCCTCACTCTTCCTGAACAGAAGCCAGAGCTTCGCCTCCCTTCTGGTGGCCCTTTTCCTTCAGGTGGTATATTTCCTAACGGCAACAAACGGCTTTAGTTTAGAGTCCCTCATTCAGTTCTTCCTCAACGGGCTGGGGCTCGTCCTCATATCGTTTCTAGGACAGAAAATAAAAGAGAAACTTGAGAACCAGGAGAGATACCTGTCAGAGCTTGAAAAACTACAGGAAGAGACCGCCTTCTATAAGAGACTTTACGAGATAAGTGCTAACCTTGCCCACGAGCTTAAGAACCCCTTAGCCTCTATAAAGGGAGCGGTGGAGCTCCTGGCCAGCGGACACAGGAGTGAAAAACTGATGAAGATTGTAATGAACGAGACTGAACGACTTGACTCTATAATAAAGGACTTCTTAAGCCTCTCCAGGCCGATACCTAAAGACAAGAAACCTGTAAACGTTAAAGAGGTTGTTGAAGAGATCTGCCAGAAGTTAAACGGCGAAAAGGAGTGTAGCGTAGAGGGAGAAGATACCGTTGTTAAAGTAGAACCCAAAAGTCTCTACTCAGCAGTGGATAACTTAGTCCGAAACGCCCTCTACTGGGCCAAAAGGAAAGTGAAAGTAACGGTAAACGAGAGCGGAAACTGGGTTGAAATAACAGTTGAGGACGACGGTCCCGGAATTCCAGAGGAGGAGTGGGATAGGGTCTTTGAACCCTTCTTCTCAAAGAGGAAAGAGGGTTCAGGCCTAGGGCTCTCCGTCGTTAAAAAGTTTGCAGTTGAACACGGCGGTTTTGTGTTCGTAAAGAGGAGTTCTCTAGGGGGTGCTTCCTTCACAATGAGAATACCAAAGGAGCAGAGAGATGAGAGCTCTAATCCTTGAAGACGAGAGCTCCCTCAGGGAGATACTCTCAATAATCCTGTCTGAGTTTAACTACGAGATAGACGAGGCAGGAACGCTACAGGAAGGAATAGAGAAGTTAGAGGAAAACGACTACGACCTGGCACTTGTTGACCTCAGGCTACCAGACGGCTCTGGAATGGAACTTGTAAGGAGGCTGAAGAGAGAGAAACCCGAAACTGAGGTGATAATAATAACCGCCTTTGCCTCAACAGAGACCGTTAAAGAAGCCTTTGAGCTCGGAGTTTACGACTACGTTGAGAAACCCTTTAAGCTTGAAGATTTAAAGCTGATACTGAGGAACGTTACAGACAAGATAGAGCTTAAAAAGAGACCTGTAGAGACGGAAATTCCGGAGATTGTAGGACGTTCTAAACCAATAGAGAAGCTGAAAGAGACGATAAGGAAGGTTGCCCCCTACGACGTTAACGTTCTGATACTGGGAGAGAGCGGCAGCGGAAAAGAGCTGGTTGCAAAGGCCATTCACCACCTGAGCCCCAGGAAAAACAGGCCGTTCGTAGCCATCAACTGCGCCGCACTACCGCCGGAGCTCTTAGAGAGCGAGCTCTTCGGATACAGAAAAGGGGCCTTTACAGGAGCCGTTTCCGACAAAAAGGGGCTCATAGAGAAGGCAAACGGCGGCACCCTCTTTTTAGACGAGATAGGCGATATGCCCCTACCCCTGCAGGCAAAACTCCTCCGCTTCCTAGAGACAAGAAAGTTTATACCGTTAGGATCCACCGAGGAGAGAGAGGTTGACGTAAGAGTTGTTGCAGCAACAAACAGAAACTTAAAAGAGGAGATAAAGAAGGGGCGTTTCAGGGAAGACCTCTACTACAGGCTGGCGACAATAGTTATAGAAGTTCCCCCTCTGAGGGAGAGGAAAGAGGACATACCTTTACTGGTTGAGTTCTTTGCAAGGGAGTTCAGCAAGAAGTACGGCAAGGAGATTAAGAGAATTTCAAAGGGGTTTATTGACTACCTGATGGGGCTGCCGTTAGAGGGGAACGTGAGGGAGCTCCGCAACATAGTAGAGCGGGAAGTTATACTGACAGAAGACGGCATACTGGGAAGCGGCTACTCGGCAGAGAAAAAGCACGACGAGTGTGACGTAAAGATTCCTGAAGAAGGGGTTAACTTAAAGGAGATACTGGCTGAGGTTGAGAAGAGGTACCTTCAGAAAGCCCTTGAAGTGGCAGGAGGAAAGAAGACAAAAGCTGCAGAACTTTTAGGTTTAACCCTGCGGGAGTTCAGGTACAGGTGGAGTAAATACTCCCCCGAGAAGGGGGAGCAGGAGAACTAACCTTCCTTTTTCTCTTCTTTAGCCTCTTCAGACTCAGAGGCTTCTACCTCCTCAACTTCGGCAAGCTCTATAAGCCTGTCTAAGGCCTTCTGTCTCAGAATATCCTCTTTAATCATAGGGAGGAGACCTCTCTCCTCTAAAGACTGCCTCGCCTGAACGTAGTCTCCGCCGAAAGCTGCATCTGCAAGTTTTTGAATCTCCTTCTCCACGTCTTCGTCTGTAACTTCAATTCCTTCAAGCTCGGCAACCTTCTCAAGGAGGAGTTTTACCTTAACGGTCTTTTCTGCAGTTGGCCTGACCATCTCAACGATACCTTCAGGGCTCAGCTGACGTACGTTAACACCTATCTGGGCAAGCCTGTTAAGTTGATTTTGAGCCTGAGCCCTTATCTCAAGGTCAAGCATGGAGGGTGGAACGGGAACGTTCACCTTCTTGAGGAGCTCCTCAACTATCTGGTCTTCAACCTCTTCCTGCTCCCTTATTGTTTCGGCAGTTTCAAGGTCTTCCATTATCTTCTTCTTCATGTCCTCAACGCTTTCAAAACCGAACCTCTTTGCGAACTCGTCGTTAACCTCAGGGAGTCTCCTCTCCTTAACGCTCTTTACCTTAAACTTAACCTTTACCTTCTTGCCTTTGGCCTCTCCGTACTTCTCATCCTCGGGAGCTGTAAACTCAACCTCTCCCTCTTCTCCGGCCTTCTTACCTAAAACAGCCTTCTCAACTTCAGGCCAGAGCTGGTTCTGACCGAGAACTACTGAGACTTCTCCCTTATGAACGTTCTCATCGCTCTCTACCTGGGTTTCGTACTCAAGCTCAACCAGGTCTCCCTCTTTAGCCTCCCTCTCTACCTCCTCCCAGGTAGCTGCCTGATTCCTCAGTCCCTCTATAACCTTCTCTACGTCCTTCTCAGAGAGCTCCCTCTTAACCTTCTTTACCTTAATTCCCCTGTAGTCTTCAGGTTTAAGGTCTATCTCGGGCTTAACCTCTAAGAGGAGAACAACCTTGAGCTCGTCATTCTTAAGGTCTAAGTCAAAGGACTCTACAGCAGGGTCGCTAACGAGCTTCAGGTTCTCCTTCTCAACAACCTCTGCAAGCTTAACAGGAATGTAGCTCCTTAAGAGAGCAGACTTAATGTCGTCGGCGTAGTACTTCTTGATAACAGAAACCGGAGCTTTTCCAGGCCTGAAACCGGGAACTTTAGCCCTCTTGCCTATCTCCCTGCAGATAGTCTCAACCTCTTTCTTTACCTCTTCAGGCTCTCCCTCTATAGTGAGCCTATATACAACGTCTCCCTGCTTCTCAATCTGGTATTTCATCTTTCCCCTCCTTTCTTTCTAACTCTTCCCATAACCTTCAGAGGCAGACTCCAAAC
>JALWGN010000018.1 GCA_027013575.1 Desulfurobacteriaceae bacterium
AAGAGGGACTGGTGGGCGTCTCTAAGGGTTACGTCTGTAAACTGTATCTTCTTTCCCATTGAACTCCTCCTGAAACGTCTTTAAAGCCCGTGGTGTGCCGCAATTGCAGCAGAGATTGCAAGGGCTAAAACTTCCGGGTCTGTCTCCTGAATGAAGGTAAACTCCTTAATCTTCCTATCTATGAAGGAGGTGTCAAACTGCCCCTTTACAAACTCAGGGTCGTTGAGGATCTTCTTGAAGAACGGAATAGTTGTTGGAACGCCCCTTATTACGAATTCCCCTAGAGCTCTCCTTGAACGCCTTATGGTCTCGTCCCAGTTCCTCCCCCAGACGATGAGCTTTGCAACCATTGAGTCGTAGTAGGGAGGAATCGTGTAGCCTTTATAGACAACGCCGTCAATCCTCACTCCTATTCCACCGGGGGAGTAGTAGGCGGTTATCGTCCCCGGAACGGGAACGAAGTCTTTCGTCGGGTCTTCGGCGTTTATCCTGAACTGGAAGGCAAAGCCGTTTATCTGAACGTTCTTCTGTGAGAAGGAAAGACCCATTCCGGCGGCTATCCTTATCTGCTCCTGAACGATGTCTATACCGGTAACCTCTTCGGTTATTGTGTGCTCAACCTGAAGGCGGGGGTTAACCTCCATAAAGTAGAAGTTCCCATACTTATCCATCAGGAACTCCCAGGTTCCAACACCGTAGTAGCCTATGGCTCTAGCCGCCTCAACGCAGATCTTTCCGAGCTTCTCCCTCTGACGCCTCGTAAGAACCGGAGACGGAGCTATCTCCAGGACTTTCTGGTGTCTCCTCTGGAGGGAACAATCCCTCTCCCCAAGGTGAACCACGTTTCCGTGTTTATCTGCAACTATCTGTATCTCTATGTGGCGGGGGTTTTCTATAAACTTCTCAATGAAAACCTCTCCCTTGCCGAAGGCCGCCTCGGCCTCTTTAACGGCAAGCTGGAACTGGGAGACGAGCTCTTTCTCGTTCCTCGCTACCCTTAAACCTCTACCGCCTCCCCCGTGGGCTGCCTTTATCATTACGGGGTAACCTATCTTCCTGGCTACCTCTTTTGCCACCTCAACGTCGGAGATGGGCTCCTCGCTTCCCTCTGCAACGGGAACACCCAGGCTTTTCATAAGTTTTTTCGCTTCTATCTTGCTACCGAATACCCTCAGGTGCTCTACCGAGGGGCCGATAAACTCTATGCCGTGTTTTCTGGCGTACTCTGCAAAGTCGGCTCTCTCTGAGAGGAAGCCGTAACCGGGGTGGATCGCCTCTGCTCCGGCTCTTTTGGCTATGTCAACGATTTTGTAGTAGTTGAGGTAGGCCTTTATTGGGTCTCCGTGGATAAGGTAGGCCTCGTCGGCCTTCTTAACGTGGAGGGAGTTAACGTCGGCTTCGGAGTAGATGGCAACGGTCTTTATTCCCAGTTCCTTACAGGCTCTGATAACCCTCGTTGCAACCTCTCCTCTGTTTGCTATTAAAACTTTCTTAAACATTACAGGAAACCTCCAAGGAGCCTTAAAAGGACGTTAGCTATAACCCCTGCTACAGCGTCGTCTACGGTTATTCCCCAGCCGCCGGGGAGTTTTTCAAACCACTTTATAGGCGGAGGTTTCATTATATCAACAACTCTGAAGATGATTAGACCTAAAA
>JALWGN010000019.1 GCA_027013575.1 Desulfurobacteriaceae bacterium
AAGAGGTCGCCGAGGGACTCCCACACCGATGCTTCTGTAGAGAGCTTCTGCTCTATCTGTGCCATGGAGCTCTCGGCAGTACTCTTTATCTCTTCCACTTCAAGTCCATCTATTAGCATTCTCATTACGTTTCCGAGGAATGGATCTTTTGCGTAAAACTGGTCAATATCGGACTCTAAGGCCAGTATTCCCTCTTTTCTAGCCTTTTTTGCTATCTCTGTCAGGAACTCAACGGTTTCCAGAGGGTCTCCAACTTCCGGTTTTATCGCTTTTAAGATGGCTTTCAGGCCTCCAATAAACTCACCCAGGGGGTAGCCTGCCATCCCGGCTGCTAGGCCCCCTCCAACGGTAATCAGAAGTGAAGGGATGTTTATGAAGGCTCCTGGACTTCCACCGATGACTATTGAACCAATAATCAGTAGGTAGGCTGCAGCAATACCGATTAGCGTTGCTATGTCCATCTTCTCACCGCCGTTACTTCTTGATTTTGCCCGAAAGTGTCTTTATAAATTTTCGGCTCTTTTTTAGCCGTTTTTAGGTTCCTTTGGGTCAAATTGTGTCTTAAAAAGACGATAATATTTTTAACAGGGACTTTTCCCTGATGCCCCACAAATAGCCGTCCCATCGGCTGCGCAAGCAGCCTGAAAGCCCCTCCTCTGGAGGGGTCTCTTTTACTTGTATAATTTCGGTATGGTTTTCGTACTTCTTTTTCCATTGTTGTTTTTAATTCCCCTGAACTCTTTCGGTCTCCCTCTGGAGAGTGCTAAGGTCTTTGTGGAATCTGTGAAGGATGGAACGCTGTGTTCTGATAGGTTTAAAGACCTTTTCAGAACAGACATCGGGGAGGCTGCTCTTCTCCTTTACCTTGACAGCTGTTCTGACTTAAAAGGTGTATCAGAGCCTAAGAACCTGTACGGAAAGCTTAAGCTGGCTTCCCTTTTAAGAAGAGAGGGGAGAGAGAAAAGGGCAAGGGAGCTCTACCTGAAGGTCTTCTCTGAAACCAACGACCTTGATGAGGAGGTTCTCCTAGCAAATAGGGGAAATACGGCTTTTCTCTTCACCCCGAGGGTCATCAGGAAGAAAGTCTGGATGGCTGCAAGGAAGGGAGAGATAGATACGGCTCTTTTCTACCTCTCCTACCTGAGGGAAGACCCCTACTATACATATCTGTTGGCTTATACACTTATGAAGTCTGGAAAGAGGGAGGTTGCTAAAAAATTCTTCTACTCCTCCAACCAGGACGGTCGCTACTACTTCCTGATGTTTCTCTCTAGGGATCTTCTTGAGAAGATTAGCTACTACAGGCTCTTAATGGGGAGCTCCGCCCCTACCTCATTTAAGAGGTCAGCAACGTTTTACATCCTTGATAGGCTCTTTCAGGAGGATCTCGGTCTCTTCAGGAAGAACCTCCGATACGCCAGGGCTTTTCCGGGTATTTACAGCTACTACCTTGCCCGCTACTACGCCTTAACCGGTAATTGTGAGGGTTTGAAGGAACTTAAAGGACTTCCTGCAGAGGCTCTCTACTCCGTCTGCTCTGGAAAGGGCTGGGAAAGGAAGGACTTGAGCTTTTACGACCTCATCCTGAACCCTCCCGAAAGGTTCCCCTTCAGCAAGGAGAGGGCTTTCAGTCGGCTTTCACTGGAGGATCGTGGATTAGATTACCTGTACAGGAGCGGGTTCTGTAGCGTAATCTCGTTTATAGAGAGACCTTCCCCCCAGAACGCTCTGGCTCAGTACTTGTGCGGGAACTACAGAGCGGGAATAATGTTGGCTCTGCCTTTTAAACGGAAACTAAACAGGTTCCCCTACCTCTTGCCCGTTCTCTACCCGAAGCCTCCTGTTTTCGGTGATGACATTGTCTCCCTTGCCATTGCGAGGCAGGAGAGCCTGTTTGAAGAGAGAGCTCTCTCAAGGAGCGGAGCTATAGGGCTGATGCAGATAATGCCTTTTACGGGAAGGGACATTGCCAGAAGGCTCAAAGTTAAAGGGTTTAAGGTTCACCACCTCTACAACCCTGAGGTGAACTACAGGTTCGGCTCCTACTACATCCATACCCTTCTGAAGCGGTTTAAACTCTTTCCCCTTGCCGCAGCTGCCTATAACTGCGGTCCCGGCAGGGTAAGGAGAGCTCTGAAGAAGTTCGGAGCAGTCAGAACGCCTCAGGATTTGGTACTCTTTACAGAAGTCTACATTCCGTTTCAGGAGACCAGGGATTACGTGAAGAGGACTTACGTCAACCTCTACTACTACTCAAACCTTTACGGTAAGGGGACGGAGTGGAAGATTTTCTCAAAGCACTGATAGAGGACGGCTATAAGAAGAACACGATAGACACCTACAGGAGGGTTCTCAGGTACTTTCACTCTTTTTTAGACCTTTACGGCTACGACCTTACAGACTTTGACGAGGATAAACTGTACGGTTACTTTTCCTCCCGTTACAGAACGGAGAAGAGCTTCAGAACTGCCATGTCTGCCATTCAGCACTACCTGAAGTTTAAGGGTATAAAGAGGCGCTTAAGGTTCGTTCCTCCTGAGTCTTCCGAGTTCCAGGAGTTCAGACCCGTAAGCGACGAGGAGTTTAAGCTCCTCTACTCTCAGCTCTCAAAGCTTAAGTCGGAAGACCTGAAAACGGCCCTTCTTATGATTTTCAGGCTAGGTCTTTCCCCCTCTGAGATAGGGAAGCTGAAGGTGAGCTCCTACGGCCACTTTATGGGAATTCCCGTTCTTACAGAGAAGAAGATAAAGCGGTTCGTTATAGACGAGGAGATTAAGGAGCGGCTTGAGGAGAAAAGGTTTGAGAAACTTCCAATAGCTCCTCTTCTTGACGTAAGGCCTTCAACTATCAAGGTTACCTTTCACAGGATAATGAAACAGTTAGGTTTGAGCCTGACGGTTTCTGACTTTAAGGACAACTACGTGGCGGAGCTCCTCAAAATCGGCCTTCCCATTGACATAGTTGTGGAGTACTCCGGAAGGAGCCTTGAGAGGGTTTCTTACATCAACAGGGTTCTAAACCTTCAGAGTAAGGCGGAGGTTATTGAGAAGAAGCTGAAAAAGAGGAGTCAGTAGGGGTTACCATTAGCCTAATGCTCCTGTTAAGCGGGAAGACCCTTGAGATGAATATCTCCTCTCCGTCTGTGAAGGTTGCTACCTCTCCCAGTTTGGCAAGCTCTAGAACGGCCAGGAAGTAGGTTATTGCCTCCAGTTTGCAGGAGCTCTTCCGGAGGAGCTCTGAGAATGGGATGAGGTAGTTCTCACTCATCAGTCCTCTTATCTCTTCCATTTTGTCTGAAACTTTAAAGCTCTCAGACGAGATCTTAATTCCAACCTTTAGCTTCTTCGGCCTTTTCCTCTCAAACAGGTTTACAAGTGCTTTTCTCAGGTCTTCCGGCGTGTTTGCTATCTTTACCCTCTCCTGAAACTGGAAGATAAGGTCGGATGGGTCGTGTTTAAGGTACTTTGCTGCTTCCTCTTCAAGTTTTTCAAGTTCCTGAGCGGCTCTCTTTGACTTCAGGTACTCCTCAATTATCTGAACCAGCTCTTTTCTGGGGTCTTCCTCTTCCTCCCTGGGAATCAGGTATTCAGACTTTATCCTTGCAAGGGTGGCGGCCATAAGCAGGAACTCTGAGGCCAGCGGTATGTTGAGCTCCTGCATTCTATAGATGTAGTTGAGGAACTCCTCCGTAATCTCTGCAATGGGGATGTCGTATATGCTTACTTCCCTTTTCTTTATCAGGTAGATGAGCAGGTCTAAGGGACCTTCAAAGACCGGCGTTTCTACTTTTATTGCCATTTAAAGACTATCCCCTTATTGCTGCTATCAGGTTGGCAAACTCGGTTGTGAGGAGCTCCATCACGTCGTCTATAGAGATGAGACCTACCAGCTTACCCTCCTTGTCTACAACTATCAGACGGCGAACGGCAGCTTCCCTGAAGGTTTTTGTCAGCTCAAAGAAGGTGGCATCTTCCCTTATGGTTATCGGGTCTTTTGTCATAACCTCCCTTACCGGTGTGTCTGGAGACTTCTCCCTTCCCACAACCCTCAGGGCTATGTCCCTGTCGGTTATGATCCCTACAGGCCTGTCTCCGTCAATTACGACGAGACTTCCTACCATTTTGTCTTCCATGCGCTTTGCGGCAAGCTTAACCGGATCGTCGGGTTCAATTACTACAACTTTTCGTTTTATCAGGTCTTTAACCGGCATCTCTCCCTCCTGAAAGGCTGTTTTCAACTTTAATATTAGTTCGGAGGGAGATGGGATGTAAAGGAGGGAGGGGAGCTCCCTACCCCTCCTTAGATATACCTTTCAGGATTAGAACGTACCTTGGGTGGTTGATGTTGTACATAGCGGGGAACTTCTGGTAGATGGGGCCGGCGTATATTGTCTTTCCGTTCTCCTTAACCTCTACTAAAATTGCCGGGTTCTGGGGTTCGTTGGAGCCTGAAGTGTAGCCGTTGTCAAGAACAAGGTGGGGAACGATGTAGAGGACTTTAATCTCCAGTCCTCCGTACTTAACAGTTTCTCCGTTGTGAACTTTAAACTCCTTTACAACTTTGCCAGAGGCCTTATCTACAATGTCAACAGTTGCCGTTTTCCAGGTCTTTGTGACTTCTTCAGGAATTCTTATAGGTCTGTCAAACTTTGTCATGTTCTTGCTGGTATGCATTGACATGAGCTCTTTGTCAACCTGTGGGTGTCCCGGTGGCATACCCATTTTCCCGTTTACCGGTGGATGGCCAGGAGGGAGCTCTTTGTTAACAGGTGGGTGCCCTGGTGGAAGCTGTGAGTTTTCCTTGTTGAGTGATGTTAACGGCTTTGGCATAGGGGTAGCTTCTTGCTTAGAGGAAGTGTTCTCTTTGCTTGAGCTCTCCTGCTTACCGCACGAAGAAGCGGCGGCGGTTGATAGCCCTACTAAAAGGGCAAGTAGTGCTGCTCTTAACTTCATCGCACTCTCCTTAAGTGTTTGATTTAGAAAGCTATTCTACCAAAGTACGATTTATAGACATTTTCTATTTCAGATATTGTCAAGTTAAAATTCTATTTCAGTTTACGAGGAATTGGCCAGGAGGCGGTATGGAGAGAAGGGAGTTCCTGAAGCTTGCAGGACTTACGGTTCTTGTCGGTGCTGGCGTAAAGTTGGAGAGAGCTTACGGTGAAGAGGTCTTTAAGCCAGTTCTCATATTTGACCAGGGAAAGTGTATGAGCTGTAAGGCCTGTATGGCTGCATGTCAGCTTGAGCACGGCCTCAACGAAACGCCAGAGGTTAACCTCTTCTGGATTAAGGAGAGTGAGGTAGGAGAGTACCCTAAGGCTAAGCTGGTTTTCCACCAGGAGAAGATCTGCGTAAACTGTTTTGACCACCCCTGCGTTTCTGCCTGCCCGTTTGGGGCTATATCTGTTAAAGAAGGTGGTGTTGTAGTTATAGACGAGGCAAAGTGTACAGGTTGTGAAAGGTGCGTTCCTGCCTGTCCGTTTGACGGTATCGTTATGGATAAGGGAAATAAGGCCAGGAAGTGCGACCTCTGCTTTGAGAGGGCCGTTAAGGGAGGAGACGTTCCAAGGTGCGTTTCTGTCTGTCCAAGCGGAGCTCTCGTCTACGGAAACCTCTACAAACCTACGGGGCCTTTAGCGGAGCTCCTTAAGGCCAGGCCTGAGGTAAGGAGAGCTCTCCTTAAGAGCCACCACGCTGAAATCGTTCCGGCCGTTGAGAGGGTTAACCCCTATTCCTACCCGAAGACCAGAAAACCTGAGGGAGACAGGATTGTTAACACCGTCTGCCTTGCCTGTAACGCCCGCTGTGGCCTCAGGGTAACCGTTAAAGATGGAAAGCTCGTTCAGGTAGACGGGAACCCCTACCACCCCTACAACCGTTCAGGTAAGGAGATTCACTACAACACTCCGTTGGAAGAGAGCTTTAAGGCAGTTGCAACAACCTGTGCAAAGCCACAGATGGACAACGACTACCTCTACAACCCCTACAGAATTACGCAGCCCCTTAAACGGATAGGAAAGAGGGGAGAGGGTAAGTTTAAACCGATTAGCTGGGAGCAGCTGATAAGGGAGGTTTCAGAGGGTGGATACCTCTTTAAGGAGATAGGAGACAACCGTTACTATCCCGGGATAAAGGACGTTCTCTCTGATGAGCCTGTTGACCCGGGAGCTCCCGAGCTCGGACCTAAGAGGAACCAGCTGGTCTGGTTTACAGGCCGCTCACAGGCAGGAAGGAGCCACTTCATAAAGAGGTGGGTCTTTAATGCCATAGGCTCAAAGAACTACATAGCCCACACAGACATCTGCGGAATCGGGTTCAGAATGGGTAACTATGCCCTCTCAGACGGAAAGCAGGTTGAGTTTAAGGCCGACTACTGGAACAGCAAGTACATGCTGGTTTTCGGTTCAAACATCTACTCGGCACAGCAGCCGGGGGTTAACACCTCCGGAGCCATAATCGCAAGAAGAATTGCAGCAGGGGAACTGAAGTTAGTTCTCATAGACCCCAGAGCTCCCAAGGCCGTTGCCCACGCCCACAGGTGGCTCCCCGTTAAGCCTACAAAGGACGGAGCCCTTGCAATGGGCTTTATAAGGGTGATGCTTGAAAACGGCTGGTACGATAAAGACTTCCTCTCAATTCCTTCAATGAAGGCCGCTAAAAAGGCCGGAAGGAACGTCTACACGAACGCTACCCACCTTGTAATCGTTGACGAGAACCACCCCGAAGCCGGAAGAGTTCTAAGGGTTAAAGGTGAAGAGGTTGTTATAGACCCTGAAACTAAAAAGCCCGTTCCTGCAGAAAGTGTAGAGAGAGCTCTCCTTGAGTGGGAGGGAGAGGTAAACGGTATTAAGGTGAAAACAGCCTTCTCTCTTATGAAAGAGAGCGTTATGAAACATCCCCTTTCATTCTACGCCGAAGAGTCTGGAATTGACGAGAGGACCATAAAAGAGGTTGCAAAGGAGTTCTGGGAGCACGCCCCTTACGCTGTTGCCTTTGCCTACCACGGCGGAGGAAACTACGTTGGAGGAACCTACGCAAGCTACGCCCTCTCTATGATGAACGCCCTCGTTGGGAACATAAACAGGAAGGGAGGTTACCTGTGCAGAGGTAAGGGAGCCGCCAGCTGGCAGACGGGGCTCTACGACCTCAAACGTTTCCCCGGAATGAAAAAGCCTAAAGGAGTAAAGATATCAAGGGAAAAGGCCAGATACGAAGACACAACGGAGTTTAAGAAAAAGGGCTACCCGTCAAAGCTCCCGTGGTTCCCGTTTACAAAGGGAGGCCTTTCCGTCTCTGCAATCTCAGGAATTGACCAGAAGTACCCCTACCCGGTTAAGGTCGTTATCACCTACTTCTCAGACCTCATCTACAGTATGCCTGGGGGAAGGCGCTTCATAGAGACCCTAAGAGACCCCGATAAAGTCCCCCTCTACATCTCAGTAGACACGACCATCAACGAGACAAACATCTACGCCGACTACATTGTTCCAGACGTAACCTACCTTGAAGGGCACTACGGTTTCCTCACCCCCCACGCTCCGGGCTGCTGGTTTACGGCGGTAAGAACGCCCGTAGTTGAGCCTCTAACGGGAAGAACGAAAGACGGAAGGCCTTTCTGTATGGAGACATTCCTTATAGACGTTGCCCGTTACCTGAAACTTCCCGGGTACGGAGAGAGGGCGATTCCCGGAAAAGACGGGAAACTCTACCCCCTCATCACCCCTGAAGACTACTACCTGAGGGGAATTGCAAACCTTGCAGAGAACGCAAAAGTGAAGAGAGCTCCCCAGAGCGAAATTGAGTTCGTTGAGAAGAACTACTACGTCTCACGGTTTAAGGGAATCCTTCCGAAAGAGCAGTGGGAGAAGGTCTGCACAGTCCTTGTAAGGGGAGGAGTCTTCAGGCCTTACGAGGAAACCTTTGACAAGAACGGCAACTTTAAGTTTGGAATTCCAAAGGTCTGCATCTGGAACGAGAAGCTGGGAACCAGTAGGAACTCCCTTACAGGGGAGATACTCTGGGGAACTCTCCGCTACTACCCTGCAACAACCTACTTTGGAAAGCCCATAGAAGAGGTGGACAGAGACTACCCCTTCAACGTTATAACCTACAAGTCTGCACTTCACACACAGTCAAGGACTATCGTCTACAGGCAGGCACTCGTTTACGAGCCAGACTTTGACCTGAAGGTTAACCCGAAAGACGCCGAGAAGTTAGGTCTCAAAGAGGGAGATAGGGTCAAGGTTTACTCAAGGAGTAACCCTGAAGGAGTTGTTACAAAAGTTAAGGTTACAAACCTTGTTCGCCCCGGAACGGTTGCCTACTCCCACCACTTCGGCCACTGGCAGCACGGAGCCTCTCCCTTTTACATAGAGAACGCAGCAGAGGTTTTAGTTGGCGGTAAGAAGGTTACAAACGGAAACTGGACAAAAGTTGACCCCAGGCGTGGCGTTGGCGTTACGATGAACAGGCTTACAAGGAGAGACGAGGAGCTCTACGACCTGCCCCTCGTTGAACCAATAGCGGGAATTCCGGACTTCAGCAGTACAAGGGTGAAAATTGAAAAGATTGAGGAGGATTAAGATGAGAAAGCTCTTAACTGTAACTGCCGCTGTTCTGATTTCAACCTCAGCTTTCGGTGCCACCTACCAGCTTACAGAGACCGTTGACGTTAAGCCTCAACCCAACGCAAAATTGGTTGAAATCTGGATACCCGTCCCCTACGAGAACCGGTGGCAGAAGATAGAGAAAATAGAGGTGGATTCCCCCTACTCCTTTACTCTTCAGAAAGAGGACGAGTACGGCAACAGGTTTATATACATAAGGAAGGAAGGGGGTGTAAAGGAGCCCTTCAGGGTAAAGGTTACCGTTGTTGTTGACAGAAAAGAGGTTTCTCCCACTAAAAGAGGCTGCCCTGTTCCTCTCCGCTACTACCTTTCAGACAGGCTCGTTCCCGTTGAGAAGTTTAAGAAACTTGCAGAGACGATAACTGCCGGAAAGAGAACAGACCTTGAGAAGTTAAGGGCTATCTACGACTACGTTGTCTCCCACATGAAGTATCAGAAGACCGGAAAGGGCTGGGGAAGGGGAGACGCAATCTGGGCCTGCTCTGCAAAGCACGGCAACTGTACAGACTTCCACTCCCTCTTTATTGCCCTCTGCAGGGCTGCCGGAATCCCTGCCGTTTTTGAGATAGGCCTTCCCGTTAACGGAAACGGCGTTGTTAAGGGATACCACTGCTGGGTCCTGGCCTTTCCCAAAGGCTACACCTACGGTATAGACGCCTCAGAAGCTGCCAAACACCCCAAGAAGCGAAACTACTTCTTTGGCCACCTGTGTGACCACAGAATTGGAATAACGAGGGGAAGAGACCTTCTCCTCTCTCCGGCCCAGCACAGAGACAGGATAAATTTCCTTTATAAAGCCTACGAAGAGGTTGACCTCAAGCCCTCAAACGGCGTTACAACCACCTACACCGTTAAAAAGCTCAAGTAGTTCTTTTTGGGGGAGCTCCCCGTCTCCCCTTTTCCACTTCCCCTTCCTGAGAATCCCTAACACTGGCGAAGTACCTCTCCAGCCCCTTGACAACCCTCTACCTCTCCATATCTTTATTACCAGCAATTAGCACTCTCTTTGGGTGAGTGCTAACAAAACTAAGGGAAGAGGAGGGCGAGATGAAGCTGAAGCCGCTCTACGACAGGGTTGTTGTTAAGAAGATAGAGATGGAGCAGAAGACTGCAGGAGGAATCATTCTTCCAGACACAGCTAAAGAGGAGTCTCAGATCGGAGAGGTTATCGCCGTAGGAGAGGGAAGGCTCCTTGAGAACGGCGAGATAAGGCCTCTTAAAGTTAAGGAAGGAGACAAAGTCCTCTTCAGCAAGTACGCCGGAAACGAAGTGAAGATTGACGGTGAGGAGCTCCTCGTAATCAGAGAGGAGGACATCCTCGCAATCGTTGAAGAGTAACCAAAACTAAAGAGAGGGAGGTGAGAGATGGCTGGAAAAGAGATTCTCTTCGGTAATGAAGCAAGGCAGAAAGTTAAGGCAGGTGTAGATAAACTTGCAAACGCCGTTAAGGCTACAATGGGTCCTGGCGGAAGGAACGTTGTTCTTGAGAGGAAGTTCGGTTCTCCCCTCGTAACAAAAGACGGTGTTACCGTTGCCAAGGAGATTGAGCTTACAGACCCTGTTGAGAACATCGGTGCTCAGCTGGTAAAAGAAGTTGCTCAGAAAACTGCCGACAAGGCAGGAGACGGTACAACAACCGCTACAGTTCTTGCTCAGGCCATCTACGGAGACGGTCTCAAGTTCGTAACTGCCGGCGACAACGCCATTGAGCTTAAGAGGGGAATTGACGAGGCCGTTAAGGTAATCGTTGACGAGCTCAAGAAGATTGCAAAGCCTGTAGAGACCAAGGAGCAGATTGCTCAGGTAGCTACAATCTCTGCAAACTACGACCGTGAAATCGGCGAGCTTATCGCCGAGGCTATGGACAAGGTTGGTAAGGAAGGCGTTATCACCGTTGAGGAAGCTAAGGGTCTTGAGACAACCCTTGAAGTTGTTGAGGGTATGCAGTTTGACAGGGGTTACCTCTCTCCGTACTTCGTAACAGACCCCGAGAAGATGGAGTGCGTTCTTGAGAACCCATACATCCTCATCTACGGTAAGAAGATTAGCAACATAAGGGAGCTCCTTCCCGTACTTGAGCAGGTAGCAAGGGAAGGAAGACCTCTTCTCATCATCGCAGAGGATGTTGAGGGAGAAGCCCTCGCTACACTCGTAGTTAACAAGCTCCGTGGAACACTCCAGGTATGTGCCGTTAAGGCTCCCGGATTTGGCGAGAGAAGGAAGGCAATGCTTCAGGACATCGCAGTTCTCACAGGCGGAACTGCAATCCTTGAAGACCTTGGAATCAAGCTTGAGAACGTTACACTTGACATGCTCGGCCAGGCCGACAAGGTGGTTGTAGACAAGGAGCACACAACGATCATCGGCGGTAAGGGTAAGCCTGAAGAGATTGAGGCAAGGATCAAGCAGATTAAGGCTGAGCTTGAGAAGGCTACATCTGAGTACGACAAAGAGAAACTCCAGGAGAGGCTTGCCAAACTCGCCGGCGGCGTAGCCATCATCAAAGTTGGTGCTGCAACAGAGGCTGAGCTCAAGGAGAAGAAGGCAAGGGTTGAAGACGCCCTCCACGCTACAAGGGCTGCAGTTGAAGAGGGTATTGTTCCTGGTGGTGGAACGGCACTACTTGCAGCTTCCATGAAGCTTGACGACCTTGCCAGAGAGCTTGACGAGAAAGGTGAGATTGACAAGAAGCACGGAGTAGAGATAGTTAAGAAGGCTGTTGAGGCTCCGCTCAGGCAGATTGCCGACAACGCCGGATTTGCAGGTCAGGTAATCGTTGAGAAGGTTAAGGAGCTCATCAAGGAGAAAGGCGTAGAGTGGGGCTTCAACGCAAGGAAGGGTGAGTTTGAAAACCTTGTTGAGGCAGGAGTAATTGACCCTGCTAAGGTTGAGAGGGTAGCTATTCAGAACGCATCCTCCGCCGCAGGTCTTCTCCTCACAACTGAGGCTACCGTAACAGAGATTCCTGAGAAAGAGGAGAAGGCTCCAGGTGCCGGAATGCCTGAGTTCTAAGCCCGGCCAGTGAAATCAGAAAGGGCGCCTTCGGGCGCCCTTTTTTATTTTTAACTTGTTATTACTCTGTTTTTCCCCAGTCTCTTGGCCTTGTAGAGTCTCTCATCTGCCAGTTCAACTACATCTTTAACGGTTTTGCCTTCCCTGCAGTCGGCAACGCCAAAGCTTACGGTAACCCTCTTTCCCGGGAAGTCAAAAGTTCTGTTTTCCACAATCTTCCTCAGTTTCTCAGCTACCAGGGTGGCAGTTGCCTTGTCGGTTTTGGGAAGGACTATCATAAACTCCTCACCGCCGTACCTTCCCACAAAGTCATCTCTTCTTAGGTTTTCCTTAAAGACCGATCCCAGTTCTTTAAGAACTCTATCTCCTGCCTGGTGTCCAAAGGTGTCGTTTATCATCTTAAAGTTGTCTATGTCTGCCATTATTACCGAGTAAGGGCTTTTCTTGCAGTCTATTCTCTTTAACCGGGAGAAGAGAGCTCTCCTCGTTAAAACGCCTGTCAGGTAGTCCCTCTCTAGAAGGGTCTGGAGTTCCTCTCTGTACCTGTCAAGGAGGAACTTGTAGAGGGCTGCAACCGTTGAGAATACCAGGTAGGCGGCAAAGGCGCTGAATCCCAGTTTGTAGGTTTCCATTGTAAATAGGATAAAACCGTCGTCAAAGAGCTGAAAGGAGAATATCAGGGATACGAGGAAGATTGGAGCATACGTAAACAAGAGGAAGACCTTGAAATCAAAGACCATTCCTGCCAGAAGGGGAATAAGGGGAAACCAGTAGAGGCTGTATATCTCACCCTTTACAAGGTGAAAGCAGAGGGTTGCTGTAGTGGCTCCTATTGCAACTGCTGAGGAGATGAGAGGCTTTCCTGCTCTGAGGATAAAAAGTGCTGCCAGGTATGAGAGGAAGATTACGTAGTTTCCAATGTAGAGAAATCGGCCTCCGTTGAAGTACTCCATTCCCACAAACGTGATTTCAACCAGGAAGCCGGTAGAGATTATGAGTAGGCTGAGGAGGGTTTTACACTCCCCGGAGAGTTCTGTTGAGGTAGCAGTTCTGGAAAAACAGTTAAGTGCCTTTTTTACCACCCGAACTCCAGATCAAGGGGAAGGGAAGTCCCTTCCCTAATCTACTAAGTATTTAAGAGTATAAATCTTTCAGTTCAGGGTAAAGGGGGTGTTTTCCGCATATCTCAAGAACTTCTTCTCTGACTTTCTCTATAACGGTTTCATCGTTTATATTCTTGAGAACTTCGGCTATCAGCTGGGCAATTCTCCTGGCCTCGTCCTCTTTTATTCCCCTTGTAGTTACTGCAGGGGTTCCAATTCTTATTCCGCTTGTTACAAACGGGCTTCTTGTGTCAAAGGGAATTGTGTTCTTGTTTACGGTAATGTTTGCCCTTCCAAGGGCTGCTTCTGCCTCTTTACCTGTTATTCCCTTGTCTGTAAGGTCAACAAGCATCAGGTGGTTGTCGGTTCCTCCGGAAACGAGCCTGAATCCCTGGTGCTGGAGCTCCTCAGCCATAGCTTTGGCGTTCTTAACGACCTGCTCCTGATACTTCCTGAACTCCTCAGTCTGAGCCTCTTTGAAGGCAACGGCCTTGGCGGCTATTACGTGCATTAATGGGCCTCCCTGAAGCCCCGGGAAGACGGCCTTGTCTATCTCTTTTGCAAACTCCTCTTTACACATTACAACGCCGCCTCTTGGCCCTCTAAGGGTTTTGTGGGTCGTTGTTGTAACGAAGTGGCACGCCTCAATAGGTGATGGGTGTAAGTCTGCAACAACCAGACCTGCAATGTGGGCGATGTCTGCAAGGAGGAGAGCTCCCACTTCATCTGCAATCTCTCTGAACTTGTTAAAGTCTATAACCCTCGGGTATGCAGAGGCTCCGCAGATTATAAGTTTTGGTTTGTGCTCCTTTGCTAACTGGTAAACCTGGTCAAAGTCAATCGTTTCTGTGTCCTTCCTTACACCATACTGAACAACGTTAAAGTACTTACCTGTCATGTTAACAGGTGAGCCGTGGGAGAGGTGGCCTCCGTGGGAGAGGTTCATTGAGAGGATAGTGTCTCCCGGCTTTAAAACGGCTAAGTAAACTGCCTGGTTTGCCTGTGAACCTGAGTGGGGTTGAACGTTAACGTGTTCTGCCCCAAAGAGCTCCTTACACCTCTTTATTGCCAGCTCCTCTGCGATGTCAACGCACTCACACCCTCCGTAGTAGCGCTTACCCGGGTATCCTTCGGCGTACTTGTTTGTGAGAACAGACCCCTGAGCCTCCATAACCGCCGGGGACGTAAAGTTCTCGGAAGCTATGAGCTCTAAGTGTTCGTTCTGCCTCCTGTACTCACACTTCAGTGCCTCAAAGATTTCAGGGTCAACGGCTTTAAGGTGCTTCATCGTCTATTCCTCCACATTCGTTTTCTTCTATTCTGTGAATCTTGTTGATTCTCCTCTCGTGTCTTCCGCCGTCAAAGGGAGTTTCAAGCCAGGCCTTTACAATCCTCTTTGCAAGCTCCTCTCCTAAAACTCTTCCTCCCAGGCAGAGGACGTTTGCGTTGTTGTGTCTGCGGCTCATCTCTGCGGCGTAAACGTTGTAGCAGAGGGCTGCCCTGATTCCCCTTACCTTGTTGGCAGCTATTGAGATGCCTATTCCCGTTCCGCAGATGAATATTCCCCTGTCTGCCTCTCCCTTTACAATTCCCTTTGCCGCTTTGTAGGCAAAGTCCGGGTAGTCAACAGACTCTTCAGAGTAAGTTCCGTAGTCAACGTATTCAATTCCCAACTCTTCAAGGTAAGATTTGATAACCTCTTTTAACCTGAATCCTCCGTGGTCGCAGGCAAGGGCTATTCTCATAACTTTCCTCCTTGAGAGTTGACCGAATTATAGTATTTTGGAGAGATTGGATGAGACTGAAACTCTACGTTACCGGCCTTGTTCAGGGTGTAGGCTTTAGACCTTTCGTTTACAGACTTGCAACAGAGCTTGGACTGAAAGGCTACGTTTTAAACAGCGAAACGGGAGTTGTTATAGAGGTTGAGGGAGAGAGGAAACGGTTAGAGGAGTTTTTAAAGAGGCTCCAGAGTGAAAAACCCCCCGCCTCTCAGATCTTCAGTATAGACAGGAAGTTCTTAGACGAGGTAGGCTACACCGGTTTTGAGATAAGAAAGAGCGAGAAAAACGGGGAGGTTCAAGTAGCCGTTCTTCCAGACCTGTCAACCTGTAAGGAGTGCCTTTCAGAGCTCTTTGACCCGACAAACCGCCGTTTCAGGTATCCGTTTATAAACTGTACGAACTGCGGCCCAAGGTTCACGATTATCCTCTCCCTCCCCTACGACCGCCCCAAAACGACGATGAGAGACTTTTTTATGTGTGAAAAGTGTAGAGAGGAGTACGAGAACCCGTTAGACAGGAGGTTTCACGCCCAGCCCAACGCCTGCCCTGTCTGCGGCCCTCACGTGTGGCTCGTAGACGAAAGGGGGGAGACCGTTGCAGAGAGAGATGAGGCACTAAAACTGCTGATTGAGTGGCTGAAAGAGGGGAGAATTCTGGCAGTTAAGGGGCTTGGAGGATTCCACCTTGTCTGCGACGCAACAAACGAAAGGGCTGTGGCGGAGCTCCGCCGCCGCAAAAAACGCCAGGAGAAGCCCTTTGCCGTTATGTTTAAAGACCTTGATCAGGTTAAGGAGTTTGCAGAGGTCTCTCCGTTAGAGGAAATAGCTCTAACCTCTGTGGAGTCTCCCATCGTTATACTGAACCAGAGAGAGAGAAACGGCCTTGCTCCCTCTGTCTCCCCCGACACCAGAACTGTAGGGGCGTTCCTTCCCTACACCCCGCTTCACCACCTGATTCTCAGGGATTTCGGAAAACCCGTAGTTGCAACCAGCTGTAACCTTACAGATGAGCCCATAATGTTTAAAAACTCTGAAGTTGAAAGGGCTCTTGGGAAGCTGGTTGACGGAGCTCTCCTCCACAACCGTGAAATTGCAAGGCGGTGCGACGACTCAGTTGTGAAGGTTATGGGGGGAAGGGTTGTTCCGTTTCGCCGCTCCAGAGGTTACGCTCCGCTTCCCGTTCTCCTTCCATTTAATCTGAAACGCCCCGTTTTAGCCCTTGGCCCCCACATGAAAGTTACAGTAGCCGTAGGGAAGGGAAACAGGGTTTACATCTCACAGCACATAGGCGACATAGACAACATTAAGGCCGAGGAGTTCTTCAAGGAGACCGTTAAAGACCTACTGAGCCTCTTTGAGGTTGAGCCTGAGGTTGTCGTTTCAGACCACCACCCCGGCTACTTTACGACGAAGTTCGGAAAGGAGTTTTTCGGAGAAAGGTTGGTTCAGGTTTACCACCACCACGCCCACGCAATCTCCGTTATGGCAGAGAACGAGGTTCCTTTAAGTAAAAAGGTTATAGCCTTCTCCTTTGACGGAACCGGCTACGGAACCGACGGTAAGATCTGGGGAGGGGAGGTTCTGATTGCAGGCTACACTGAGTTTGAGAGAGCTTTCCATCTTAAGTACTTCCCCCTTCCCGGAGGGGATAGGGCGGTTAAGGAGCCCTACAGGGTTGCAGTCTCACTTCTTAAAGCCGCTGGAGAGAATCCTGAGAAATACCTGAAAGTTGAACCTCAGAAGCTCTCTTTTGTCTCCCGGATGGTTGAAAAGGGAATAAACTCCCCCCTTACCTCAAGTATGGGAAGGCTCTTTGACGGCATTTCTGCCATTTTAGGAATTAGGTACGCCGTTAACTACCACGCACAGGGGGCGATCCTCCTTGAGGAGGTGTCTTCTGTTTCCTCTGAAACGGGAAGCTACCCCTTTAAAATAGAGAACGGAGGGATTGACTGGAGGGAGCTCGTTTCGGCCATTGTTTCCGACTTAAAGAGAGGTGTACCTGTTTCAGACATCGGAATGAAGTTCCACAACACAGTTGTAGAGATGGTTTTGAGGTCTGCTGAAATCTTAAGAGAGGAAACTGGAATAGATACGGTAGCCCTTTCCGGGGGCGTTTTCCAGAACAGGATTTTAACTGAGAAGTGCTTGAGGGAGCTCCCTGAAAGGGGCTTTAAAGTCCTGGTTCACCAGGTTGTCCCTCCAAACGACGGAGGGCTCTCTTTAGGACAGGCCGTTTACGGAGGTCTGATTTGAAGAAGGTAGTTAAGCTTGAAGGGATACCGCTTACAGAGGGGCACTCCGGTCTTTTCCTTGAAGTAGAGGAAGGGATTGTAAAGAGAGGGTTTTACTACGCCCTCGTTCCTGTAAGGGGTTTTGAGACGCTTCTTTTAGGAAAAGACTCAAGGGTTGCTCCTACCATAACAACGAGGATCTGCGGGCTCTGTCAGGTTACTCACGCAGTAGCCTCTGCAAGGGCGATAGAAGACGCTGCCGGTATAGAGGTTCCGCCGGAAGCCGAAAAACTGAGGGAGGTTTTAGGCCTTGCCGTTCGCATCTACAACAACCTCCTCCACCAGATAATAGTTTCTGAAGACCTCTTCCCGGAAAAGAGGGAGCAGCTTGCCTTTATAAGGGAAGTTCAGGGAGTCAGGAAGTTTGCAGGAACGGTTCTTGAGACTGTAGGGGGGGAGATTATCCACTCCCCAAACGTGAAAGTGGGCGGGATATCAGAACCCCTGGAGGAGTCTGTTAAGGAGAAACTCCTCTCGGAAATGGACGGGGTACTTGAAAAGCTTAAGAACAGTTTTTCCGTTTTCAGGGAGAGTTTGGAAGCCCTCTGGAAGAGAGAGGGGCTCAGTGAAGACTTCGGCAGTCATGGTCTTGGTTACTTTGCCACAGACCTCTACTACGGAAATTCCGTTCCATTTGAGAAGTTTACCTTTCTCCTTCCCCAGGAGCTCCTTGAGGGAGAACTAAAGAGAAGAGTTACGAACCTGTTCCCCCTCTTTGACGGAAAGCCCGTTGAAACGGGGCCGAGAGCTAGAGCCGTCCTCTTTAAAGGATACACTCCTAAAGGTGGCGTTAAGGAGCTCCACCTTTTGAGGGGAGAGGAGAACTTAGAGGCACTTTTGAGAATAAGGGAGATTCTGGAAGGCGGTAGGTTTGACGGGGAGCTCTGGAACAGAGAAACCCCATCTTCCGACGGAGAAACTGTTGGCGTGGGAGTTCACGAAGCCCCGAGGGGAACGAACCTTCACGCCGTTAAGGTAGATAAGTCGGGGAAAATAGTATACTATAAAATAGTTGTTCCAACGGAGCTGAACTTCTTCGCCGTTGGAGAGGCTTTAAGGGGGGTTCCTGCCACAAAGGCGGAGTACGTTGTACGGGCTTACGACCCCTGCATCGTCTGTGCTGCCCACTGAATTGAGGAAAAGGTATGTTTTACAGAGATAAGCTCTCCTTTGAGGATGAAGAGTTCAAGTTAAAGGTAGGGTTCCTCCACTTCTCAAGCTGTTCCGGCTGTCAGGTAGCTTTTTTTGATATGTTTGAGGAAGCCGTTGAGATTCTTGATACGGTAGAGCTTGTATATTCTAACATGCTTACAAAGAGGAGGGACCTTCCCCGTATGGACGTCGCTTTTGTTGAGGGAGCTCTCTGTATTGAGGATCCTCACCACCTTCACCTGGTAAAGGAGCTCCAGAAGAAGGCGAAACTCATCGTTGCCGTTGGAGGTTGTGCCTCCTTTGGAGGAGTCAGACGTCTCTCCTGCGGTAACCAGCTACCTCAACCGCAGCATCAGAGCTTTGTTCCGATAACAGAAGTTGATCTGGTAAAGCCGAAGGTTAAATATGCCATTCCCGGATGTCCTCCAAACCCGTCGCTTCTCTACAGCTTCCTTCTGGCCCTCCTTGAGGTGAACGAAGACTTCCTCCTTCCCTTTGAACTGATGACCTTCTCAACTAGGGCTTCAGGTATGGATATCTTTGCAGAAGTTGTAAATAAGGGTTTTTGTGTCGGCTGCGGTACCTGTTCAACTGCCTGCCCTACACGGGCTATAACCTACAACTATGAATGTAGTAGACCAGCTTTTAACCCGGGCCTCTGCGTTTACTGCGGTTCCTGTCTTGCTGCCTGTCCGCAGAGTTTTAAGCCCTACCCGCAACCGACGTACACATGAGAGGTTAAAATTGGTTGCTCTTAACAGTCGCTTTCTTCTGGGAAAGTATAGAGAAGCGTTTCTGGTTGACGGTAAGGGTGAAAATCCGGTAAAGGCCATTTTTACCCTTATGTTGAAGTTTGGCCTCATAGATGGCCTGCTTACCGCCAGTGAAGACGGAAACTCGCCGCGGCTCATCCTTAAGGCTGAAGATGTTGAAATTCCCGTTAGGAATACCTGCTTTGGAGTTAACTCACTTCTTAAAAAGGCAGTTCAGAAGTACAGGCTCTCTAGACTAGCGGTTTTCGGTCCCGCCTGCACTTTTGACGGTTTAAACAAGACTCAGTACTTCGGGATTGGGTGTAACTGGACAAAAACAGCAGTAGCCCTCAAAGTCAGCTTTCTTTGTCCAGGAGTTCTAACTGATACGGCCTTTTTATCAGAGGTGGTTGATATAACTGGTAAAAGAGCTGGAGTTTCAAGGTTTTACTTCCAAAAAGGAGAACTCCGCTATCAGCTAAAAAACGGCGAGGAAGTAGCGGTTCCTCCTGCACTTCACCACAGGTACGTAAACAGCGCCTGCCGTTACTGTCTGAACATGGCCGGCAAGGGAACTGATCTCACCGCCGTTTACCTGAAAGAGGTAAACAGAGCTCTCTTTATTGTAAGAAGTGAAAGAGGACTCAGCACGCTGGCACAGATTCAGAGGAATTCTCCCTCAAGCCTTCAGTTCAGGAAAGCCGGTAAAGAGGATGTTGATGAGCTTCTCTCTTTCCTAAAAGAGAAGGTTCTTCTAAATATTTCTGATATTATAGAAAGAGTGGAGCTTGGTCTTCCTGTTCCCAAGTGGAACGATAACAAGTTGAGGAAGTTTTACAGGATCTGGAACTCTGTTGATGTGAACTCTGAGGAGGAGGTGTTCTAATGGCTACCACTTACTTTGAAATTGCGGAAGATAAACTCTTTGAGAGAGCGGAGCTCCTTAAAGTTTTGGGCCACCCTGAGAGGCTGGCGATAGTTCTCCTCACACTCAACCAAGAGATGTGCGTTAAGGACCTGGTTGAAATTCTTAAGATTTCTCAGCCGAAAGTCTCTCAGCACGTTGGCCTTATGAAAGAGCTTGGTATATTGACCTTTAGAAAAGAGGGAACAAAGGTCCTGTACAGAACTTCAAGTGAGGTTGTCAGAGAGCTTATGGACGTTCTTTTTTAGGGCAAATTTTCCCAGTTAAAAACGGAAAACAGTGTGGTGGAAGAGGGGAATTTTAACTGCAAGGTATAGTACGCCAACTTTAACGATTTGAGGGGAGGGGAGAGTAAGAACATAGAAGGGAAGCTTGTTTTTACGGTAAGTTAGGTGAGGTCTGAATCTGTGTTCTTGAATCAAGAAATGTCTCTACCTGATCTGCTGTAGAGTAGTTCACAATAAAGAATTCGTTATATTAGCTATAACGATTGGTTCTAAATTAATTTCTAAAAATAGAAAATTAGCATACCGTTGACATCTTAATAAGCTTATTCTAAAATGGAATTCAGAGCAGTAAGTAAACCTATCAGGAGGGCGCCATGAACAGAAGCCTCTTTATGGGGGGAATACCAGGGACGATGTCCCGTAGGGGTTTCCTCAGAGCCTGTGCCATAGCAACAGCTGCAATGGGACTCCCTATGGAGATGGTTCCGAAGGTTGCTGAGGCAGCTTCAGATCCAAAGAGACCAAGTGTTGTATGGCTTCATTTTCAGGAGTGTACCGGGTGTTCTGAAAGCTTACTGAGAGCGTCTCACCCCGATATAGCTACGCTCATCCTAGACTTAATCTCTCTTGACTATCACGAAACTCTAATGGCTGCTGCAGGAAAGCAGGCAGAAGAGGACCTTGAGAAGGCTATTGAAAGGGGTAACTACCTCCTCGTAGTGGAAGGAGGAATTCCACTTAAAGACGGAGGAATTTACTGCAAAATAGCGGGAAAGAAGGCGGTAGATATACTTAAACACGCTGCAGAGAAAGCAGTAGCGATTATCGCTATCGGAACCTGTGCAGCTTACGGTGGTATTCAGGCTGCAAAACCAAACCCAACTGGCGCTGTAGGAGTTTCCGATATCATCAAGGATAAACCTATCATCAACGTTCCTGGATGTCCTCCAAACCCCCATAACTTCCTCTCAACTGTCCTCTACTACCTGACGTTCAAGAAGCTTCCACCAACTGATAAGTTTGGAAGACCTCTATTTGCTTACGGAAGGAAGATTCACGACCACTGTGAGAGAAGGCCTCACTTTGACGAAGGTCGCTACGTTGAGCAGTTCGGAGATGTCGGCCACAGGCTCGGCTTCTGTCTCTACAAAGTGGGGTGTAAGGGACCTGAAACTTACTCTAACTGTCCTGTAATCAGGTTCAACGACGTGGAGGTATGGCCCGTATCTGTTGGTAACGGTTGTTACGGGTGTACTGAGCCGAACTTCTGGGATACCATGACTCCTTTCCACAAGAGGCTGCCTAACGTTAAGATTCCTGGCGGAAAAGGTATTCAGGCAAGTGCTACAGAGATTGGAAAAGCTGCTCTTGGAGTTACTGCTGCAGCACTTGCAATCCACGCCGGCGTTGGTATAGCTAAAAGACTTGCAACAGGTTCAAAATCTGAAGAGTAAAAAACCCGAAATGGGGAGGTAAGAAATGGCTAACAGAGTAGTAGTTGACCCAATTACTAGGATAGAGGGTCACCTTAGGATAGAGGTTGTACCTGAGAACGGGTACATTAAAACAGCTTACTCCTCTACTCAGATGTGGAGGGGAATAGAGGTTATCCTTCAGGGAAGGGATCCAGACGATGCCTGGATGTTTGCCCAGAGGATCTGCGGCGTCTGTACGACAGTCCACGCCATTGCCTCTGTGAGATCCGTTGAGAACGCCCTTCAGCTTGAGGTTCCTTACAACGCTCAGATGGTAAGGAACATCATAATTGCCGCTCATGCCTTACACGACCACATCGTTCACTTCTACCACCTCTCTGCTTTAGACTGGGTTGACGTTGTTTCAGCTCTCAAGGCAGATCCCCACAAGGCTGCAAAGATTGCAGAGAGCTACCAAAACTGGAAACTGAACGGAGCCTCTGTATTTAAAGCTGTTCAGGATAAGCTTAGGAAGTTCGTTGAGAGTGGACAGCTCGGTCCGTTTGCCAACGGTTACTGGGGCCATCCGGCAATGAAACTTCCACCGGAAGTTAACCTCATTGCCGTAACCCACTACCTTCAGGCTCTTGACTACCAGAGGAAGGCGGACCAGGCCATTGCTATCCTTGGTGGTAAGAACCCACACATCCAGAACCTTGCAGTAGGTGGCGTTTCAACGGCCATCAACCCGGACAACGAAGCTACCCTCAACATGGAGCGCCTCTACTACATTAAGCAGCTCCTTGAAGAGGTAAGGGACTTTGTCCACAACTGTTACGTTCCCGACGTTATTGCAATTGCTGCCTTCTACAAAGACTGGCTTCAGTACGGAAGGGGCGTTGACAACTACCTTGCGGTTCCTGACCTTCCTCAGGATCCGAAGGGTGAGACATTTGACCTACCGGGCGGTACAATCTTTGGTGGAGACCTCTCTACAGTTAAGCCGATTAAGAGCTTCAACGACGAGTACTTCATCAAGAACGTAAGGGAGAACATTACACACGCCTGGTACAAGGGTAGCTGGACTAAGCATCCGTGGGAGGAGGAGACCGTTCCAGACTACACCGGAATGCCCGGCGGTTACGTTGATCCAAACGGTAAGTACTCCTGGACGAAGGCTCCAAGGTTTGTTAAAGGTAACGACTACGTTCCTATGCAGGTTGGTCCTCTTGCTCAGATTCTCGTTGGATACGCTCAGGGGCACAAGCTTATTAAGAAGTACGTTGACCAGGCACTTTCTGACCTTAAGAGCGTTCTCTCACTCATCGGTGAGAGCACAGACGGTGTTGACCTTAACGCTCTCCAGTCCACTCCGGGAAGACACCTTGCAAGAGCTCTCAGAGCTAAGGTTCTCTCAGACCTTGCACTGAAGCAGTGGGAGCAGCTTGTTGACAACGTTGGCCGCGGCGACCTTGAGATCTACAACCCACCAAGCTACCCTGCCGGCGAAATCAAGGGTTGCGGATTCCACGAGGCTCCAAGGGGTACTCTCTCCCACTGGACTGTTATTGAGAACGGCAAGATTAAGAACTACCAGGCTGTTGTTCCTTCTACCTGGAACTCTTCACCAAGGGACGATAAAGGACAGCCCGGACCTTACGAGGCTTCCCTCGTCGGCAACCCTCTGGCAGATCCTGAAAAGCCCCTTGAGGTTCTCAGGACTGTTCACTCCTTTGACCCCTGCATCGCCTGTGCCGTTCACCTCGTTGACCCGGAAGGAAACGAGATTACGAAGGTTAAGGTTCTTTAACTTCAGGGAGGGAGCTCCCCTCCCTCCTAAAGCCAATGAGGAGGGAAAAAATGGCAGTCTACGAGAAGAAATACGTCTGGAGCATACTCCTTAGGCTCTTCCACTGGACGTTTGCTCCCTCAATATTTACCCTCATCGTTACGGGTCTTTACATCCACTGGCCCTGGACAAACACCTGGCTTGAGGGGAGCCACCAGTTCACAATGGCAATAATGCGCTGGATCCACTTCATAGCCGGAATGCTCTTTACCTGTGCCGTTATTGCAAGGCTCTACCTGTGGTTTTTCGGCAACAAGTACGAGAGAGTTTGGGACTTCCTTCCCATCACTGGTAGGAACATTAAGAACCTCTTCTCAACTCTCCTCTACTACGCTTACCTTACAGACCACCACGAGGAGAGGCTTGGCCACAACGCCCTTGCAGGAACGGCCTACTTCTTCACAATACTCCTTGCAATTGTCCAGTTCCTTACAGGTCTCTACCTTCTCTACCCCGAGGGAAGCCTATTTACCTCTATAGGAGCAACTCTCTTTGGAACCCAGCAGGTTGCAAGGTTCATCCACTACATACTCAACTGGTACTTCGCGTGGTTTGCTCTGGTTCACATCTACATTGTTGTCTGGAACGACATTAAGCACCCTGAAGGCCTTATTTCTTCTATTTTTGACGGCTTCAAGTTTGCAAAGAAAGAGCAGTAGTTTATCTCCTTTTAGAGGAAAGGGTGGGGGAGTTTTGGCTCCCCCATTTTTAATTTGGAGGGAAAATGAAAATAGGTGTAATGGGAGTTGGAAACGTTCTTCTGAAAGACGAGGGCTTCGGAGTTAAACTTCTCTACATTTTGAAAGCAAAGTACGAGTTACCGGAAAACGTTGTCCTGATAGACGGAGGAACTGCAGGAATTTTCCTCTCTCCTGAGATTGATTACCTTGACAAACTCCTGATCGTTGACGTGGTAAAGGCGAAAGGTGAGCCGGGAGAGGTAAAAATCTACGAAAAAGAGGACTTCTTTATAGACAGATTGCCCTTAAAACTCTCACCTCATCAGCTTGGCCTTCAGGAAGTTCTTCTTCTTAACGAAATTAAGGGTACCTGCCCTGAAGATGTGAAACTGATAGGAATTATTCCAAAATCTATAGAGACGGGAACAGGTTTAACGCCGGAGCTTGAGGAAAAGCTACCTGAAGTTGAGGAAAAAGTTCTTGAAATTCTGAAAGAGTGGGGAGTTGAACCGACTTTAAAGGAAAAACCGGAAGATCCCGACATCTGGTGGGAAAAGAGAGTTAAGGAGGTTTAAATGTGCGTGGGAGTTCCTATGAAAGTTGTTGAGATTAACTACCCTATGGCGGTTGCCGAGGCTAAGGGAGTTAGGAGAACTATCAGTCTTATGCTCCTTCCTGAAGGGGAGGTGAAGGAAGGAGACTACGTAATGGTTCACGTTGGAAACGCCATAGAGAAGATAGACGAAGAGGCGGCTAGAGAGATATGGCAGGCTTTAGATGAGGTTCTTGAAGCCCTTGAAGGGGAAGGGTGATGCACGAAACTTCAATAGCCATGGGGCTTTTAGACTCACTGAACCAGATGGCGGAGAGGGAGAAGGCAACGAAGGTTCTGAAGGTTCGCGTAAAGGTGGGAAAACTCTCGGGGATTGTCGTTGACTCCTTCGTTTTTGCCTTTAACGCTCTGAAGGAGCAGTTTCCGAAGCTCAGTAAGGCTGAGCTGATTGTTGAGGAAACGCCGATACGCTACAGGTGTAAGGGCTGTGGGAAGGAGTTTGAGGTTGAGACCGTTTTCTTCCCGGAGTGTCCTGAGTGTGGCTCTGTTGACCTGGAGCTCCTTTCCGGGGAAGAGCTGGAAGTTGTAGATGCAGAGATAGAGGTATAGATGAAGGTTAAGGAGATTTTCAACAGCGACTTTGCCGTTTACTACGAGAAGGTCATAAACAGGCTCTCAAGCCCGGTTCAGGTGAACAGGTGGAGGAGAGCTCTCATAAAAGGAGCTCTCTCTGTAATCCCCCACCCTAGAGTTGTCGTTGACTTCTGCTCCGGTGCCGGGAACATGGGGGAGCTCCTTCTGAAGGAGAGGCCGGAGCTCCGCGTCATCAACTGCGACATAAGTAAACCTCTCCTAAGGCTGGCAAAGGAGAGGCTAAAAGAGAGGGGAAGCTACGTCTGTTCAGACAACAGGTTCTTTCCCTTAAAGAGCTCCTCTGTTGACCTCCTCTTCTCCTCCTTCTGCGTCAGAAACTCTCCGGAGCCGAAACTGACCCTTCTGGAGTCTTTAAGGGTTTTAAGAAGAGGAGGACTGTGGGTCATCCTTGACTTCTTCAGACCTGAAAAGGGAGACCTCTACTTTAAACTTAACCACTACCTATTCAGAAGCTTTATGAACCTGAGCAGAATTGCAACGAAAAGTAGCGAGGCTATAGACTACCTCTTTGAGTCTATAGAGAAATTCTTCACGATGAGTGAATTTACAGAACTCCTAAGAGAAAACGGATTTAAAATACTGACTTCCTACGAGTTTATGGGAGGAGTTGCGGGGGGAGTAATAGCAATTAAGGAGGTAAAGGATGTGTGACGTATGCGGGTGCGGACAGCACGACCACGGACATGAGCACCACCACAACCACTTTGTAGTTTCAGACGACACAACCAGAAAGAACGTTGAGATTAAAAAGAGCCTTCTCAGTGAGAACGAGAGGGTTGCCCGCTCAAACAGGGAACACTTTGACCGCCACGGAATTCTTGCCATAAACCTGATAAGCTCTCCCGGTTCTGGTAAAACAACACTCCTTGAGAAGACAATTGAAGCACTGAAAGACGAGCTGAAGATCGGCGTTCTTGAAGGGGACATTGAAACGGAGAGGGACGCCGAAAGGGTAAGGGCAAAGGGAGCTGCTGCCGTTCAGCTTACAACGGGAGGAGCCTGCCACCTTGAAGCTCCCCTCGTCCACAAAGGTTTCCACGCTTTAGAGAAGCAGATGGAAGGCTACCCGGACATCCTCTTCATTGAGAACGTTGGAAACCTGGTCTGCCCCTCCTCTTTCTACCTGGGGGAACACATAAGGGTCGTTCTCATCTCCGTTCCTGAAGGTGAGGACAAGCCGGCTAAGTACCCCAAAGCATTTAAAACGTCAGACGTCTTTATCATCACAAAGGCAGACCTTCTACCTTACTTTGACTTTGACGTTGAAAAGGTTAAGGAAGAAGCTCTCTCTCTTAACCCAAACCTGAAGATATTCGTCGTTTCTGCTAAAACTGGAGAGGGCCTTGAGGAATGGTTCAACTTCTTGAGGGAAAAGGTTCAGGAGAAAAAGGCAGCTAAAGTTGAAGGGTAGGGGGGCTCCCCCTTCCTCTTTTGTATCATTACCTCTACAAACAGATAAAAGAGGTAGAGGTTGAAGCTTCTAACCGCCGCACTAACCCTTCTTATTCCCGTTAACGCTTTTGCTCTAACTCCTTCTCAGCTGAAAGAGTTAATACTGAAGCGCTCTTTAAGGCTAAAGGTTCAGAAAGAGCAGGTTAAAGCTCAGGAGTTTAAGGAGAAGGCAACCTTCAGGTCTTACTTTCCAAAGGTCAGCCTTTCGGCCTCTTTCAGCGAGTTCTACCCCGACCTTTTCAACAACTGGAACCAGAACCACGCCTACGGCGTTTCTATTACGGCAGAGCCTTTGAACCTTCAGAGGAACGTGGAGCTCTCCATAGACAGGGAAAAGGTAAAAGAGCTCCGCTACGCCGTTGACTCTACTTTCTTAGACGTTTACTCAGAAGCCCTCTCTTACCTTTACAGGCTGAAAGTCCTTGAGAGGGAAATTGAGCTCAGGAAGGAGCAGCTTGAGAGCTCTGAGAAAATCCTCTCAGTTGCTAAAGAGAAGTTCAAGAAAGGCCTTGTGATGATAACAGACGTTTTAAAGGCAAGGTCTGAGGTTGAGAAGAGGAGAGCTCTCCTCTCACAGGCCGAGAACGACTACAGGAAAACCTTTAACTCACTGAACGCCCTCCTTGACTTCTCACTGAAGGATGGGGAAAAGCCGGAGGTTAACCTGATAAAGGAGAGGCTGCCCCTAAACCCCAGAGAGCTGGTAAAGAGAGCTCTCTTTTTAAGGCCAGAGGTAAAAGAGGCAAAACAGCAGGTTGAGATAGCTAAAAGAAGCGTTCAGCTTGTAAAGAGAAACCTCTCCCCGAGGCTCTCTGTAAACATTTCTGCCCAGAGAACGGGAACCGATTTCCCCGGAGATAAGAACTACTCTGCCGGCTTTACCTTGAGCTTTCCCGTTTTTGACAGCGGTTTAACGAAGTTCCAGACCTTACAGCAGGTTTCACAGCTTAAACAGGCACAGTTAAACCTGAAAGAGACCGAAAACAGCGTAAAGCTCCAGGTTTTAAACGCTTTAAGTGACGTTAAGTACTCCTACTCTCAGCTGAACTCTTCTGAGAGCTCCCTCAAGTACGCCCAAAAGGCCTACGAGAGAGCTCTAAACGAGTACAGACTTGGAGTTTCTGACATTGTAGCCCTCCTTCAGGCCTTTGACTTCTACTGTCAGTCTCAAACCGACTACCTTCAGTCTCTCTTAAACTACAACCTCTCAATCGTTTCCCTTAAAAAGGCTACAGGGGAGCTCCTTGGAGGTGAAAATTGAAAAAGTGGATAGCAGTCCTTCTGATTCTTATAGCAGGAGTCGGAATTTTCCTGAAGTTCGGGAAGAAGAAAGAGGTTCTCCTTCCCGGAAAGGTTGTGGAGGTTAAAAAAGGAACCGTTAAGAAGGTGATAAACGCAACGGGAATCATAAAGCCTCAGGTGGGAGCGGAGATAAAGGTAGGAGCGAGGATCTCGGGAACCGTCGTTAAGGAGAACGTTAAGGTTGGAGACTGGGTCAACAAGGGGGACCTTATCGCCGTAATTGACAACAGGGAGCTCCGCGCCTCACTTAAGAGAGCAGAGGCAAACCTCAACGAGATTAAAAAGACCTACCCGGAGCGGATAAAGGAGCAGGAGCTTAAGGTTAAGTCTGCCGGGGCGGAGCTCTCTTCAGCCCTTGCAAAGCTCAAAGCGGCAAAAGAGGACTACAGGGTAAAGAAGTGGGAGTTTGAGAGGCAGAGGGAGCTCCTCTCAATCGGCTACACAACAGAGGAGAAGTTTAAAAACGCAAAGGCACAGTTTGCTGCGGCAGAGAGCTCTCTAAAAGCTGCAGAGGAAGAGGTAAAGAGAGCAAGGCTCAACCTGAAGGCGCAGAAGGCAGAACTTGAGAGGCTAAAGGCAGAGTTTAAAGAGAACCTAAAAAAGGCAGAGGCAGACCTGAAACAGGCAAAGGTGCGTTACTCCTACTCCTACATCTACGCTCCCATGAGCGGAGTAATCTCTTTCGTCTCAACTCAGGAAGGGGAAACCGTAGTTGCAGGCCTCAACGCTCCCCAGTTTGTAACCATCTTAGACCCCAAAAGGCTTGAGAACTGGATATACGTTGACGAAACGGAAATAGGAAAGGTTAAAAAGGGAATGCCCGTTGAGTTCACAGTTGACGCTTACAGAAGTAAAGTTTTCAGGGCAAAAGTTGTTGAGATATATCCGAAACCCAAAATCCTCAACAACGTTGTTTACTACATCGTTGTGGCCAGAGGGTTTAAGGGAGAGAACTACTTAAGACCTGAAATGACAACCCACAACAGGGTAATTGCAGGAGTCAGAAAAGGGGTTTTAGTTGTTCCCAACCAGGCTGTAAAGTGGAAGAACGGCCGCTACGTTGTTTACAAAGTTGTCGGGAAAAAAGTTGTTGAAGTTCCCGCTGAGGTCGGCTGGAGCGACGATACCTATACCCAGATTGTAAAAGGCCTTAAAGAGGGAGACAGAGTAGCCCTTACGCTCGTTAAAAAGTAGAGACCTTTCTGAAGACAGCCTTTAGGTTTACACAGAACTTTGAAGACTCTTAGCTGAGAACTTCTTTCAGTTTTTCGGGGGAGTTTATCAGCTCTACTCCCTCCTCTTTACACGGCTTTTCAAAGTCTGAGTCAAGGGATACCAGGTAGGGAACGCCGTAGTACTTACAGGTTGACAGAATAATTGCGTCGTTTGGCTTTAGCTTGTGCTTTTCTACAAATTTCCTGAACATAGTTCTTATATCGTTATTAAGCGGCAGGAACTCAAAGAAATCAAGGAAATCTTCAAGCTCATTTAAAGTAAGTTTTCCTTTACTTTTTGTTATTAGGTGGAATACGGCTTCGCTTTCAACGATTATGTTTGTGAAACAGATGACACCCTTCTTCAGTATAAAGTTTAAAATTTCTGAGGCTTTTTCACTTCCGCTCTTTTTAAAAGCCTCAATAATAATGTTACTGTCAACGAAAGCTCCCATATCTTCCTCTAAGAGTAGAGTTCTTCTTCTTTTACTTCTTCAACCTCAATGCTGTGTTTATACTTTTCAAAAATCTCTAACGCTTTCTTTCTCTTTTTCTCCCTTTCAAGTTCTTCAATCTTCTTCTTTATCTCCTCGTAGGGGAGCTCCGTCTCAATAACCTCCCTTACATCTTCAGGAACCTTGATGATTATCTCTCCCATGTCTGCCTCCTTTTCAGTTCCTCTACCTCTAATCTATGCTTTCGGGAAGAAGGTTGACTAAAGGTAAATTTACCTATAAGATGGTAAATGAGAATCATTCTTATTAAGAGGAGGGTATAATGAAAAAGTACGTCTGTGTTCCCTGCGGATACATCTACGACCCGGAGCTTGGAGACCCTGATAACGGAATTCCTCCGGGGACGCCCTTTGAGGAGCTCCCCGACGACTGGACGTGCCCCTGGTGTGGAGCCGGAAAAGAGGACTTTGAGCCTGTGGAGGAGTGATGGCGGCGAAGAAGATTAAAGAGGGAGTTTACTGGGTAGGAGCCATTGACTGGGACAGAGTTCTCTTTGACGAGCTTGTTACACTTCCTGAAGGGACAAGCTACAACGCCTATTTAGTTGTAGGAAGCGAGAGGACAGCCCTCATAGACACAGTTGAGCCCCACAAGAAGGAGGAGCTTTTCAGAAACCTTGAAGAGCTTGGGGTTGAAAGGATTGACTACGTAATCTCAAACCACGCGGAGCAGGATCACTCCGGAACCATTCCAGACGTTTTAGAGAGGTTCCCCGGGGCAAAGGTCGTTACAAACAAAAAGTGTAAGGCCATGCTTATAGACCTTCTCCACCTGCCTGAAGATGTCTTTCAGGTTATTGAGGAGGGGGAGGAGCTCTCCTTAGGAGACAAAACCCTCCAGTTTTTCATGGCTCCTTGGGTTCACTGGCCGGAGACCATGTTTACCTGGCTTAAAGAAGATAGAATCCTCTTTACCTGCGACTTTTTAGGCTCCCACATAGCCACATCTGAGCTTTTTGACACTACAGACGAAAACAGAGCAAAGGTTTATTTAGAGACAAAGCGCTACTACGCAGAGATCATGATGCCCTTCAGGAACTTCATAAAGAAGCACCTATCCCTTATAAACAGACTCCAGCCTGAGATAATTGCCCCCAGCCACGGAGTTGTCATAAAGGACGTTGAGTTTATGACTGGAGCCTACAAGCGGTGGGTTTCAGACGAAGTGAAGCCTATGGTTATTGTTCCCTTTGTCTCCATGCACGAGAGTACCCGCCACATGGTGGAGCACTTAACGTCGGAGCTTTCTAAAGAGGGAGTAATTGTCAGACCTTACAACCTGATAAGCGCAGACATCGGAAACGTTGCGATGGACTTAGTTGACGCCGCAGCCGTTGTTATCGCCTCTCCAACGGTTCTTGCAGGAGCTCACCCTTCGGTTATCTCCTTTGCCTACCTTATGAACGGCTTAAGGCCGAAAACGAAGTTCCTCTCGGTTATAGGCTCCTACGGCTGGAACGGTAAGGTTATGGTTAAACACGTTCAGGATACGCTGAAGAACATTAAGGCCGAGTGGTTGGAGCCCGTTCTTGTTAAAGGCCTTCCGAAAGACGAGGATTACGAGAGACTCTCTCAGTTTGCAAAAGAGCTTGCAGGTAGAGTTAAAGAGGTCAGCACCCTTTAGAGAGTTCCCTGCCCCTTCGGGGGCTTTCTACCTGTTTAAACCCTCTACTGTCTCCTTTGCTCTTAAAACGGGAGAGTCAACTTTAACAACGGGGCAAACCCTTACGCAGTTTAAACACCTTAAACAGGCCGGGGAGTTGGGGTCTTCGTATATCGGGTAGTTAACGGGGCACGACTTCTTACACAGGTTGCACTCTATGCAGTTCTCTTTCTCAACTTTAAAGTCAACTATGCTCAGTTTGTTAAAGATGGAAAAGAGAGCTCCCAGCGGGCAGACATACCTGCAGAAGGGCCTCTTTATGAAGATTGAGCCGTAGAGGAACATGCTTCCAAAGGCCAGCTTAAAGAGGAAGAAAGCCCCTGCCATGTTGGCAATCATTGAGCTAACGGCAACCCAGTAGATTCCGGCCTCTACCGTTCCCGTAGGGCAGACCATGCAGAAGTAGTGCTCCTTAAAGAGGTAAGGCAGAAGAATAACGCCGAAGACGAGCATCAGGTACTTCAGGTAAACAAAGGGTTTGGGGAGGTCAAACTTGATTGACGGAATTTTGTTGAGGAGATCCTGAATCAGTCCAAAGGGGCAGACCCAGCCGCAGATCCACCTGCCGAAAGAGGCAGAAACTGCAGAGACGATTCCTAAAGTCATGAGGGGGATTTTGTTGAGAACTAAAAAGTGGGAGATCGTTCCGATGGGGCAGGAGTAGAGAGCCGCAGGGCAGGCGTAGCAGTTCATTATGGGAAAGGGAATTGACTTGAGCTTTCCGGTGTAGAGCCTTCCAGTTATGAAGTTCCACAGGGGGAGGTTTGCCGTTATTCCCGTTAAAAACTGGTAAACCCGCCTGTTCTTCAGAAACGGAACCTTCAGCATGGTTTCCCCTACTTGATGCCTATACAGGTAAGGCAGAGGATTTTACCGTTGCTCCAGACGATTCTCGGCTCTCCCGAGAGGATGCCGATAACTAAGAGAATGAGGGAGAGGAGGAGAGCTCCCCCCGCTAATACCTTCTTAGTTGGCAGTCTCAACCTTCTCTCCCACTTCCTCAAGGAGCTTCTCAGTAATCTCGGAGAGCGCCTTTGCGGAGTAGCTATCTGGGTGGGAGATAACTATCGGAACTCCCTTATCTCCTGCCTCAACAACTGCAGGTTCAATGGGAACCCTTCCGAGGAACGGAACTCCAAGCTCCTCGGCGGCCTTCTCTCCGCCTCCCCTCTTAAAGAGGTCAATTTCCTTACCGCAGTGGGGACAGATGAGGCCGCTCATGTTCTCAACAATTCCAAGAACCGGAACGTTCATCATCTTGGCAAAGCTGATGGACTTCCTGGTATCAAGGAGGGAGACCTCCTGAGGGGTTGTAACGATTACAAAGCCGTCCATCGGCTTTATAAGCTGAGCGATGCTGAGAGCCTCGTCTCCCGTTCCAGGTGGCAGGTCAACGATGAGGAAGTCAAGCTCTCCCCAGTCTATGTCTGCAAGGAACTGCTTGATTACCTGGTGCTTCAGTGGACCTCTCCAGACGACAGGCTGATCCGGGTTCTCAAGTAGAAAGGCCATTGAAACTATCTTCAGGTTTGGAATTCCAAGTGGAATGAAGGGCTTAATTGTTTGAGTGTTTGGGTCTGCAAAGAGCCTCTGGCCTTCGGCTCCCAGCATCTTTGCAACGTTAGGGCCGTGTATGTCTGCGTCTAAAAGGCCAACCTTGTAGCCCCTCTTTGCAAGCTCAGCTGCAAGGTTCGTTGCAACAGTTGTCTTTCCTACGCCTCCCTTACCGCTTAAGACTCCAATTCTGTGCTTTATCTTTGAGAGGTTACAGGTGAGCTTAACGTCCATCGGGTCTTGAGCTGTCTGGCACTTGTCTTTATGTGCACAGCCTTCACACTTCTTCTCGTCAAAGGCCATTCTTCTATACCTCCTCTGTTAGATGTCTCTTAACTATCTCAAGGAGCTTTTCGTACGTGTTTGGTGAAGCTCCTACGATGTTTCCGCTCTTTAAGTACCCGTCTTTACCTTCAAAGTCTGAAACTCTGCCGCCGGCCTCCTCAATTAAGAGGACGCCTGCCGCTATGTCCCACGGGTGGAGGGACATCTCCCAGAAGCCGTCAAAGGTTCCCCTTGCCGTGTAGGCAAGGTCTAAGGCGGCTGAGCCACACCTCCTTATTCCCGAAACCTTCAGGAAGACCTCCTTAAAACACTTCAGGTAGTTGTCTAAAAGCTCCTTTCCCCTGAAAGGGAACCCTGTTGCAACAAGCGCCATCTCAAAAGGCCTTGTGCTTACGCTGAGCCTCTCTCCGTTACAGTAGGCTCCGCTTCCCTTCTCGGCTATAAAGGTCTCCTCTAAAACGGGAGCCTTCACAACTGCCGCAACCAACTCTCCTTTAAACTCCACGCCTATTGATACGCAGAACATAGGCAGGCCGTGGATAAAGTTCTTCGTCCCGTCTAACGGGTCTACGTACCACTTCCAGTCGTTTCCCGAGTGGAGGCCGCTCTCTTCTGCAACTATAGTATGTTGAGGGAAAGCCTCCTGTATAGTCTTAATAATAATCATTTCTGATTGTTTGTCAGCTTCGGTTACAAAGTCGTTCCTGGCCTTCTCCTCAACCTCAAGGCTCTTTAGCCTTCCAAAGTAGTCAAGGAGAACTTCAGAAGCTCTCTCTGCAGCCTTTACGGCTGTGTCAATAACCTTCTCCATACGTATCCCCCGGTACCGGTCTGTAGGAGAGGGAGATAAGATTCCCGTTCTCCAGTAAGAACTCCACCTTAAACGTGTGGTGGAAGGAGACGTACCCTACTCCGTGAGAGGAGATGAGTCCCTTTGTGTGGAATATCGCCTCGTCCCACGTTTCAAGGTCGTGAAACTCCACGTTCAGGTCAAACCCTTTTACTGTAAAGGCTTTTTCCACTGCTGCCATAAACTCGTCTGATAACATCTTAACAGTTCCTTAAGAGAGTTAGACTATTTTAACCTTAATGTAGTTCTGGAGGAGCCTTGAGAGTAGCGGTTGTTGAAGACGACCTCTCTATTGTAAACCTGCTTAGAAGGGTTTTGATTAAGGAGGGGTTTTCTGTTCGGGAGTTTTCAACGGCTGAAAGTTTCTTGAGTGCTGTGTTTGACTACGGAGAGGAGTTTGACGTTGTTATTTTGGACGTTATGCTTCCCGGTCTTAGCGGTGTTGAGGCGTGCCGTTTTCTGAGGGAAAAAGGGTGCAGCGTTCCTGTTTTAATGCTTACAGCTCTTTCAGAGGAGGAGGACAAGGTAAAGGGTCTTGACAGCGGAGCCGACGACTACCTGACGAAACCCTTCGGTATAAGGGAGCTCCTTGCCCGCTTAAGAGCCCTTTTAAGGAGGAGAGGAGCGGTCTCTCTTTCTCCCGACCGGCGTTCGGGGGTTGTCGTTACCGACGTTGGAGCTCTCGTTGACGGGAAAGAGGTGAAGTTAACCAGGAGAGAGAGGGAGCTCCTTAAAGTTTTAGTTGAGAACAGGGGAAAGGTTGTTTCAAAGGAGGAGCTCCTTCAGAAGGTCTGGAAGGGGGAGGCTGTTTCTAAACGGGTTGTTGACGTTCACGTGAAACACTTAAGGGATAAGATAGGAGACAGAATTGAAACGGTCTGGGGAGTTGGGTACAGGCTGGTTGAGGGAACTCCAGAGTAAGTTCCCTGAGATAGCGGTTGTTGACCTTAAAGGTTTCCTCGTAGGGGAAGGATTTAAGAAACTGTGGGACGTTTACCCGTTTCAGGAGGTTGTTAAGGCCTTTGAGGAGGCGGTAAGAGAGGGGGAGAGCTCCGCAAGTTTTACGGAAGGGGAGAGAACCTACCTTCTGAAGCTCTCTAAGGTAGGAGACTTTGTCGTAGTTCTCAAACGAGACATCACCCTTGAGGTTGAGCTTGACGAGATAAAGAGGAGCGTCGTTTCAACCCTCTCCCACGAGATAAAAACTCCTTTAACCGCCATAAAGGGGAATGCCGAGTTCCTCCTGCTCTACGGAGAGTGCTCAGACCCCGACGCCGTAAAGGAGATCTACGAGAAGGCCGTAAAGATTGAGTCAATCCTTTCGGGTCTGGGAAAGCTCTTCTCAACAAAGGTTTCCTCCTTTGAGTGGGTGAACCTGCGGCCTTTAACAAAGGAAGTTCTGAGCTCTTTCGTTGAGAGGGCGAGGGAGAAAGGGGTGGAGCTCCTCTCATCTCTTGAAGACGTGAGCCTTCCGGCAGATAAAGTCCTCTACCAGCAGCTCTTAAGGAACCTTTTAGACAACGCCCTGAAGTTTACAGATAGCGGGAAGGTAAGGGTTGAGCTCACTCCGGAGTTTTTAAGGGTTTCCGACACGGGAAGAGGAATCCCGGAGGACTTTCTCCCGAAGATATTTGAAAGGTTTGTTAAGGGAGAGGGGAGCTCCGGCTCCGGCATAGGCCTCTCTGTTGTTAAGGAGATTGCCCGTTTCCACGGCTGGCAGGTTGAGGCTGAGTCTGAGGAGGGGAAGGGCTCTGTCTTTACCGTTTACTTTCAAGGAGATAGCCGGTAATTTCGGAGAGGAAGTCTACAAAGTAAAAGAGCTTCAGGAAGTTCTTTCTATTTCCGAAGTTTACCGCTACTCCGTGCTGGATTGCGTGGCGGTTAAGTGTTCCCTCCCTGTAGTCAACAAAGGGGTGCCAGTCTAAAAAGGGCGGAATCTCACCTTCAGAGAAGACCCTCTCAACGATTAGTTTCACCGCGTACTGAATCGTTACGAACTTCCTGTTCCTCTTCCTTATAAGGGTTTCAATGTCTGCCTCTAAAGTGTTCTCCTTCACAAAGGTGTCCCACACAACCCCTTCAGAGAGGGGGAAGAGGCCGTAAATCCCAAGTTCTAAACAGTTGAGCCGATAGGCCTTCAGAATGTCTTTTACTATTTTCTCACGCCTTTTAAACGGAGGGAGCTCCAACCACTTTTTAGCCCTTTTCTCTAAAAACTCCACTGTTGAGACTTTCTCTATCCATTCCTCAAACTCTTCTGCCTCTCCTTTAAAGCTGTTTAGAACCTCTGACGGCAGGAGCCACTCTCTTCTGTAGAGCTCCCTCATCAGCTCCCAGTTCTCAACGTTTAAGAGGTATTTACTTGCAGCCCTGTGGAGCTTCTCCTCAAACTCCTCCCTCCAGTTTTTCAGCTTCTTTTCCCACTCCTTCTCAACTTCACTCCTTAACTTCTGTCTAAAAGCTTTTCTTAAGGCACTGTAGATGTTTTTACTCTTTGAGGGGAAGAAGAACTCCTCCAGGCGGTTGGCCTTTACGATCTCCTTTACGAGCTTTTCGTGGTTGAGCTCTTTTATCTCCTTCCTTGAAAGGCCGGAGAGGAGCTCCATTAGTTTAAAGAAGAACTCACGGGAGCTCCCCTCCCTCTCTGCCTCCTCCAGAACTTCCCTCTTAACGGTCAAGGACGTGTCTTGAGGGAACGAAGCAGGTAAACTGTCCTTTGAAAACCTCCTCTCCATCTCTGTAACCTGCTACGGAAACCAGAATTTTCTTCCCTTCGGAGCTCTCAACCTCTGCCACAAACTCAACGGTATCGCCAACCTTCACAGGTTTCAGGAACTTCACCTCTGCCGAGCCCAAAACCACGTTTGGGTGGTTTACAGAGAGCATTGCTGCGTAGTCTGCGGCGGAAAAGAGAAAGCCTCCGTGAACGAGCCCCTTCTCGTCTGCCGCCATGAAAGGCTCCGTCTTTAAAACCACTTTGGCGTAGCCCTCTTTGAGCTCAACAGGCTCTCCCGAGATTCTCCTGTCTATCTTTTCGTGGGTTTTAATCTCCATCTCTGCCTCTACTTACAGTTTTTAACGCAGAACTTGTAGGGAACTATCTCCCCTCCACAGGAGGTAAAGCAGGCGTTGTAGGTCTCCTTACAGCCGCAGTCTGTGTAACAGGCAGAGGAGAGCTGTGAAATAATCTCCTGGAGGTCTGGCTTTTTAGGGGGAGTTGGTGGAGTGGGTTTTGTGTCGTTTAGCGTGTCTAAAGCCTGTTCTAACTGATACTTCCTGTCGCAGGCGTAGTAGTCCTTCGTCTTCTTACAGACGTTTTTAAAGTAGATGTAGTCTTTGTAGAGCTTCCTGTAGTTGTTGTTCCAGTCAAGGAGAGCTCTCTGGTAAGAGGTGTAGGCCTTGTTGTAGGCGGAGAGTTCCTTCTGGTAAATGTTTAGCTCCTTCTGGTAGATTGCCTCTGCCCTTTTTCTGGCGTCTTCAAGGCACTTTTCCCTCTTTTCGCTGCACCTCTGCTGGCACTTCCTGAACTCTGAATCGCAAGACAGAAGACAGTTTGTGTTATCTTTCGGTGGAACGTAGCGGTAACCTACGCTGAACTCGGGACCCCCACAGGAGATGAGGAAAGGGATTGTAGAGATGGCAGTTAAGAGCAGTTTTTTCATCTTCTCCTCCGTTTTCTGTCCTTGTCAGACTATTTTATAGGTTAATCTTTTAATGGCGAAAACGGAGTTGAGGGGTTGTTATGGAGAAGGCCATTGAAACAAGGCTTGAGAATATTGCGAAGAAGTTCAAAGAGATAGAGGAGAGTTTAGGAAAGCCAGAGGTTATTTCTGACCAGAAGAGGTTCCAGACACTTGCAAGGGAGCACAAGGAGCTCCAGCCCATTTACGAAACCTACATGGAGTACAAGAAGGCGAAAGAGGGGATAGCTGAAGCCGTTGAGATGATAGAGGCCGGAGAGGACGACGAACTTGTTGAGCTTGCCAAAGAGGAGAAGAAAGAGCTTGAGAAGAAGGTTGAGAAGTTAGAGGAAGAGCTTAAGAAACTCCTGATTCCAAAAGATCCTAACGACGAGAAGAACGTTATTCTGGAAATAAGAGCCGGAGCCGGCGGAGAGGAGGCAGCCCTCTTTGCTCAAGACCTCTTCCGTATGTACTCCCGCTACGCCGAGAGGAAGGGGTGGAAAGTTGAGATACTCTCACTTAACGAAACGGGACTCGGCGGTTTTAAGGAAGTGATAGCCATGATTTCCGGTAAGGGAGCCTACTCAAGGCTCAAGTACGAGTCCGGCGTTCATAGGGTTCAGAGGATTCCCGTTACGGAGTCCGGCGGAAGGATTCATACCTCAACTGCAACTGTTGCAATCCTTCCAGAGGCTGAAGAGGTTGACATTGAGATAAACGAGAAGGATTTAAAGATTGACACCTACCGCTCCTCAGGAGCCGGCGGACAGCACGTTAACACAACAGATTCAGCCGTCCGTATTACCCACATTCCAACAGGGATAGTTGTAACCTGTTCAAACGAGCGCTCCCAGATTCAGAACAGGATTAAGGCGATGAAGATCTTAAGGGCAAGGCTAAAAGAACTCTACGAGAGGGAGCAGAAGGAGAAGATGGACTCAGCCCGCCGCTCCCAGGTCGGAAGCGGAGACAGGAGCGAGAAGATAAGGACTTACAACTTCCCTGAAGGCAGAGTAACAGACCACAGGATAAAACTTACGCTCTACAACCTTCAGGAGTTCTTAGACGGAGACCTTGACGAGATGATAGACGCTCTGGCAGCTGCCGAGCAGGCTCAGAAAATTGAGGAGCTTGCTAAAGATGATTAAATTCAGCTTGTATAATCTTTGGAAACTATAAAAGGAGTTATAGAATGGCCGTAAGGGAAGAGTTTCTGCCAAAGTGGATAGCGTGGGAGATAACGAGGCGCTGCAACTTAGAGTGTATCCACTGCCGTTCTGCCTCAACTATGGAGTCTGAGCAGGGAGACTTCTCAACGGAAGACGGTAAAAAGCTCCTTGACGATATAGCCAAACTCTCAAAGCCTACAGTTGTTTTAACAGGTGGAGAGCCCCTTTTAAGGGAAGACATCTGGGAGCTTGCAGAGTACGGAACGAAACTTGGATTCAGGATGTGTATAGCAACAAATGGAACCTTGGTTGACGATGAAGTGTGCCGTAAGATGAAAGAGGTTGGAATACGGATGGTCTCCCTCTCCTTAGACGGTTCAACTCCAGAGATTCACGACGACTTTAGAAAGCAGCCGGGAGCCTACGAGGGGGTTATTAAGGCTGCGGAGCTCTTCAACAAGCATGGTATTCCTTTCCTCATCAACTCTTCGTTTACAAAGAGGAACGCCTTTGACATTCCCAACGTCTACAAAAAGGCACGGGAGCTTGGAGCAAAGGCCTGGTACATGTTTATCGTTCTTCCCGTTGGAAGGGGAGAGGAGGCCAACGCGGAGCTCCTTTCTGCCGAGGAGGCCGAATACTGGCTCAACTGGCACTACGAGCTTGAGAAGGAGCTGATTTTAAAGGGAGACAACACGATACTCGTCAGGCCAACCTGCGCTCCCCACTACTACCGAATCTTTTATCAGAACGCAAAAAGAGACGGTTTAGACCTTAAGAGGAGGAACCTTGTATTTGGAACCGGCGGCGGGAAAGGCTGCGTTGCGGGTCAGTCTATCGCCTACATAGACTGCCACGGCTGGCTAAGACCCTGCAGCTACTTCCCCATTTCAGACGTAAACGTCTTTGACGTTCCGTTCCACAAGGCCTGGTTTGAGTCTAAGATAATGCAGGACATGAGAAAGATAGAGGAGTACAAAGGTAGGTGCGGAAGCTGTGAATACGTAAAGATCTGCAACGGCTGTAGAGTCCGCGCCTACTGGGAGCACGGCGACTACATGCACGAAGACCCCATCTGCCGTTACGTTCCTGTAAAGATGAGGGTAGGTGTAGACGTTAACAGGCTTTCCCGTTAACCCGTTTTACAGGAGGGAGGGGTGTCTGACGGTCTCTCGTCTGCTGTAGACCGTCTGGTTAATGCTACGGCAGATATAGCTCTGAAGGCCTTTTCCGGTGCCGTTATCTTCCTCCTTGCCGACGGGTTTCTGGGAACTCTCCTGGGAGCTCTCTTTCCGCAAGCCAAGATTTTTCCGTTCTATTTCACCTGTTACTTCTGTGCTGTTTTTCTTTATTTCTCAGAGAAGATAGGAACTCTTTACTCTCTTATTCTCCTTTACTTCCTCTTCTGGGCTCTGGGAAAGCTCATCTTTATAATGAGGCAGCCACTTTTCCTTGACAGGGTGAAGTCCGACTATACGTCGCTCTTTTTAGAAAATAACGAGCTCCTTGAAAACTTCAGGTCTGTGAGGAGGCGTGTAGTTCTCAGGCTGGAGAAGGAGCTCCCCAAAGACCTTTTAGAGAGTATAAGCCTTTCCGCAAACGACTACATGCTCTACCAGATTCTTGGAAGGTTTTACGGAACTTTACCTGTAAAAAAGCGTTCCGGAGAAGCAGACGACATCGCCTTTGTAGGAACGAACCTTATTTTTGTTCTCTCACTGCTTTTTTTCCTCTACTTCTGGAAGCTCTGGCCTTCCTATCATTGCGGGGCTGTGGATTTTCTCTTAGTTGGTGCTTTTGCCGTTTTCAGTTTGTACGGAACTTTCCTGAAACTGGTTGCAGGTAGGTTTATCTCAAGGAACATGAGGTTCTACATAAACTACCTTCTGGATACAGAGTCGCTGAAGGAGAAAGTAAGTAAGAAAAAGTCAGCTGAAGGAAAAGGCGATTCTTCTAAGAAGTAGTTAAGTATAATTCCTCCAATTACCAGACTAAGGAGGCCTCTATGTCCCTTAAAGACCATCCCATTCTGAAGGCTGCGAGGGGAGAGAAGACCGAGTACACTCCCATCTGGATAATGAGGCAGGCGGGAAGGTACTCTGCTAAGTACAGGGAGATAAGAGCAAAAGCGGGCTCTTTTATGGATCTCTGCAGAAACCCTGAGCTTGCTGCAGAGGTTACGCTCGTTCCCATTGAGGAGATTGGAGTTGACGCTGCAATTCTCTTTTCTGACATCCTCGTTCCCGTTGAGAAGATGGGGATAAGCGTCTCTTTCGTTGAGGGGAAAGGGCCGGTTCTTGAGCCAAAGGTTGAGAAACTGGAAGACGTTGAGAAGCTAAAAGTTCCCGAACCTGAAAAAGACCTACCTTACGTTCTTGAGACCATTCGGATAATAAAGAAGAGGTTAACCGATAGGCCTTTAATCGGTTTTTCGGGAGCTCCCTTTACCCTTGCAAGCTACATGTTAGAGGGAGGGAGCTCCAAAAACTACATAGCCGCCAAGTCAACAATGTGGAACAGGCAAAAGCTCTGGGACGCCCTTATGTCAAAACTTACAGATACCGTAATTGAGTACCTCTCTGCCCAGATAAAGGCGGGAGTTGACCTTGTTCAGATTTTTGACTCCTGGATGGGAGTTCTTGCAAAAGAAGATTACGAGAGGTTCGTCTTCCCGTACACAGAGAAGATTGTAAATGAGTTAAAGAAACGGCATCCCGAAACCCCTATAATCCACTTTGGCGTAAACGCTGCCCACCTCTTAGAGGTAAACAACAGGCTCAGAGTTGACGTTATAGGCCTTGACTGGAAGACGGAGATCCCTTTTGCCCTTGAGAGGGTTAACAAGTCTATTCAGGGGAACCTTGACCCTGTAGCCCTCTTTGCAGATGAGAAGACCATTGAAGAGAAAGTGAGGAAAATACTGGAGGAGGGGATGAAGGCGAGGGGACACATTTTCAACTTAGGGCACGGAATACTCCCGCCGACAGACCCGAAAAAGGCAAAGTTCCTGGTTGACACAGTTCACAGGATAAGCAGGGAGCTCAGAGGATGAGAAAGAGAGCTCTCTTAGCTTCTCTTCTCCTTATAGCTTCTCTCGTTTCGCTCTACTTTGCCCTTGAGGCTTACGCCAACGTGAAACTGAAGGAGAAAATAGACAGGCGATTAAGGAAGTTACCTTACGCCGTTTCTTACTCTTACTTCCACTACAACCTGGCTTTAAACGACCTTGAGTTTAAAGATTTCAGCTTAAGGGGGAAACTCTTCTACGTGAAGGTTTCAGACCTCAAGGTAGATCTTCCCTTTAACTTCAGGAAGAAGGGATTTCCCCCTTATTTAAGGGTCTCTTTAGAGGGAGCTGTAGTTGGCCTGAACCTGCCTCTCCTTGACGAGCTTCTTGGGGAGTCCTCTTTCAGTTTTGACCTTAACGGCTGGTACACCTTCAACGGAGACAGGTTTAGTACCTACCTCTTTTTAAAGATTAAAAAGGTTGCAGATGTCTACACTGAAACTTCTGTTGAGAACCTTTCCTATTCGGCTGTTGAGCGTTTCCTTGAAGGAAGGACAACTGTTAACTCTCTGATAAACAGAGGAAAGCTTGACAGGTTTCTTTTTGTCTTCAGGAACAGAGGAATTTATGAGCGATTCCTAAGTTACGCTGCCAAACAGGAGGGGACAACTCCTGGTAAAGTTAGGGAGGAGCTCCTTAAGATGGTTGAACGGAACTTTAAGGATCCTTACCTTTACGCAAACCTTGGCAAGGCACTGGAAGAGTTTATAGAGAAGCCAAACTGTTTAAAGCTGGAGGTTAACCCTCCAGTTCCGGTTAGCTTGAGAGAGGTTAAGAAACTCTTCGTATCCCGCCCTAATCTTAAAAAGGTTGTTGAAGAGCTGGGGGTTAGGCTTACCGTTTGCCGTTAGCGGGAGCTCCTCCTGGCTCTAACCCTCCTCTTCATCTCCTCCAGAGGGATGGGTTTGGCCTCTATGCTCTTTGCAGGGCAAACGTTCCCACAGTGGCCGCAACCTGAACATATCTCGGGGAATTCAGGAATAACCCTGCCGTTTTCGTCAATTCCTCGGGTTTCGCAGAGCTCCAGACACTTTTCACAGTTCTGGCACCTGTTGTGGTTTATCTGCTGAAGGTAGGCCGGGGTGTAGAGTATGCCTCCCAGCGTAAGGTAGGCGTAGTTCCCGTTCTGGTCGGAGAGGAGCTCCTCCTCGTTTACCTCAACTTCCTCCGAACTGGAGGAGCAGTTGATACCTCAGAGGAAGGCGTCCTGCGGGCAGACTATCTTACAGAAACCGTCTCCTATGCAGAGTTCAAACTTCGTTATTACGGCTACTTTTCTACCTTCAAACTCTTTTAGCTCTATACAGTTCTGAGGGCATATCTCAACACACTCACCGCACCCGTTACACCTTGATGTATCAATTCCCCCTGGGTACTGGGGAATGAACGGAGAACCGTCTTGAGTCAGGATAACCTGCTTTTTTATTCTTTCTAACAGTTCCATCTTTCCGCCTTTTGCATCATCTTAACTTATTTTATACCAATACTGATTTTATTCCAAGATACCGATGAAAAAATTGATTTTCGTCAATGAAGCTCTATCCCCAGCTCCCTTATCTTCTTCCTTAAAGTGTTCCTGTGAATTCCCAGAACTCTTGCTGCCTTTACCTGGTTAAAGTTACACCTTTTTAAGACCTCTGAAATGACGGCTCTCTCTGCCGCTTTAACTACTATGTCGTAGAGGTTGTTCTTCTCTTTCTGCTCAACGGAGAAGACCTTCAGGACGAACTCCCTTATTGTGCTCTCAAGGGACGGAGTTTCCTGCTGAACCTGTTTTTTCAGGTCTTCTGCCGTTATGAGGTTTGACGGTGAGAGAACCATGGCTCTCAGTATCATGTTCTCAAGCTCTCTCACGTTGCCGGGGAAGTGGTAGGAGAGAAGGAAGTCAACTGCATCGGCTGAGAGCTCTTTAGGGGGAAGTTTGAACTCCTTTGAAAACCGTTTTATAAAGTGGTGTGCCAGTGGAACTATGTCCTCTTTCCTCTCCCTCAGAGAAGGGAGCTCTATCTTTACTATGTTGAGCCTGAAGTAGAGGTCTTCCCTGAAGGTTCCCTTTCTCACCTCCTCTTCAAGGTTCCTGTTTGTTGCCGCTATTACCCGAACGTCAACCTTTTTGCTCCTCTCACTTCCTATAGGCCGAATCTCCTTTTCCTGGAGGACTCTCAGGAGTTTTGCCTGCAGGGGTAAGGGGAGCTCCCCTATCTCGTCAAGGAATATGGTTCCGCCGTTTGCCTGTTCAAAAAGACCTTTCTTTGAGGAGACCGCTCCTGTGAACGCTCCCTTTTCGTACCCGAAGAGCTCTGCCTCTAAGAGGTTTCCCGGCAGAGCCGCGCAGTTTACGGCAACGAAGGGCTTTTCCCTTCTGTCTGAGTAGTTGTGTATGGCTCTTGCAATAACTTCTTTTCCGCTGCCGCTCTCTCCGGTTATCAGAACCGTTATTGAGCTTTTAGCCACTTTAGCAACTGTTTTAAACACCTCCTGCATCACTTTACTGCTTCCGACGATTCCCGACTCGGTCTCTTCCTCTACCTCTCTCTCCTCTCTCTTTGTGAGCAGTTTCCTGAGAACTTCGCTTATCTCTTCAAACGAGAAGGGTTTCGTTATGTAGTCGGCAGCTCCGAGCTCTATGGCTTTTACTGTGTAATCCATAGTTCCGTAGGCCGTTAAAACTACAACGGGAACCCCTTTTACCTTCTCAAGGACTTCAAGTCCTCCCAGTTTCGGCATCTTCAGGTCTAAGAAGATGAGGTCAACAGGTTCTTTCTTCAAAATCTCCAGAACTTCCCTTCCGTTCTCTGCCTCTAAAACCTCGTGTTCCTTTGAGGTGAGGAACTTTCTTAGAACCAGCCTTATGCTCTTCTCGTCGTCTGCAACCAGTATCCTTGCCAACTCTACCTCTTCATAGGTATCAGTAGCTTAACGGAGGTTCCTTTTCCGGGGGAGCTCTCCACCTTTACCTCTCCGCCGTGTCCTTTAATCACCTCTTTTACTATAAAGGTGCCAAGTCCTGAGCCTCTCTCCTTCGTTGTGAAGAACGGGAGGCCGAACTTTCGGAGCTCCTCTTCCTCCATTCCTTTGCCGGTGTCTGTAACCTTTATGAAGATAAACCCTGAAGGTCTTATTGCGTATCCCGTCTCAACCGTTATCTCTCGCTTTTCAGACTCCTCTACAGCCTCTATGGCGTTCTTCACAACGTTCAGAACGGCCTGGGTCATTTTATCAACGTCAACGGGAACTTCCGGTAGCGACGGGTCAAAGAGGAAACGAACCTTTATTCCCTTCTCCTTTACTCTTGCGGAGAAGAGGTTAAAGACCTGCTGGATTATCCGGTGGATGTTCTCCTCTCTGAAGGAGAGCCTGGAGAAGTCAAAGCTCCTCGTTATGTCCTTTAGCAGCCTCTCTATCCTCTCAACTTCGTTGACTATGACCTGTGCAAGCTCCTCATCGTAGCTTTTCAGCTCTTTAAAGAGCTTTGCCGCTCCCTTTATTCCGCTTAGCGGGTTCTTTATCTCGTGTGAAAGTCCTTTAAGGAAAAGTGTGATGTCTTCCTCAAAGGGTGAAATGCTGCAGGGCTCAATGAGGACTACAACCCCTACCTTTTTTGAGGGTGTGAAAAGAGGGGAGATGTGGAAGATGAACTCCCCTTTTCTGAACCCCCTTATCTCTATCGTTTCGTTAAATGCCTTTTTAATGAGGGAGGGGAGCTCCTCAACTTTAAGTACCTCTGAGATGGGTTTCCCCTTCAGGAACTTGAAAGACCTGTTTGAGAGGGATTCAAACTTCTGGTTAACCCTCTCTATTTTTCCTTCGCTGTCGGTTATTACTGCGGGGAACGGAAGTGAGAACAGGAGATCTTCAAACTCGGCGTTCATCTCTTTACCTGTTTAAGAAAGGGGGGAGCTCCCCTAAGTTATGGAAAGTCCCCCTTTGTTTCCTCCGCCTTTTGGGAACTCCTTAAGCTTTGAAACGTCTATTGCTCCGGCGCTTGGAAGCTCAATTCCTGCTGCTGCAGCTTTAAACTGCTGGTGGAACTCCTTGAGTTTTGACCTGTCTCCCACTGGAACAATTGCAACTATCTGGGATTTAACCAGGTAGACCTCTACAGGTTCGTTTGCCGTTGGGTCAAGAGGCATAATTGTTGCCTGAGCTCCCTTTGTTGTAGGTAACAGAGCAAAAACTCCCGCCTCCTTGAGCTTTACAAACTCAGGGGTGATCTCCTCAACTACTCCTAAGATTCCCGTTGTCGGAACTGCTCCTTCTCCTCCTGAGGTCTGAACGAAGACAAGTTTACCCTTAAGCTCTTCCATCTCTCCTCCGCTTTTAAGTTTTCTCATACTGATAATTTAAGTTTTCAACCACCAGAAATGAACCTTTCTAAGAAGACCCTGTACAGTGCTATTGCTGTAGCGTTTGAGACGTTAAGGGAGTTAACGTGCCCCCCCATCTCTATCTCTACAACCTCGTCAAGGAGCTTTAGAGTGCTCCTTGAGATACCTCTTCCTTCAGAACCTACAACTAAACCCAGAGGAAACGGAAAACTGAACTTGCTCAGAGGTTTCCCTCCTGCTTCAAGGCCTATAAGCCAGCCTCCTGCCTCTTTAAACTCCCTCAGCGCCGTTGAGAAGCTGTTTACTACTGCGAAGGGAACGTAAAACACCGCACCGGTTGAGGCCTTAACAACCGTTTCAGTTATCGTTGCGCTTCTGTCTCTGGGGAGGACTATTCCCGTTACTCTGAAGGCGTCTGCAGAGCGGAAGATGGCTCCAAGGTTGTGGGGGTCTTCTATTCTGTCTAAAAAGAGAAGGTACCCCTTTTCCTCTATTGTTTTTTTAGAGAGCTCTCCAAAGTCAACCGGTTCAACGGGGGAGACCAGAGCCACTATACCTTGATGCTTTTCTGTTCTGGAGAGCTCTTTAAGCTTTTTCTTTGAGGCTTTAACTACTTTTATTCCCTTTTCCCTGGCAAGTTTAAGGACTTTCTCTCTGTCTCTAAAGTTCTCCTCAACGTATATCTTCAGGATAGGGTATCCCGACCTTATCGCCTCTGCCACCGGGTTGACGCCGTAGACAACCATTACTGGCTCACCTTCAGGTCGTCTTCCGTTCCCTCCTCTCCGTCGGGTCCCGGAGAGATAAGGGTGAAGTGCTTTCCGTCTGAGATGTAGATAAAGTTGTTCCCCCAGGCGTCCTTAGGCACCTTTTCTATGTAAGGCCCCTTCCAGTTCCTGGGAATTGGTTCAATCTCTGGCTTCTTTACCAGGGCTTTCAGTCCCTGGTCTGTTGTCGGGTACATTGAGTTATGAAGCTTGTAGAGGTTGAGGGCTTCTTCCAGGTTTTTCATCTGAACCTGTGTAAGTGTAGCTTTTGCCTCTTCTCCCCTCTTTATAAGCTTAAGTCCTATTAGTCCTGCAAGCATTCCCAGGATAATTATTACGATCATTAGCTCTAAAAGAGTGAAACCTCTTCTCCTCTTCCTTTCCAACGCTACCTCCTTTACTCTCTCCACCAGTTGTCTCCTACCTCTTCCACGAACTCCATTTTATCAACGAAGTTCCTAAGGTGTTCAACGGCCTTCATCGCCTCCTCAAAGAAGTCGGGGGCTATCCAGAGCTCTATCAGTCCCTCTTTCGGGTCTCTGGTTCTGACCGTTGCAACCTCGTGGTACCACTCAAACACTGCATTTATGAAAGCTATGTCTTTAGGATTTACCCTGTAAACGAGGTTCCGTCCCTTTATCAGCTCTCTCACAGCTCCATTCCTTCTATGTAAGCGCTTTCAAAGGTCTTGTTTGTGGCAAGTTCAACCGGTTTAACCCTTCTCTTTATCTCCTTAATTTCTTCCCTCTTACTGCTGCTGCCAAGGAGGAGGGAGGCTCCCTTCAGTGCAAGGTTCCCTGCTGCAACAGGTTCGGGGAAGTTTTCAGGTATCAGTTTCACTCCCCTTATGCTTCTCTTCTCTACGTGGCTCCCAAAGGCTCCCGAGAGGAAGAGTTCCCGGGGAACGCCGGCCTCTTCAGAGAGGGTTTTGAGGGCTCCGTAAACGGCACCTTTTGCAAGCAGGAACTTTCTAACGTCGCTCTGTGTAAGGGCTACAAGCGTTTCATCAGACTCGTACAGAACGAAAGCCTTTTCTCTGTTTATCTCCCTTATCCTTCCTGCTATCAGAGGAGGGATTCCTTCCTCCCTTATTCCCCCTTCCGGAGTTAGAACTCTGAAGCTCTTTAAAAGGTGGATAAGGTCAAAGTAGCCGCTGGCACATATCCCTAACGGAGGTTTTCTTCCGACAGTTAGAAACCTGAAGTCCCTGCCGTCAAAGAAGACTTTGTAGATGGCTCCCTCTACTGCTCTCATTCCTGAGAAGAGGCCTACTCCTTCAAAGGCGGGGCCTGCCGGAACGGAAGCTGCTACACCTTCGTTTTCCTTCCAGATTCCCATTTCCGCGTTTGTTCCAAGGTCTGCAACGGCGAAGTCTGGGCGGTTTTCTGTTAAGACCAGAAGATTTGAGAGGAAGTCTGAGCCTATGAATCCTTTAAGTGGAGGAGGGAGGTAGAACAGCGTTTCTCTAAAACCTTCAAGTCCTAACTCTTTCCCTGTTGTGAAGACCTCTTCTTCAACCTCAAGTTTGAAGGGGAACCTCTCAAAGCCTGAGACAGGTGCCCCCAGCAGGAAGTGCTGAATTACCGGGTTTGAAACGACAACAGCCTCTTTAACGGGAACTTCCATCTCCTGGAGGAGGAGGGAGACGGTTTTTAGAAGGAGCTCCCTCTCTTTATCGTAGTTTACCCTTGCAAGCTCAACCCTTGTTACAACGTCAGCACCGAAGGCCGACTGGAGATTAAGGGTTTTGAAGCTCTTTACGAACTTTCCAGTTGAGAGGTCAAAGAGTGCCGCTTCAGCTCCTGTCGTTCCGAGGTCTATTGCAACGCCAAATCCCGTTTTTCCACAGGCAGGTATGTCCGGTAGTCTCTCACCTTCTGAGATGAGGTTCTCCTCCGGGAGCTCCACCTCCCCTTCAAAGGCTCCAAAGAGCAGACAGGCGAGCTCCTCCTTCCCCTCTACCTTTACGATACACTTACCGCATATCCCTCTGCCTCCACAGTAGGCAGATTTCATAAATCCTTTCTCTCTCAAAACCTGGTAGAGGGTTTTACCTGAGGGGACAGATACCTTCAGCTTCAAACTTCCAGACCTCTCTTTCTTAAAAACTCTCCAAGCTTTTCAGAGCAAGTACTCGGGGGGAGAGCTCTCCCCACCTCTCTATCTTCTCCTTTGCGTACAGAAGCCGTTCCCTGTGTTTTTCTACTTCCTTTAAAACCCTTCGCAGGTCTTTCAAAGTAGAACTCCCGTTCTCCTGGCCTCCAGAGAGATAAAATCCTCGCTGCCCTCTTCCCTTACGATAACGTCCACTCTCTGATCCCCTATCCTCTCCTTTAGCCTTACCAGAAACTTCAGTTTCTCCTCAACTCCTGTTTTCCCTTCTGGAGCCTCTATAAAGAGGTCTATATCTCCCCCTTTCTCTTCCGGGTTAACCCGCGAACCGAACAGGTAAACCCTGGCTTCCTTTCCGAATACCTCTTCAACAGTTTTCCTTATGGCCTCAATCTCCCTCTCTGAGAGTCTTACCTCTCTTTCCATTCTCTGTCAGTAAATAGGGGTTAACCAGTGGGAGTACTTCTCGTTTTCTCCCTTAACGATTGAGAAGTAAACCTCCTGGAGCCTCTTCGTAACGGTTCCTATCTCTCCGTTCCCTATAACAACGTGGTCAATCTGAACAACGGGAGCAACCTGAGCTGCCGTTCCTGTGTAGAAGACCTCGTCTGCAACGTAGAGCTCGCTCCTCAGTATTGGTCTCTCCTCTACCTCTATTCCAAGCTCGTTTCTTGCCAGCTCTATTACGGCGTTTCTGGTTATTCCCTCCAAGATGTTTGAAGCTGAAGGAGTGGTTATCAGCTTTCCGTTTCTAACTATAAAGACGTTCTCGCCGCTTCCCTCTGCCACCGTTCCGTCGGGGTTTAGCATTATGGCCTCGTCGTAGCCGTTTAAAAGAGCTTCGGTTTTTGCAAAGGCGCTGTTTACGTAAGCTCCGGCAACCTTACACCTTGCCGGTATCATTGTGTCGTTTATCCTGTGCCAGCTTGAGGTTTTTGCCTTTAAACCCCTTGAAAGGTCTAAATAGTCTCCCAGCGGAACGGTGTAAATTGCAACCTCCGTTCTGTACCCTACGAGCTTGGGGGAGATTTTAAGGTCTGCAAAGTAGGCTATTGGCCTTATGTAGGTATCCTCCCTGTGGCCGCACTTCCTTAGGAGTTCAACGGTAATTTCTGTTAGCTCCTCAGCGCTCTTTTCCACCTTCAGGTTTAGAATTTTGCAGTTTGCCAGCATTCTCTCGTAGTGTTCCTTTATAAAGAGGCCAAAGAGCTGTTTCCTCTCTTCGTTCCAGTAGGCTCTTATTCCTTCAAAAACTGCCGTTCCGTAGTGGAAGGAGTTTGTCTGTATGTTTATGCTGGCCTCTTCAATGGGGACGAACTTTCCCTCAAAGTAGGCGAACCTTCCCATCTAAACTTCCTCCGCTCTTTTTCTTCTATAAATAACTATGGCTATTCCTGCGGCGACCATTATAATACTAATAACCTGGTTGTTGCTGAAGGTTCCCAGTATGTCCTTTGGGGTGGCTCTCACAAACTCAATTAGAAATCTGAAGATTCCGTAGAGGATCAGATAAAAGCCAAAGACCTCTCCTGGAACTTTCCGCCTCCTGTAGAGGAGGTAGAGTACCAGCGCTATGAGGAAGTTTGCTGCAGCTGAAACAGGTTCGGTTGGCCAGAGGGGAACGTTTAGAGGAGCGGCAGAGTGGGGATTTGTAAATACGAGGGCAAAGGGGGCGTGGCACACTTTACCGTAGCAGCATCCGGCCATGGTACAGCCTATCCTTCCAAATCCCAGCCCTACAGATAGAGCGATTGAGACTATGTCTGCAAACTTCCACACCGGAATGTTTCGCTTCTTGATGAAGTAGATGGCGGTGAGAGCTCCGAATACCACTCCTCCGTACCAAACCAATCCCCCTTCCCAGATAAAGAATATCCTGTACCAGGGTTTCAGGTATTCCGGGTTGTAGAGGAAGAAGAAGAGCCTTGCTCCTAAAAATCCTGCAACTACGCTCCAGAAGGCTGTATCAACGACGTCTTCCCTGGGAATACCCTCTCTCTCTGCAAGTTTAACCAGAATCAGGGAGCCAAAGAAGATACCGAGAGCTACCATTACCCCGTAGGTGTAGATTGTGATGGGGCCGATTTTGAAGAGTATAGGGTGCATCTAAACCTCCTTCAGTTTTTCTACGACGGGGTCTTTCAGGAGGAGGAGGAGAGCTCCGTAAACCCCGGCTGCCAGTAGAACAGTTAAACATACTACGGTTAGCTTTCCTGTAAACCCGTTCACGCCAGAGTAGGCTAAAGTTCCGGCAAAGGAGACGGCAGCTACAGGTACTGAAAGGAGCAGATACCTTAATCCGAGCTCCAGAACTGTTTTCAGAACGTCTATTTTAAACTTCTTTTTAAGGATGAAAAGGAGAAGTGATAGGTTTAGCAGGGAGGTAAGGCTGGTTCCCAGTGCCAGGCCGGGAGTTCCCATACCAAACCCGAAGCAGAGTATAAGGTTAACTATCAGGTTAAACAGGAGGGTGTAGGCGGCAACCTTAACGGGAATCTTAAACTCTTCAAACGAGTAGTAAACGTTTGAAACTATCTTCTCCATTGAGAAGAAGAAGAGCCCTAAAGAGTAACAGACGAGAACTGCGTAGGTGCCTGAAAGGTCTTTCTCTGTGAAAGCCCCGTGGTTAAAAACTATGTCAACAATAGGCTTACCGAAAAAGATGAGTCCGGCTGCGGCAGGTATCACAACTGCAGAGCAGAGTAGAATGCCGGCTTTAAGCTCTGAGTGGTAATCCTTCTCTCCTATCTTCCTGGAGAGCCTTGGAAGTAAGACTTGAGAGAGCCCGATAGCAAACATCCCGAGTGGAAGTTGAACAAAGCGGTTGGCGTAGTACAGGTAAGAGATGGCTCCGGTCGTTAGAAATGAGGCGATAACGGTATCTATAAGCATTGATATCTGTCTTACCGCAAAACCTAAAATTCCGGGAACGGTGTTGAGGAGAACCTTTTTAGACTCTTTAGAAAGTGAAAAGATGGGTTTGAGTCTGAATCCCACCTCCTTTAAAAAAGGCAGCTGCAGGAGAACCTGAAGAGTCCCTCCAACGATGACCCCTAAAGCCAGAGCCTCTACGGAGAACTTCCCCGATAGGAGCAGAGCCAAAACTATCAGGGAGAGGTTAAAGAGAGCGGTGGAAAATGACGGGGCGAAGAAGCGGTTGAACGCGTTAAGAATCCCTCCAAGGAACGCCGTAAGGCTAACGAGCATTATGTAGGGGAACATCTCCCTGAGGAGTTTTACAGCGTAGAGAAACCGCTCCCCTTTAAAACCGGGAGCCACCACCTTCACAATTAGAGGGGATAGGAGCTCCCCCAAAACCACAGTTACAGTCAGAAGAACAATTAAAGCTGCAAAGACCTCTCCCGCCAGCAGCTCTGCCTCTCTTCTTGACTCCTTTAACTTCTTCGTAAAGGCGGGGACAAAGGCGGAGTTAAACGCTCCCTCTGCGAAAATCCTCCTTAAGAGGTTGGGAATCCTGAAGGCCACGAAAAATACGTCGGTCAGAGCTCCTGCGCCAAAAGTTGAGGCGATAACAACGTCCCTCAGCAGCCCTAAAACTCTGCTACCGAATATAGAAAGTGATACAATACCAGCCGATTTAAAGAGTGAACCCTTCATAGTGGGGAATTATAGTTGAAGGTCTGTATAGTAGGAGCGGGTGTAGTTGGCAGCTACCTGACGAAAAAGCTAAGCCGCGAAGGTTTTGAGGTAGCCGTAATAGACGTTGACTCCTCAAAGCTTGAGGTTCTCTCCTACAACTACGACGTTATGGCAGTAAACTGCAGCGCCTTAGACGTTAACTGCTTAAAGTCGGTTCAGGACT
>JALWGN010000020.1 GCA_027013575.1 Desulfurobacteriaceae bacterium
AGATGAAGGGAGGGGATACTTCGGAATAGAAGAGCTTGACGCCGTACTAGAGACGATCAGAAACGGGAAGTTCTCTGCAGTTGTAGTTGGAATGGGACTTGGAAACCACCCAGACACCTACGAGTTCATTAAGGAGTTTGTAAAGTCATGCAACCTCCCTATGGTAATTGACGCAGACGGAATAAACGCCCTGGCAGAGAGCCCGGAGATACTGAAGGCGAAAGAGACTCCCGTAATAATAACTCCCCACGTTGGGGAATTTAGCAGGTTAACAGGAAAAGGAAAGGAAGAGATACTCTCTGCTCCTTACGACCTAGCCGCCGAATTTGCAGAGCACTTTGGAGTAACAGTCGTTCTGAAGAGCGGGAGAACGGTAGTAGCAACGAGAGAGGGGAAAGTTCACGTAAACGTAATTGGAAACCCGGGAATGGCAACGGCTGGAACCGGAGACGTACTGGCAGGAGTGGTGGGAGCTCTCCTTGGGATGGGAATTGAGGAGGGAGACGCCGCCAGATTTGGAGTTTTCCTCCACTCCCTGGCAGGAGACATCGCCGCCAGAGAACTGACCCAGGAAGGGATGAAAGCCTGCGACCTTTTAGAAAAACTCCCGTCTGCAATAAAGAGAATAAAAGAGATAGAGAAGAACCCCTCAAAGTCTAACTCTCCGTTTGTAACAGAATTGAGAGAGATAGTGGGTGTATAAGAAGCTCACCGTTGCTTTCCTGCTTCTAGTAGGGATACTCATTGTCGGTTACTTCGGTGTCTCCGCCCTCTCCTCCTTGTCGGGGGAGTTTTACCTTAACAACCCGCTCTTCCACGTTCTCATGGCTCTTATACTTATAGTAATTACCGTCCTCTTTATCCTGTTTGTCAGAAACCTGGCTCTCTTCTTCTTCCCCCACTTCAAGACAAACCTGAGGGTAAAGATATTTACGGCCTTCCTCCTCCTCGTACTCGGCCCCGCTCTCTTCTCAATATTCCTGGCCTCCGGAGTCATAAACCAGGGACTTGATAGACTACTGAGAATTCAGGTAAAGAGAATCGTTGAAACCTCATACGATACGACAGAGGGATTCCTAAAGTTCATAGAATCCGACCTTGAAAGAAAGGCAAAACAGCTCTCCTACAGGAAGGTTTACCCCTACACCTTGAAAGCCTACGGAATTGACGGCTTTTTCAGAGAAAGGGGAAAGCGAGTAGAAAAAGTAGGAGACTTCCCTCTCTCCAAGAAAGAGATAAGTCAACTGAAAAACCTAAACCACTACGCCTTCTTTGATAAAACCTCAGGTCAGATTGTCGTCTGTAATCGGTTCAACGGCAACACAGTCTGCGTCTCTAAAAAACTTCCCGAAGAGCTGAAAGAAAAGGTTATTCAGATAGAGGAGCTCCACTCAAACTACCAAACGCTGGTAGCCTTCAAAACCCCGATAAAAGCAGTCTACACCTTTACCTTCGGAATAATGGGAGTTGCCGTTCTGTTCGGAGCTCTCTGGTTCGCCCGCTACTTTGAGAGGAGAATATCAATCCCGATAGAAGCCCTCTACAAAGCCACAGAGAGAATCTCCTCAGGAGACCTCTCCGTCAGAATACCGGAAGAGGAGGCAACAGACGAACTCAA
>JALWGN010000021.1 GCA_027013575.1 Desulfurobacteriaceae bacterium
CTCCAAACTCCCCGAGAACTACGACAAGCTCGTCTCCTCCTACCGCCGCTCCTACACCTCAAATGTCGTTCTCATAGTTGCGGCTGTTATTCTGCTATTTATTCTTTTTAACTCCATTCTTGGCGGGAGTTTTCTCAGATGACGGTTTAACCCTCTCTATCTTCACTGAGGGTATTCTCAGTTTCTGGAGTTTCTCCTCAACTGCAGAGAGCCTTGAGGAGAGCTCCGCCAGCTGAGACTCAACCTTTGAGATCTCCGACTTCTGGTTCTGGCAGCACTCCTTCAACCTGTTAACGTCGCCTCTAACTGCAGAGAGCTCCCTCTTTAAGCCTGCTACTTCCCTCTGAACCCTTTTGAGTTTTTCTTCAAAGGTTAAAACGGTTTTTACCGAAGACTTCTTCGTTGAGAGGAGAGCTCTTGTAAGCTCCATCTGTTTTGCTTCCTGCTTCAGTTGACGGGATTCTAAGTTGTTAACGGCCGTTTTCAGCTTTGCCAGTTCCTCCCTTAGCTGCTGGAGCTCCTTCTCTTTCTGGGAAAGTGCCTTCTCTAAAGACTGGTTCTGAACCTCTAAAACCTGAACCCTTGCCTCAAGGGCGTTAATTTTCTCGTTTCCTGCAGTTACGCATCCGGTAAGGAGCAGCGGAAAGAGTGGAAGGAGAACGAGACCTCTTTTCATTTTAACCTCCCGATACTACTTGAAAATTCTACCAGCTGGAGAATAGATTTTTTCTGAACTGACACGTCAGTTCAGTGGGGGAAGTTTGAAGAAGAGAGAGAGGGAGATACTGGAGAGAGCGAAAAAACTCTTCTCTGAGAAGGGATTTCACTCGCTCACCGTTTCAGACATAGTGGATTCCCTCGGTATAGCAAGGGGAACCTTTTACCTCTACTTCAAGAACAAAGACGACATCTACAGGCGGGTTCTTGAGGAGCTTGTAAAGGAGATCTCCTCAAGGCTCAAGCTCCTTCCCCTTGAAAACCCTCTGGGACAGCTGAGGGAAAACGTCAGGGAGGTTTTAAACCTGTTCGTTGAGGATAGGGAGCTGGCAAGACTCATCCTCTACCACCCTTACAGGCTAAACCCTGAGTTTGACGCCGTTCTTGAGACTTTCTTTGAAGAGGTTAAGGGACTGGTTGAGAGTGCCCTGCTTACCGGTATGGAGATGGGTATCGTAAGGGAGTGTAACGTTAACGTTGTTTCGGCTGCCGTTTTAGGTGCTTTTTTAGAGGTGGGGAGGGAGCTCCTTGAGGGAAAAATCCCGAGCGTTGAAGTTGCCGTTGACGAGCTCCTGGAACTCTCACTTAAAGGCCTTCTGGAGGGGTAATGTTTAAAGCGGGGATAGACGTAGGCTCAACAACCGTTAAGGGAGTTCTTTTAGATAGAGACGACAGGGTGGTTTTCAGCCACTACGAGAGACACGAGGCAAAACAGCCTGAAAAGGTTTTAAAGCTCCTTAATCGGTTTGAGGAGATAGCCGGAAAGGAGTTCCAGCTCTTCATGACGGGAAGCGGCGGAGGAGACATAGCGAAAGCCCTGGGGGTAAAGTTCGTTCAGGAGG
>JALWGN010000022.1 GCA_027013575.1 Desulfurobacteriaceae bacterium
TTATCAACTCCTTTAAACGTTAAGTACGACAACTGGAGCCTCTCTATACTTAACGACCCGGAGTACAGAGGAACCTTCTTTCGGATACTGGCCGAGATCTTCAGGAACTTAAAGAATACTCCGTACGTTTTTGGAGGTAGCAATCCAAAGGTGGGGTTAGACTGCTCTTCCTTCACCATGTACGTTTACAGGAAGCTAGGCGTAAAGCTCCCTAGAACTGCGAGAGCTCAGTTTAACGTGGGGATGCCTGTCGATAGAAAACACCTCAAAGTTGGAGACCTGGTCTTCTTCAGGACCTATGCCAGTTATCCTTCTCACGTTGGGATATACATAGGGAACGGTAAGTTTATCCACTTCTCCTCCATGTACCACGGACTGGCAATATCGTCCCTTGGTGATAGGTACTTTAGCCGTAGGTTTTTGGGGGCTAAGAGGGTTTTAAGTGAGAAGAAGGTGAAGGAGATAGTGGATAGGCTTTACGCAGATAAATAACAGATAAAGGAGGTAGTGCGATGAACACAGGACAGCTTCTGAGGGGAGCTCTAGCCGTGGCAACTCTCATCACTTTAAGCTCTTCTCCCGTTTCCGCCTCTGTAGAGGCAACCCAGAAGGACTACTCTGTTGTTGAATCTCTTCAGAAGGTTTTTGAGACTGTTGCCGAAAAGGTAAAACCGGCTGTTGTTAACATCAGTACGGTTTCTGAGATTAAGATAGATCACCCTCCAATTCCTCCAGAGTTCAGGGACTTCTTCCACCAGTTCGGTTTTCCCTTTCCTCAGATTCCGGAACACTTTCAGATGAGATCGCTGGGTTCTGGATTTATCGTTAAAGTTGAGAACGGATGGGCTTACATCCTTACGAACAACCACGTTATAGCCAAGGCAAAGAAGATTAAGGTAAAACTTAGCGATGGTTCTGTTTACAGGGCAAAGGTCGTCGGTAGGGACCCAAAGACAGACGTAGCCCTGATAAAAATTAAAGTGGGCAGCAAAAAAGTTCCCACTGTTGAGCTTGGGGACTCAGACAGTATAAAGGTTGGAGAGTTCGTTATTGCAGTGGGTAACCCATACGGACTGAACTGGACTGTAACTCATGGAATCATCTCCGCTAAGGGAAGGCACGGTTTGGGCCTTAACCCCATTGAGGATTTCATTCAGACCGATGCTGCCATTAATCCCGGTAACAGCGGTGGCCCTCTGTGTGATATTCACGGCAGAGTTATAGGGATAAATACGGCCATTGTCAGAAATGCCCAGGGGCTTGGCTTTGCCGTTCCTATAAACATTGCCAAGAAAGTTATGCACGACCTTCTGAAGTACGGAAAGGTTATAAGGGGATGGCTTGGAGTTTACATTGAGGACGTTTCTCCTGAGCTTGCCCAGAAGTTTGGAGTTAAACACGGCGTTCTGGTTACAAAGGTAATTCCTGGTTCACCGGCCGAGAAGGGTGGACTCAAAAGCGGGGACATCATAGTTAAGTTTAACGGAGAGGAAGTAAAGAACGTTGCAGACCTTCAGCTGAAGGTTATAAATACCCCACCTGGTGAGAAGGTTAAGATTACCGTAATTAGGGATGGCAAGGAGAAGACCTTAACAGTTAAGATAGGTCAAATGCCCGGAAGCGGAAGCGTTGCATCTGCCGACTTGATGGGTAAGTTCGGCCTGTCCGTTCAGAAGCTGACTCCGGAGCTCCGCAAGAAGCTAGGAGTTCCCAGCTGGATTAAACACGGGCTGATCGTTACCTCCGTCAAGCCCGGTTCACCGGCAGACGATGCAGGTCTGAAGGAAGGGGATATAATCGTTGAGGCTGGAGTTACTCCTAGGACGATGAAACCCGTAAAGAGTGTTGACGACCTGGTTAAGGCCCTCAACCAGGCAGGTGAATCTGGAGTTCTGCTAAAGGTTATAAGAGGAGAGGGCGTAATCTACGTTGTTCTGAAGCCGGAGGAGTAAAATGGAAGAGAAGGAGTTTTTCTTAGAAGACGAAGAGAATCAGATATTTGACGATAACGTGGGAGCTCCCTCTGAAGAGGGGGAGTTCCCCCTCTTTGATCAGGAGATAGATCCGTCCCTTATAGAGTCTTTTGTTCCCGATAAAGACTCTTTAGACGCCTTCCTGAAAGCCATATCCAAGATCCCTCTTCTTTCTAGGGAAGAGGAGATAGAGCTTGCAAAGAGGGCAAAGGCCGGCGACAAGGAGGCTCTGAAGAAACTCGTTGAGTCAAACCTGAGGTTCGTTGTCAGCGTTGCCAAGAAGTACCTCGGGTGTGGACTGCCGCTTCACGACCTAATAGCTGAGGGAATACTTGGGCTTATAGAGGCTGCAAGGCGATTTGACCCTGATAAGGGGGTTAAGTTCATCTCCTATGCCGTTTGGTGGATTAGGCAGTCAATTATGCAGGCTCTTGCCCAGCAGACGGGAGCCGTGAAGATACCTGTTAAGCAGGCGGTTCTTGTAAATAAGATTACCAGGTCTTACGGGGAGCTCCTCAAAAAACTCGGCCGTGAGCCGACAACTGAGGAACTTGCAGAGTACGTTGGGATGGACCCGAAAGAGATAGAAAGGCTTCTCTCAATCTGCCAGGTACCTCTTTCCCTGGATACGCCCATCGGAGATGAAGAGGATACAACCTTTAAAGACTTCCTCAAGGGAGAAGGTACGGCTGAGGTAGAGGAGAAGGTCGTTCAGGAAGAGCTCAAACAGAGCATTCAGGAGATGCTTGAGCAATTAACTCCTCAGGAGAAGAAGATAATCATAATGCGTTTTGGCCTTGACGGAAACGAGCCCAAAACCCTTAGAGAGATAGGGGAAAAGCTGGGAATAAGCCGTGAAAGGGTTCGTCAGCTTGAGACCAGGGCCAAGAAGAAGATGAAAGAGTATGCCTTAAGGAAGAAGCTTAACGTCTTTTTGAACTAACACTGCTACCCTTCTGGGGTAGCTTTTCCTCCTTCTTTACCTCTACTCTCTTTTCCTTTTCCTCTTTGGGGACAGCTACTTTTATGTAGATCTCAACTCTCCTGTTACGCGCCTGAAGTATGGGATTATTCCAGGTGTAGAGGGGTCTTGTTGTGTCGTACCCGACCGCTTCAAGCTTTGAGGGGTCAACACCCCTTGAGACCAAGTATCTAACAACGGCAGTTGCCCTCCTTATTGATAGATCCCAGCTGTCCTGAATGTCCGGGAGGGGCATTGAGGGCTCTCCTTTGCTGGTGTGACCTTCAACTACTACCTGGTAATTTCCCTTTAAGTTCTTTATTACCTCAGCTATTCTGTTGAGAGCTCTCTTTGCCTGAGGAGTAAGCTCTAGGGAGTTCTCTTTAAATAAGACTCTGTTAAACAGACGGATCATAACGTAGTTCTCTGTTACTACTATCTGATAACCTGAAATGGGAAGTATCTGTTTCAGTATCTTCTTAATCTTCTTTGCCAGGTCTGTTGTGTAAATCTGGATCGGTTTTACCACAGATATCTGTTCAAAGGACTTTGCCTTTTCTCCTTGGAAGTAGGAGAGGAACTTAATTGCTTTAGTTATGTCCAAGGTTGACATTGAGTAGAGGAGAATGAAGAAAGTGAGCAGTAGTGACATGAGGTCGCTGAAGCTGGTCAGCCATGCGGGAACAGATTTACACTCCTCTTTCTTCTTCCTTGCCATCTTCCTCTCACATAGGTAGGTGAATCACTATTTCAATTCTCCTGTTTTTGGCTCTTCCCTCCGGTGTTGTGTTTGGGGCAATGGGCCTGTACGGACCGCAACCGGCAGCCGAGAGCTTCTTTGGATCGTATCCGCACTGTATGAAGAGCCTCAGAATACTCGTTGCCCTCGCAGCTGAAAGTTCCCAGTTAGAGGGAAACCGCTTGCTTCTAATGGGAGTGTTGTCTGTATGACCCTCAATTGTTATGGGTAGGTCTAACTCTTTAAGTTTCCTGCATATCTCCATAATTATCGGGATTGCTTGAGGGTAAGGTCTATCGCTTCCCGGGGGGAAGAGCTTATCGGTGTTTATTCTTAACCTTATACTCGTTCCAAACTTCGCTATTTCTGATTTAATGCCAAGTCTGCTGAGGGCTTCTCCAATTTCGTGTAGTTTCTCCTCTATAGCTTTTCGGCTCTTCATCTTGGGGTACATGTTGGGCATCTGAACGGGAACGTTCTTTCCCTGTATAACTCTCTCCTCGTAAATTACGTAGTGTCCCCCAAACGCTTCTATTATTCCCTTTATTGCCTGGTAGAACTTCTCAAGGGATATAGTTGACATTGAGTAGAGGAGAATGAAGAAGGTAAGCAGGAGTGACATTAGGTCACCGAAACTGGTAAGCCAGGCTGGAGGAGCTTTACACTCCTCCTTTTTCTTCCTTGCCATTTAACTATCCCTCTTTAACTTCAACTCCGAATAGTCCTGCCAGTTTCTGGCGGAGGATGTTGGGGTTAATTCCCTTCTCTATGGCTTCCGCGGTGAGTATGTAGGCTTCAAGGAAGAGCATTTTCAGGTCTTTGTAGTACTTGAGTTTCTTGGCTACTGGAATACAGAGGGTGTTTGCAAGGATAGCTCCGTAGAGGGTTGTGATCATAGCTACAGCCATACCGGGACCAAGAGCTGAAGGGTCTGAAAGGTTCTGAAGCATCTGAATGAGACCTATCAGCGTTCCTATCATACCGAAGGCGGGGAAGAGGTCGCCGAGGGACTCCCACACCGATGCTTCTGTAGAGAGCTTCTGCTCTATCTGTGCCATGGAGCTCTCGGCAGTACTCTTTATCTCTTCCACTTCAAGTCCATCTATTAGCATTCTCATTA
>JALWGN010000023.1 GCA_027013575.1 Desulfurobacteriaceae bacterium
TGTAACGTAACATTTCCTACTCCATAGACAAGTAGTTTTCCAGAAATTCGTCCCAATCTGTCTGGGCCGCAAATGGGTTGTAGTACCCATCTATCTGTACATTTCCAAAAACACAGGTTGTAGGAGTTTCTCTGACATAACAGGTATACCAAGAATTTTCAGCTTCAGTCCAACTCGAGGGGAAGTAGATTGAAAGACCGTGGAACTCCTTATTGTCACTACCAGGAATAATAGTTTTGTAAACAGAGTTGAGAGTGGAAACAATATCCGCAGCTGCTGGGTACTTACCGGCCAACTTAGAAGCAAAAGAGTAAAGGTCAATGTAGTAATAAGAGCAGTCATCTCCTGAAGAGCAGGCAACCTGCTGGGCAGAATCTCTAGCAGTTTGAAAATCAGGAAACGTTTGATTATTAAGGTCTTGATACAGGTTATCCAAGTCCTTTGCTATTCTTTCAACGTCGCCTCTAGAAAAGAGAGCCAGTGTAAGAGTGGTATCGTTTTCTTCTGAAGAGTAAGTCTGCCTATAAGCATCAACAATTGCTCTTCCAAGTTCCTCAGGTATTGCTTGAGGGTTTGACAAAAGGAACGATAAGATTTCCTGATAGTTCCATCCGGTTCCAGGCTCATAACTCTCTGAAGCAATTACGTAGTCTGTAAAATCTTTAACATCAAAAAGCACCTCTTCCATTCCCATTAAACACTCATCAAAACCGATAATGTTAAACCTTACTCCTCTGTTGCTTAAGTCAGAAAGGGCTTTCCTAAGCTGAAACATCAAAAGAAAAGTAGAGTTTGTATCATCAAAAGCAGCTGTACGGCTACTTCTCCAACCATCTCCATGATCCCATAGTATCAGAGCAACGTTCTTCGCCGGGTATTTCTCGTAAAAAGTATCAACAAAATCTTCAAGCGTCTCAAAACTTCCAGAGTCTACTTCACCACTTAAAGGATAGGTTACAAGGTCTCCTGTAACTTCATCACTTTCTGTAACTCTATCCTCTCCAGACAAAAGATCTGTTAAAACAACAAGCTTAACTTGAGGATTTATTTTGACAGCTGCCATCTCCTTAAGGTCAAGTAAAGCAAAATCGTTCAAACTGTTATCAGCTGCCATATAGACTAAGAATAACCACTGCCTGTAGTTAACATACTTGCAACCATCTGCAGAACAGAGCTTCACTGCCATACTTTCAGGAGTAAACTCCACAGAATACTCTTCACCAGAATCGTTTATCAGATCTACCCTTACATCGTTCCCACTTTCTATCGCATCAGTTAGAGACTCTCCATCAGGAACGTTTGAGTCAAGCACTCTTACCTGAGAAAAGTTAAGAGTTTCAAAACTACCATCAGAATCTCCTGCCATGCCGTGAATAAACCTGGCCAGGATATCCCCTAACTGAGAATTGCCAGCAATTCTAAACGGAGTAACAATTTCTCCATTCTGCGAAAGGTTGTAATCACCAAGCTTAAGATCTCCAACGAAAAATGTAATATGAACCGGAAGTGTCTTAACTTCTAAGTAAAACCTTCCCTGAGAGTCTGTCAGGGTACAGTAACCGCTATCTGTACAGACCTTTACGCCCTTTACATAACTGGAGAGAAATTGACCAGAAACGGAAACAGCAGAAGTACCTCCTCCACCACCTCCACAGGCAGAAATCAACAGAACAAAAAATAGAAGCAAGTGTCTAAAGTTAAACATCTTCTCCTCCCTAAAACTAACAGCTACAACTTTGAAAGCTTACCAGTTTACCTGAGGATATTTCTTTAACCGATTTCAGACCGAACTCTATAACTCCTTCCTTAGATCCCTGACGGAAGATAGTAATTCCCTTCAGATTTAACTTATAGCCTAAAAGGAAAACTTTCTTAACCTCTTCAACCGTTGCTGTCTCCCTCATGTTTACAGTTTTGGAGACTGCATTGTCGGTGTGTTTCTGGAAGGTTGCCTGAACCTTTACGTGCCACTCCGGAGGAATGTCTAAGGCGGTTACGAAGACCCTTTTCACCTCTTCGGGAATGCCGGGAACAGTTTGAATGCTTCCGGTTTTAAGAACCTCTAAAAGCTGCTCCTCTGAGAGGATGTTCCCTGCGTACTTTAGAAAGAGCGGTTCAACGTAAACTGCCGGCTTTCCTCCTAAAATTCTCTTTACGTAGGCCACGGCAAAGAGCGGCTCTATACTTGGAGTAGTTCCGGCTATCATGCTGATCGTTCCCGTTGGGGCAATGCTTGTTCTCGTGGCGTTTCTTACTCTCTTTCCCCTGTAGATGCTCTTCTCTATGTTTGGGAAACTTCCCTTCTCTTCTGCCAGCTTAACTGAAGTTTCAAAGGCTTTTCTGTTTATAAAGGCCATAAGGCGGTCTGCAAGTTTAAGGGCTTCCTCTGAGTTGTAGGGGATTTTAAGTTTAAAGAGGAGCTCCGCCCAGCCCATAACGCCCAAACCTATCTTCCTGTTCCCCTTTGCCATTCTCTCTATTCTCTTATCGGGGTATTTGTTAACGTCAATAACGCAGTCTAAGAACCTGACGGCTACCTCTACTGTTTTCTCAAGCCTTTCCCAGTCTACAGAGCCGTTTTTCTCAAAGTGGGATAGGTTGATGGATCCTAAGTTGCACTCCTCATAGGGAAGGAGAGGAACTTCGCCGCAGGGGTTGGTGGCCTCTATCTTCCCTAACTGAGGGGTGGGGTTGTGGCGGTTTATCTCGTCTATGTAGAGAATTCCAGGGTCTCCACATTTCCAGGCCGACTCTGCCATGAGGTCAAAGAGCTCCTGTGCCTTTATCTTCTTCCAGACCTTTCCGTCCCTCGGGTTTACAAGTTCTACGTCTTCTCCGGTCTTCAGTTTCTCAAAGAAGGCATCTTCACAGGCAACCGAGATGTTGAAGTTCTGAAAGCTCTTCTTATCAAGCTTGGCGGTTATAAACTCCTCAACGTCGGGGTGGTTGTAGGAGAGGACTCCCATGTTAGCCCCTCTCCTTTTTCCTCCCTGTTTTATGGAGTCGGTTGTACAGTCAAAAACCCTCATGAAGGAGACGGGGCCGGAGGCTTTTCCGTTGGTGGTTCGGACGATGTCTCCCTTTGGCCGCAGGTGGGAGAAGGAGAAACCTGTTCCTCCTCCCGTTTTCTGGATTTTTGCCATGAGGGAGAGGGTGTCAAAGATGGCCTCTATGGAGTCTTCAACGGGGAGAACGAAGCAGGCTGCAAGCTGACCGAGCTCCGTTCCGGCGTTCATAAGGGTGGGGGAGTTGGGAAGGAAATCAAGGTTTACCATAACGGAGTGGAACTTCTCTTCCCACTCTCTGACCTTTGAGACGGGGCCGTAAAGGAGCTCCGCCTGGGCTACTCCCCTTGCAACTCTCTCAAATAGCTCCTCCGGCGTCTCCCCCGGCCTCAGGTAGCGGGCCTTCAGTATCTCTAAAGCGGTCTGGCTGAGCTTTAGCATTAAGAGAGCTCCCCTATCAGCTTCTCAATATCTTTGGGCTTTTCCACGCTCAGAACCTTTATGTTCCTGTCAATCTTCCTGATAAGACCCCTCAAGACGTTCTTAGGGCCGATTTCGTAAACTCTGTCAACTCCCATTTCAGAGAGCTTTCTCACGTCTTCAACCCACCTTACAGGTGAGAAGACCTGCCTGTAGAAGGAGTCTTTTACCTCTTCAGGGGCTCTTATCAGTTTAACGTCTGCGTTGTTGAGGATGGGAACTTCCGCCTCCTTAAAAGCCATTCCCTCCATCAGCTCCTTTAGCCTCTCTGCGGCGGGTTTCATAAGCTCTGAGTGGAAGGGAGCAGAAACGGCAAGCCTGACAATTCTCTTTGCACCTGCTTCCCTGAGCTTCTCCTCGGCCTCCTCAAGGGCTCTTATTTCCCCTGAGATTACGGTCTGTTCAGGGGTGTTGTAGTTGGCAACCTGAACAAAGCCGCTCTCCACTGTTTTCAGAACCTCGTCCACCACTTCAGCAGGAATTCCTATAACCGCAGTCATCCCTCCCACGCCGGGAGGAACGGCCTCCTGCATAAACTCTCCCCTCTTCCTTACGAGGAGAGCTCCCTCTGAAACGGAAAAGACTTTTGAAGCGCCGGCTGCCGAGAACTCACCAAGCGAGTGGCCTGCAACAACTATGGGTTTCTCTTTGATACCCGCGTTTTCAACAACTTTTAAAACGGCCATACTGACGGTAAAGATAGCCGGTTGAGCGTTGTAGGTAAGTGTGAGCTCCTCCTCTGAGGAGTCAAAGCAGAGTTTTTTCAGGTCAACTCCTGCTCCCTCTGACGCCTCTTCAAAAACCTCTCTGGCCTCGGGAAAGGCCTCGTAAACCTCCTTTCCCATTCCCGGATACTGGGAACCCTGACCGGGGAAAACAAAAGCTACAGCCATACCACCTCCGTTTCAGAGTTGTTACTTAGATATTAACATTCCGCGTTTTTCCCGGCATTTCAAGACTTATTTAATAATAGGTTTAGCATAATAGTTATAAACACTTAACTGGTGATATAATAGATTTAATTACGAATTTATAAGGGGGAGTAAATTGAGGAATCCTATCTGTCTGGACAGTTCTTCCCTGGAATTCATAAAGAGTGAAATCTCTAAAACGGCGGAACTGAAGGAGAAGAAAAGACTGGCTGCAAGACTTTACCAGTTAACGGATCTCTCTATAGCTCAGATAGCCGAACTGGTGGGAATTGACAAAGGAGTTCTTGAGAGGGAGCTCTCCTCAACTCCCAGAAACCCCTCCAAAGTGAGGTACAGACTTCAGGAGAGGAGTTCAAAGGCAGAGCGACTCTTGAATCAGATTGAGAAGAACCTGAAATCAATTTAGGGAAATAGATGACAGTAGAAAGTGCTATCTCTTTTCTAAGGGCAGTAACGCTTATCGTTATCCTTGGGCTGGCCGCTTGGGCTGTTTACGTGGAGAAGTTTCAGTAGGTTAGAGAGAAGAGGAGAGCTCCGAGGGCTCCGCTGAACTCCCCGAGGGTGGCAAGTTTAAGAGAGAAGTCTTTAGCCGGCTGGGGGAAGGAGAGCTCTTTGGTTCTCCTCTCAACTGTCTCTATGAGCCGGGGGTAGTGGACGGGAATTCCTCCTGCCAGCGCAACGACCTGAGGGTTAAAGAGGTGGAGTAGGTTCATAAGGCCGAGAGAAAGGTAGGAGGCCATTCCAGCAAGGGCTCTCACTGCTGCCTCCTCCCCGCTCTTTGCTCTCTCTATTACCTTAAATGAGGAGACGCTCTCTCCGGTCTCCATGTGGTAAAACCGCTCAAGGCCGTAAGAAGAGACGTAGGCCTCAAGACAACCTCTCCTCCCGCAGTGGCAGATCCAGCCGTTTCTCTCAACGACCATATGTCCCACTTCCATTGCTGAGCCTGAAGCTCCAAGGAGGGGTTTTCCGTCAACAACGGCTCCTCCCCCAAGGCCTGTTCCCAGGGTGAGGCAGATGAAGGGAGAGCTCCCCCTCCCGACGCCGAGCCGATACTCCCCGTAAGCCGCCGCCGTTGCGTCGTTAACTATGAGGGTTTCTATACCTGTTCTTCTCTCTATTTCCCGTTTCAGGGGAACCCCTTTCAGGAACTTAAGGTTCGGAGAGTCTGTTACCATTCCCTCTACCGTATTAATAAGTCCTGCAACGGCAATTCCTACTTTCTTAGGCTTCAGTTTCAGAACTGTTGAGGAGATGAGGGAGAGGAGCTCCCCGGCCGTTTCAGGCGTCCTCTCCTTCCACCTCCTCTCTCCGTCTGTGAACTTTACAAAAGTCCCGCCTACATCAATCCCTAAGTTCACCCCCAGTCCTCCCAGAAGTTAAGCTCCTGAAAGATTGAGTTTTTCTCCTCTAACTCTTTGAGTTTTCTGTAATCTGCTCTACCGGTTTCAACCATTTTAAGGAGAAGTGAGAAGTTGTTTATGTGCTCCTTCAACCTCCTCTCTGCGTAGGCGGAGGCCGTTTGAGTAGTTATGAGGAAAGGCCAGTCGGAACTCTGGGCTAAGAGGAGCTCCCTTAACATCTGATTGAGAAGACGGGTATTTTCAGGTGTTCTCTCCACCTCCGACTTCAGCCTGTTGAGGGTCTTTGCCATTCCCGTAAGGTGGTAGTAGATCCAGTCGTTCTTTCCGTTTACCCACACGTCAAAGTAACCTCTGTCTCCCCACGACGAAACGGCAGGCTGGGTTTCTGGGTTTTCCGGGTAAACTTCAAGGTACTCCCTTAAGAGAACTGGCTTCACAACGCCGTAGGTTTCAAAGTCTTTAAAGAGGTTGTAGAGGAACTCGGGGCCTTCAAACCACCAGTGGCCGAAGAGCTCAGCGTCAAAGGGAGCAACGATTAAAGGCTCCCTTCCAAGAACCCCTTTCAGGTATTCAGACTGCTTATCACGGCAGAAGTGGAAGTGGTCGGCGTGGACTTTCGCTCTCTCAAGGGCTTTTTCCCTGTCGTAGGGTTCTTTGGCTCCAAGGTCAACTTCCCCTGTAACTCTGTAGTACTTGATTCCTGTGTAAGTTCTTGTTCCGTCGGGGTTTATGTAGGGCTTAACGTATTCAAGGGGAAGGTCAAAACCGACGTCCCTGTAGAAATCCCTGTACCAGGGGTCGCCGGGGTAACCCTCTTTGGAGCTCCACACCTGTTTTGAAGACTCCGGATCCCTTGCAAGGGCTACCCTTCCAGACGGGGTATAGACGGGGGAGTAGACACCAAACTCTGGAAAGGGCTTCCCGTAGAGCAGTCCGTGGGAGTCAAGGAGGAAAAACTCTACGCCGAACTCTCTCAGGAACTTCTCAACCCCCGGGTAGTAACCACACTCTGGAAGCCATATTCCCTTTGGGTTTTTTCCGAAGTGTTTCCTGTAGTTCTTAACCGCAACCTTTATCTGCGTCCTTACCGCCTCTTCAACCCCCTGAAGTGCAGGAAGAAGGCCGTGGGTGGCTCCACAGGTCGTTATCTCTAAGTAGCCTGCAGACTCAAGCTGAGAGTAGGCCTTGAGAAGGTCTCCACCGAGCTGGAAGTAAAAGTCCCTTATGGAGTTGAACCTCTCGTTGTAGAATCGGGCAAGTTTGTTGAACACAGGGTTACCTTTCGTCCTCTCTATCTCCTTCTCTGTTAGTTCAACCGTCCTGTTCAGGTACTCCTCAAACTTCCTCTGAAGGAGAGGGTCTCTCAGCATTTCGCAGAGGGGAGGGGTAAGGGAGAGGGTTACTCTGAAGTTAACCCCTTCCTCTGCCAGGGAGTAGAAGGTTTTAAGCAGGGGAACGTAGGTTTCTGAGATGGCCTCAAAGAGCCAGTGCTCCTCGTGGAAGTAGCTGTACTCCGGGTGTTTTACAAAAGGGAGGTGGTGGTGGAGGAAGAGGTAGAAGTAGCCTTTAACCATTTTCCCCTCCGTAACCTACCCTCTCTTCCTCTTTAGAGGGAACCGGCGAGGCCAAACGGGAAAGGAAGGGGACACTTTCCGGTATCTCAAGGAATACCTGATCAGAAGGGGCAACTATCGGGTTTGACCTGAGAACTTTTCCGTCAACAACGAGCTCGGCCTCAATCTCTTTAAATGGAGCTCTCAGGTGGATGTAGAACCTGCGCCAGCTGAGGTTAACCGGGAATTCAAGGGCGGGAGCTCCCTCAACGTAAACCCTCAAAATCCCCTCGTTCCCCTGAGTATTCCAGACTGCCAGAGAGAGCTCCGGGTTAACAGGAATCAGGGTTACGAACTCCTCTCTGTAGGTGGGAAGTGGCGTCTCCTCTTCAGTTTTCTCCGGAAGGGGCTCAGGAGGTAAGATGTTACTGGTAATCGGCTCCTCTACAGAGGCCTTCTCAACGAGGAGGAGCTCCCTCTTCAGCGCCTCTAGGAGCTCCCTCTTCCTCATTCTCCCTCTACCCTTAAGGTCTATCTCCTTCGCAATCTGGTAGAGCTCCCTCTTGGTCATTCTCTCAAGCTCTTCAAGTGTTATCTGAATCCTCATTTCACCTTCCCTTCAATAAGGTTTTCGTAGAGTCTCATGTACTTGAGGGCTGAAGCGTTCCAGGAGAAGTCTATTCCCATAACGAACGGCCTCAGCCTGAGAAAACGGCTCCTCTTCTCGTAGTAGAAGTCAACGGCTCTCTTAACGCTTCTCAGGAACGCCTGCGGGGAGAACTCCTCAAAGAGGAATCCGTAACCTCCAGGCTCCTCCACATCTCTAACGGTGTCTGCAAGGCCTCCCGTCTTCCTGGCAACAACGAGGGTTCCGTACCTCATCGCTATCATCTGGTTGAGGCCGCACGGCTCGTAGAGTGAAGGCATAAGGAGGTAGTCTGCAGAGGCGTACATCTTACGGCTCATAGGTTCATCGTAGGCAACCTCAACAAAGATGTTTGGGTACTTACCCTTTATAGAGTTAAAGAAGTTGTTGTAGCTGGCGTCTCCGGTTCCCAGAAAGGCAAAGTTTGCAGGAAGGGAGGAGAGCTCCTCTATAGAGTCAATTATCAGGTCAACCCCCTTTTGCTTTGCAAGCCTTCCTATGAAGATAAAGAGGGGCTTACTCTCGTCTGAGAGGCCTGTCTCCCTCAGGAAGTAGCGTTTGTTGTCATCCTTTCGGGAAACTGTATTCTCGCTGTAGTTGACGTAGATGTGGGGGTCTGTTTCAGGGTTCCAGACGTCGTAGTCTATGCCGTTGAGAATACCGAAGAGCTTGTAGCTGTACTTCCTTAAAACGCCGTCCAGTCCGTAGCCGAACTCCGGAGTGGTAATCTCCCTGGCGTAGGTCGGGCTTACAGTGTTAACGGCGTCGGAGAAGACAATTCCGCCTTTAAGGAAGTTGACCTTACCCCAGAACTCAAGGGCTTCCATGTGAAAGAGCTCCCACCCAAGGCTCAGCCTTTCAACTGTCTCTTTTGGAAAGATCCCCTGATATGCAAGGTTGTGAATGGTCTGGAGCGTTTTAACTCCAATTCCCCGTTTCTTTATAAGAACGGGAGTAAGGGCTGTCTGCCAGTCGTTTGTGTGGACTACGTCGGGTCTGAAGAACCCCTCCTCTATCAGCTTTACAACTCCCCAGCAGAAGGTTCCAAACCTTACGTCGTTGTCCGGGTAGTCACCTTCCGGGGTTCCGTAGAGGTAGTCTCTCCCGAAGAGCTCGTCGTTTCTGAGGAAGTAGTGGGTTACTGCGTTTGAAACTCTGTAAACCTCAAACTCAAAGGTTCCGGCACCTACAGACACTGTTACTCTCTTCCCTGTTGGAACTATTCCAAACTTCTCCCTATCTACAGTTTTATAGAGAGGCATAACTGACTTAACGTGAACTCCAAGCTCAGAAAGGGCTTTAGGCAGGGAAAACGACACATCTGCCAGCCCTCCCGTCTTTGCAAAGGGGTATATCTCACTTGAAAGGAACAGAACTCTCATAACAACACCTCTCTTAAAAACCTTGCAGCGGTTTCTGGAGTCGTAGGGTTGATGATGTAACCGCTTCCCAGCTCAAAACCGGCCTGAACCGTTACTCTCGGGACTATTTCAAGGTACCAGTGGAAGAACTGGTCAATACCCGAGAAGTAGTCAGGCTTTTCGGGAAACGGCCTTACCGGCGGGGCAGTATGGATGAAGAAGTTGTAAGGCGGGTTAACAAGGGTTTTGTAGAGCTTCCTCAGCGCCATTCTGAGGGCGTCTGCCATAAGGTAGAGGTCGCTGTCTGAAACCTTTGAGAAGTCGCTCTGGTGGAACTTCGGGGTTAACCTCATCTGGAAGGGGACGATGGAGGCAAAGGGACAGTAAACCAGGAACCTCTCGTTCTCGTAAACAACCCTTACCGTTTCGTTTAGCTCGTAGCCTATCTCATCGCAGAGGTAACACCTTCCCTTTTCTCTAAAGAACTTCCTGGACTGTGAAACGACAGTATCAACGAGCTTTGGAATCTGGGGAGTGGCAATTATCTGGGAGTGGGAGTGGGTAAGGGAGGCTCCCGCCTCTCTTCCGTAGTTCTTGAATACCAGAACGTACTTTATTCGGCTGTCTCCGTAAAGGCTCCTGACCCTTTCCCTGTAAACGAAGAGGAGATCTCTCATCTCCTCAACTGTAAAGTTGTGGGGGTGTTTGAAGTGGTCGGGGGTATCTATAACAACCTCGTGGGCTCCGAATCCTCCGGCTGCGTCGTAGATTCCCACTCTGTACCTTGTGTTGGGGTTTTCTATTCTGAAGGCAGGGTACTTGTTGGGAACAACCCGTACTCTCCAGCCGGGGGTGTCTGGGGCAGTCCCGGGCTCCCTGAGGGCAAATATCTCGTGGGGAGCAAGGTACTCCTTACCCGGCTCAAAGGGGCACTTTGAAGGGTCGCTCTTTGAGGGGTAGGTGTGGGGCGGGAAGTCGTGAGGACGTCTCTCCCTCTCTGGAGCCACTACAGACCAGGTATCCCACAGGTAGTTGTACCTCAGTTCAGACATCTTTTACCTCTAATTCTATTTTGAGTTTGAAGGAGCTCCCCGCCCTGTAGGAGAGGCCGAAACAGTACCCCTGAAGGGTCAGCTCGGCTCCCTTTTCGCTCTGGCTAACCGTCTCCACCGGGTAGTGGAGAAGTGAAAATGGAAGTGAAGAAGTGATAAGGAGCTCCTTCCCGAGGCCATAGTCCCTCACCCTTAAAAGGTTCTCCTCTAATTCAAACTTAAATCCTTTCGGGTCTATAAAGTGAAAGTTGAGTTCAAGGATGTGGAGGAGCTCCCCTCTGTAATCGGTCTCAAACTCCTCCTCAAAGTAGAGGGTGTTTTCCCTGAGAGAGAACCGCTTTGAGAGGAGGGCAATGTGGTGGCCGTCTCTGTAAATTCCTCCCCTTCTGACCAGTATTACTGAACCCTCTGAAACTGAAACGGTGTAGGGCTGGTCTGCAAAGTCAGAGAGCTCCCTAAAGCTCTCCCTGAAGAACTCCTCTTCCGAAACGGAGTCTGTAAAGTGGGAGACGAAAGAGGCTCTCAGGTGCCAGTCAAAGGCGAGCTTTTCCCTCACTTCAGGGGGTATCTTCAAGGGTCTTTCGTGGATAGTGGGGATTCCCCTGGAGCTCCTCTCGGAGGTCTCCTCTATCTGGTAGTGGTAACCCTCCCTGTGCCTTGAGATGACGTTCTGGTAGTTGAACCTCTCACCCCTCAGGGAGAGCTCCCCTAAAACTCCCCCGTACTTTGGCAGCAGAACGGCAAAGAGACGGGAGGAGGAGAGAATCCCCTCTTCGTAACCGTCGCAGTTAACGTCTCTGAGCTCTACAAACTCCTTACTCCTTTCTGCCTCTTCCTGAGCAGAGAGGAGGAAACGCCAGAAGTTGTCCCTTAAGTTTGGAAGGTAGATGCCTCCAAATATCCCGTGCCAGAAAACGTCGTTACACTGAGACTTTGAGAGGTTCTCCACAAAAGAGTCAGAATCAACCTCTCTCAGGGAGAGGTCTAACATCCTCTTGTGCATGTAGTTACTCTCCGGGTACTTAACGAAGAAGTTCTTCCAGATGCTCCCCCTCACAAACTTCTCTATGTAATCCTCAAGACCGTTTTCCCTTAGAAAGGCCTCAAGCTCCTTTAGCTCCCGGAACCTCTCGGGGGGAAGCGTCCACTCACCCATCTCGTAGTAAGAGGCCGTTGGAAGGTAGGCTATACCAAGAGGCTTTTCCCTTTTTACGTTTTCAGAGAAGAGCTCCATCTCAATCTCGCCGGATTCAACCAGGGAGAGGAACTCTTTAAGCCATCCCTTCCCGTAAACCCAGCTGTAGGTTCCCGGCCAGATGCCGAACTTCTCGCCGTCGTCAAAGAGGACTCTGCTACCCCAGGAACTCTTAAGGTACTCTGCAGTATCTGAAGGGGGTTTGAAGGGAACAAGGTACCTGAGCTTTTTGTCTATGGGGAAGACCTTTAAAACCTTTCCCTCGCTCTCTGTCAGGAAGTATCCTCCTAACTGGCTCCTGTCAAAACCGGCACAGATAAAGTGGTAGTCGTCAACAACTACGTACTCAACGCCGCAGTCAACGATGTCGCAGATAACAGAGTCGTCCCAGACCCTCTCTGTTAGCCAGAGCCCCCTAGGTTTCTGGCCGAAGAGCTCCTCTATAAAACCGTTTAACCTCTCTATCTGGTAGCGGCGCCAGCGGGAGGGGAGGGAGACGAGAACCGGCTCGTAGTAGCCGGCAGTGAAGAACTCAACCCTCCCCTCGCCGGCCATCTCTTTAAGGAGCTCAACAACATGGGGGTGGTTGGCGGCTATGTACTCAAGGAGCCAGCCGCTGAAGTGAACGGAGAACTTAAAGTTCTTAACAGGGTACACGGCCTCAATAAAAGGTCTGTAGGCCTTCTCAACGGCTTCATCAACTATGTTTTTAAAGTTCTCAACCGGCTGGTGGTTGTGAACCCCAAAGAGCAGTTTTGCCATAACTACACCATCCAGTCGTTTTCAAAACTCTCAGAGAGCTCCAGAACGCCGTAGGTAAAGTGGGGAGCCTCTTCTACAAACCTGCCGTCAACAAAGAGCTTCAGCGTAAGCTTGAGCTTCTCTTCTCCTTTTAGACAGTTAGAGGGAATGGCGAGCTCAAGGACTTTTTTAAGGACGGCTTCAGAACCACTACACTCTGAAGAGCTCCCCCTTCCTCCCGACATCTTAAAGGTGAAACGGTGGAGTTCCTTACCCTCAAGCTCAACGACCAGCTCAAACTCACGGTTTAAAAGTTTCTCCCACCGGCCGTCTACCCTCAGGTAGAGGTTCCTCTCCTCGTCGTAGCCGTAGTAGAGCTTCTCCATAATGAAGGAGCCGGACTCCATAGTTGAGAACTCAAGGAGGTCTATCTCTCCCGCCAGAAGCCACTCGTAGTAACTGGTTACCTCTCCGTCAATAACCGGCTTTAAGTAACCCCTCGGCGGCTTGCTCTTCTCCCCAAAGTATCGCTTTATCGGGGTAAGGAGCTCGTGGGGAATGTCGGCTCCCAGCTCCCTGTAAACGGCCATAAGGCGGCTTCTGAAGAGCCTGTCAAAGTCGGCGGCAAAGGGAGAGTAGTGTCCCTCTCCGAACCACCAGAACCAGTCGCTCCCTTCAGCAACGAGGAGGTGCTCCTTTGCAGAGTCGGAACCTCCCCTCCTTTTAAACTCAAACTTGGTTCTTCCAAGGAGCTCCCAGGCTCTGTTCTTCTCCTCGTCGCCTATCCAGGTAAGGAAGTTTCCCCCTATCCAGCTACCGGGGAAGAGTCTTGGGAGCTCCTCTTCAGCCTCAAGCTGTGAGGGAAGAGCGGTCTCTACCCAGTCGGAAGAGGAGAGGAGGGAGTAGAGCTCCTCTCTGAAGTCGTAACCGTTGTTCTCGTAAAACTCCCAGCAGTTCTCCCCGTCAAGTATTACAGAAACGACAGAGGGAGAGTAGCTGTCGGAAATCTTCTTGAGCCGGCTTACAAAGTCTTCGGCAGCCTGAGATGGCTCCCACCCTTTGTAGACAAAACCGATCAGGTCGCTGAGCTCACGGTCTCTAAAGAGGAGCTTTACACCTCTGTAAGAGTAAACCCTGTAGAGAGGCTCCCGGGTACCGGAACGCTCCTCAAGTGAGCGAAAGAGTATCTCCTCGTCTGTCGCCGTCCAGCCGATTCCCTTCTCTGAAATCAGCTTCAGAGCCTCCTCACTTACGGCACCTTCTGAACACCACATCCCCTTAGCGGCGCCGAACCTCTGGCTGTGGAAGGAGAGAGCTCTCTCCACCTGAAGCTCTGCGTCGTCTTTAAAGGAGACGTGAAGGGCTGGAAGCTTAACGTCTGGGGTTGAAACTCTGGCAACAGACATATCAATGAGAAGAGGCAGTATCGGGTGGTAGAAGGGGGTTGTGGTCAGCTCAACTTGCCCTTTCCGGGAGAGCTCCCTGTAGAGGGGAACGATTTCCCCTACAAACTTTAAAAGCTCCTCAACGAGGCAGAGCTTCTCACCCTCAGAGAAGGCAGAGCCTTTGTCAAGGAGTTTCCCTACCGTTTTATTTTCAGACTTCAGGTAGTTTCCGCACCAGGCAAGGAGAAAGAGGACTTCAAGGTTCAGAAAGTCCTGGTTTGCAAGGTTCTTACAGAAGTCTCTACGTCTGTCCCTCTGAAACTTTAGGGAGAGCTCCTTTAAGAAGCTGAAAGGGGAAAAGAGCCGGGGAGAGGAGGAGAAGATGATACCTGCAAGGTAGCTTCTCTCCTCAAGGGAGAGCTCCTTAACGGGCTTTTTGATAATCTCCAAAAACCGACACTTTGCCTTCCCCGAGGCGTACTCCTCAACCTGAGAAATAAGTGAAGGGGTCAGGTTAAAGACCGCCTTAAGCCGGGGAAAGCGGCTAAGGTGCCAGGGCATGTCGTAGTAGTCCTTTATGGCGTGAAGGAAGACCCACGGGAGCTCGTACTCTCCCGTAAGGCCGTTCCTGTAAACGGGCTGGTGCATGTGCCACAGGAATACCAGTTTCACTCTCCCTCCTCTATCCAGCTGCCCACCAGTTTTTTGTAGTGTTCCAGGAGCTCTTCCCCCCTTTCCCGGCTCTCAGACTGAACAAAGATGTGGAGCTTGTCTGTAAACTGATCAGGTATAAAGAGTATCCAGTCTCCGTTCATAAATATCTTTACGCCGTCCACAAAGGAGGCGTTCTTCTCCATAGCCTCCTCTGAGAGCTTCCTCATAAGCCTGGCCTTCTCAGAAGACGGACAGTTAACGATGATGTGGTTGAAGTAGAAGTTGGGGATTTCAGAAAGGAGCTCTGAGACCTTCTTACCTGCGTAGGAGAGGAGCTCCAGGAACTTAATACTTGAGTAAACTGCATCAGGAGAGTAGGAGAACTCCGGGAAGATGAACCTTCCGCTTAAATCTCCCACAAAGTAGTAACGGTTTATCAGGTTAGGGGAGAGGCCTCTAAACTTGCCCCTCTCAACAGTTACGTTCTTCAGCTTACTGTCTAAAACAGACGGACAGCTAACCGGAACGTAAGCTTTAACGGGTCTGTCTACCGCTTCGTCAATCGTTTTCAGGAAGAGGAGAAGGAGTTTATGGCCGTTTAACACTTCTCCCCTATCTGAAACAACCGTTAACTGCTCCCCGCTGGGGTGGATTATGAAGCCAACGTCGGAGTCTGTTGACTTGAGGATTTCGGGAACCTCTTTTAAAGCCTTGGCCTTTACAAGGGGATACTGCATCAGCTTCTCTTCAGACTCGTAAGAGTTGAGGATTATTGAGTTAACCTTAAAGTGGGCAAGGAGCTCCGGGTAAACGTCAGAGAAGATACCGTTCATCAGGTCAACAACAACGTTGAAGCGGGGCTGTCTTATCTTGTCGTCTATCTTCTCCTTTATTGCACTCTCGTAGTCTGAAACCTTGTAGGACTCCTCCTTTATCTGGCCTACCTCTGAAGGGCTAACCCTCCTGAACCTCTCCCTGAAGAATATCCTCTCTATTGCCTTTTCCTTTGAGGTATCTATGGGAATTCCCCTGTCGTCAAAGAAGAGGATATCCGTATGGCCTGGAGTTTCTGAAGAGGTCTCAAAGTGAACTCCGGCCGCAGGTCCGCCGCTTTTCAGGAGGAACCGGGTTGCCGGGCTTGGGAACTTCTTGAGGTCAACAACGTTTACTCCGGCAGAGAGAAGTCCCGACAGGAAAGCCCTCTTTATCATCCTTGAGGCCCTGTGGTAGTCCCTGCTGGTATAGACAGAAACTCCTTCGGGAAGGGTTGTTCCAAGAGCTGCACCCAGCTTTGCCGCAAGTTCCGGGGAGAGCTCCACGTTTATCCTTCCCGAGATCCTCCCCCCTTCAAAGATTGAGCGTTTCCACCTCTCACCCCAAACGAGGTTTGAGCTTACAATTGAACCGCTCTCAACGAACTTCTCAGGCCAGATAACAACGTCTTTCTCTATTCTTACGTCGTCCTCTATCTTCACCTTCTCGGCAATAACAGCACCTTTTAGCGCCCAAACCCTTGAACCGATATCAACCCTGTTACAGACAACGCAGTTCCTGAGCTTTACATCGTTTCCTATAAACGAGTCTTCCCATACAACCGTATCCCTGAGCTGGCACCTTCTCCCAACCTCCGTTCCCCTCCCGATACAGCAGTTCTCAAGGACGGTTCCCTCCCCCACTGAAACGCCGTCCCCAAGAACCACCATACCCTTTACCTTCACAGAGTCGGGGAGCTCTGCATCTCCCTGGAGGAACAGAACACCTTTAGGGTACTTAACTATCTCCCCCTGAACCTGGAGCTTTACGTTTCCTAAGAAGATGTCTCTGTGAACCTCCCTGTAGGCGTCAGGGTTTCCAACGTCCTTCCAGTAACCCTTAGCCTCAAACCCGTAGAGAGTTATCCCCCTCTCCATAAGGAGGGGGAAAAGGTCTTTACTGAAGTCAAAGGGAACGTTTTCAGGAATAAAGTCAAGAATTTCTGGCTCTATTACGTATATACCCGTGTTTATCGTGTCGCTGAAAACCTCTCCCCATCCGGGCTTCTCAAGGAACTTCAGTATCTTTCCTTCTTTGTCCTTTATCACTATCCCAAACTGGAGGGGATTGGGAACGGAAGTTAAGGTTATAGTCAGTTTTGACCTCTTAAACTCGTGGAAACCGACAATTTCGCGGAGGTCAAAGTCGGTTATAACGTCTCCGCTTACAACTATAAACGTCTCGTCCAGGTAGCTCTGAGCCTTTTTAACTGCACCTGCAGTTCCAAAATCTGCCTCAGGTAAAACGTAGGTAATTTTTGCTCCTATTCTCTCTCCGTTTCCGAAGTACTCCTTTATAACCTCCGGCTTGTAGTAGAGAAGGACTATAATATCCTCTATGCCCAGAGCTACAAGCTCTCTCATTATGTGTTCCATCATCGGGACGTTCACCACCGGTAACATGGGCTTCGGCCGGGAACTCGTTAGGGGCTGGATCCTTGTGCCGAAGCCCCCCGCCATTACAACCGCCTTCACTTCTCCTCCCTGTAAAGGTGTTCTCTCGTAAGTGGAAATCCCGACTCCCCGGTCGGATGGGTTTTAACGAGAAGGGTCTGGTAGAGGCCAATTCTGCCTGTAAGGAACTGGTAGGCACTTGAGGCCATGTAGAGGCGCCAGATCCTGTACTTCTCCTCTCCGGCTACCTGAACCGCCCTCTCGTAGTTCTTCTCAAGGTTTTTTACCCAGTGCATCAGCGTGAGGGTGTAGTGCTCCCTCAGACACTCCACATCTCTAACCTCAAAACCTGCCTCTTCGGCCTTTTCAACTGTCAGGTAGATTGGAAGGAGCTCCCCGTCGGGGAAGACGTACTTCCTGATAAACTGGGAAGGCGGTTTTCCAAACTCCCTGTAGCTTGAGCTTATTGCATGGTTGAGGAAGATTCCGCCGTACTTTAAAAGTCTGTAGGCCTGCTGGAAGTAGGTGAGAGCTTGCTTCTTTCCAACGTGTTCAAACATTCCAACGCTTACTATCTTGTCAAAGGACTCCTTGCCGGTAAGCTCCCTGTAGTCGGCAAGCAGAACTTCACACCTATCCTCAAGCCCCTCCTCTTTTATTCTCTCTTTCACGTACTCATACTGATTTTTGCTCAGCGTAATTCCCAGTGCATTTACGCCGTACTTCCTGGCTGCGTGGATTATGAGAGCTCCCCATCCGCAGCCTATGTCAAGGAGCTTCTCTCCGGGCTTCAGCATCAGCTTTCGGCAGATGTAGTCAATCTTCTGTTCCTGAGCCTTATCTAGAGAGTCTGTTGGCTTCCTGAAGTAGGCGCACGAGTAAACGAGGTTCTTGTCAAGGAAGAGCTTGTAGAACTCATTTGAGACGTCGTAGTGGTACTGAACTGCCTGCCTGTCCCTCTCTATGCTGTGGAGCTCCCCCTTTACCTCCGCCCAGCACCTTTCGTACTCTTCCAGTGTGGGTACTTTGCTGATGAACTTCCAGATACGGATTTTCTCCCTCATGGGCTTAAACCTCTCCATCAGCCAGTCGGCAATGGGAAAGATCAGGTATATGTCGCCTACAAGGTCTATAAGGTTGTAGATGTAGCTTTCAGCCAGTGAAAGGTCTGAGAAGGTGCTGAGCGCCTCCCTTAAAGCCCAGGGTTTGTTGATCTTTATTACCAGTTTGTCCCCTTTCCCCCAGACACGCTTCCCGTTCCAGAGCTCAACGGAGACCTCCTTTTCCCCCGGAGCCCCCTTAAGGAGCTCTCTTATTAGTTCTTTGTTCAGCTTTATTAGTTCTTCTTCACTGAGACAGACCTCCATCTCTCCCCTCCTCTAAGAGCTCTCTTGCGTAACGCTTTCCTATCTCAACAGCAGGCTGACCGTAAGGGTTTATACCTATCAGCTTCGCCATAACAACAACTGCAACCATGTATGTCATAAAGAGGTAGCCCATCTGGTACTCAGAGAGTTGGCTTAGTTCAAACCGAACAACCGGCCTGTTCTTCTGCCTTAAGGCGTAAAGAGTCCCCTCAAACTCCGCCCGCATTATCTCTCCAAGGGTCCTTCCTCCCACGTAAGGAAGTATCAGAGAGTTCTTAGGAAGCCTGACGTCACTTGACCTGTTATTTACAAAGAAGAGCTGGTAGAACTTATCGTCGGGACCGTCAACGAAGAGCTGAAGAATTGAGTGCTGGGAGGAAGTTCCTATGGCCTTAAGGGGCGTCTGACCCTGGCCTTCTTTTCCGAGGGACTCCGCCCAGAGCTGAGCGTACCACTCTGTAAACTCGTTCATGTAGGTTGAGTAGGGCATAACAACTGAGATATCCCTTCCAGATTTGTAGTGAAGGTACTTGGAGGCAGCGAGGTAGAAGGCAGGAAGCGGCGTCTCTAGAAGGTCGTAGGCGCCTTCTAAAAACCGGGTTACGTCGTAGCCGGCAAAGTATGCAGGAAGGAGGCCAACTGCGGTGAAAACGGAAAACCTTCCCCCTATCTCTTCCGGTATTTCAAGGAAAGGAGCTCCCAGCTCATCTGCAAGCTTGTTGAAGGGGTTTCCCCTATCTCCAACAAAGACCACTCTCTCTGCTACGGGGAGCTCCCTCTTTTCAAGCTCTTCAAAAATTACGTTCATGAGAGAGACTGTCTCTAAAGTCTTACCAGACTTGCTTATAAAGGCAAAGGCCGTCTTATCCCAGTCAATTACCCTCAGTGTCTCTGATAGGAGGTCCGGGTCTATGTTATCAAGGAACAGAAGCCTTGAGTTCTCCTTACCAACGGCCTGATGGAGAGCCTTAGCCCCCCTTGAGGAACCTCCCATTCCAACAACAACTAAAGAGACAAACCTCTCCTGAAGACGTTCTGCAACTTTCATTATCTTCAGCAGGTACTCTTCCGATGGGAGCTCCGTAAAGGGCATAACGGAAGGCTTCAGAAGGTTTTTGTAGTCAATCTCTTCAAGTAGCAACTCGTAATCAAGTAGAGGAAAACCGGAATCTTCAAAAAGAACTTTCATTCTCCCTCCCGTCTATTTCTTATTAAATTAACTGGGTATAAACAGCTTCCCTTCTCCTTAAATGAAATCATGTTCTTTAAGGTCTTCATAAGAATTCTCATTACAGCTTCGTGGGTATTGTAAGCGTTATGGGGAGTCAGGATTACGTTCTCAAACTGATTGAGGGCAAAGCTCTCAATTGCCTTCTTTAGAACTTCAGGTGAAACGTCCTTCTCTCCCCTGAATATTATTAGCTCTTCTTCCGCCCAGACCTCTTCACCCTCAAAGGTATCAAGAGCTACGCCCTCAAGTATACCATTCTTTAAAGCCCAGATAATAGCTTCCGTTTCAACAACCGCTCCACGGGAAGTGTTTACAAGGTAGCTCCCCCTCTTCATCAGTTTGATGTTCTCCCTGTTTATAAGGTGGTGGGTTGAGGGAAGGTAGGGAACGTGGAGGGTTACAACGTCCGACTCTTTCAGGAGCTCCTCCAGGGAAACGTAATTAACCCCGAACTTCTCTATCAGCTCCTCTTTCGGCTTCACGTCGTAGGCAAGGAGGTTAATGTCAAACCCTGAAAGGAGCTTTATCAGCCTGGAACCTATACGGCCTGTTCCGACAACCCCTACTGTCTTCCCCTCAAGGTCGTGTCCTCTCAGGCCGGTTCTGTCAAAGATGCCCCTGCAGGTTCTCTCTATGGTCGGCCTTAACCTCCTGAGAAGAGCAAGGATCAGCATAAGAGTGTACTCTGCAACAGTCTCCATACCGTAGTCGGGAACGTTGCAGACTGCTATACCCTTCTCTGCGGCGTAGTTAACGTCTATGTGGTCAAATCCGGTTGACCTTGTAGTTATAAGCTTAAGGTTCGGAAGTGAATCTATAACATCCTTTGTAATTTTTGAGTAGATAAAAACCGATAGAACCTCAACGTCTTTCAGAGAATCTATGTCTGAGGCGTTAAGGGGCCTCTTCTCCAGTTTAACAACCTCAAAGCCGTGGGGAGGGAGCTCCCTCTCAATAACGGGAATCTCCCACCCCTCAAGCTCAAAAAACGCCACCTTCATCTCTCCCTCCTCACTCTTTAATGGAGTCCCAGCTTCTTCTCTATCTCGTAAACTGCTTTAATTACTTCCAGTATGGAGTCGGGGTTAATTGAGATCGTGTCTATTCCCTTCTCAACGAGGAACTGGGCAAAGTCGGGGTGGTCTGAAGGAGCCTGACCGCAGATGCCAACCTTCCTGTGGTACTTCTTGCCGTTCTCAATTGCGTGGGCAACCATCCACTTAACGGCCTCGTTCCTCTCGTCATAAATGTGGGCAACGAGGCTGGAGTCCCTATCAACCCCTAAGGTAAGCTGCGTTAGGTCGTTTGAACCTATGGAGAAACCGTTAAAGTGCTCTGCAAACTCCTTAAAGAGGACAACGTTAGAGGGAATTTCACACATAACGTAAACCTGAAGGCCGTTCTCTCCCTTCTTCAGGCCGTACTCCTCCATAACCTTGATAACCTTCTCCCCTTCTTCGGGAGTTCTACAGAAGGGAACCATAACAATTACGTTGTCAAGCCCCATCTCGTCCCTCACCCTCTTTATGGCAAGGCACTCAAGGCCAAAGGCCTCCTTAAACTGAGGTGAGTAGTAGCGGGAAGCTCCCCTCCAGCCGAGCATCGGGTTTTCCTCTTTCGGCTCAAAGAGCTTTCCGCCCAAGAGGTTGGCGTACTCGTTTGACTTAAAGTCTGAGAACCTGACTATAACCGGCTTGGGGTAGAAAGCTGCTGCGATCCTGGCAATGCCGAAGGCAAGTTTTTCAACGTAAAACTGCCTCTTATCCTCGTAACCTTTCGTCCTCTTCTCTATCTCCTCTGCTATCTCTGGAGCTCTCTCCTTAACCTCCTCAAACTTTATAAGAGCGTTGGGGTGTATGCCGATATAGTTGTTAATGATGAACTCCTCTCTGGCAAGGCCAACGCCGGCGTTTGGAAGGAAGGAGAGGTCAAAGGCACCTTCAGGAGTTGCAACGTTGAACATAATCGGAGTTTTCGGTTTCGGAAGTTTGTTAAGGTCAACCTCTTCAACCTCGTAATCTACGTGGCCGTCGTAAACGTAACCCACTGCACCTTCAGCACAGGAGACCGTTACGTGCTGCCCCTCCTTTAAAACTTCTGTTGCGTTTCCCGTTCCAACTACCGCAGGAACGCCAAGCTCTCTGGCAACTATAGCGGCGTGGCAGGTTCTTCCCCCTCTGTTTGTAACGATAGCGGCAGCCTTCTTCATTATCGGTTCCCAGTCGGGGTCTGTCATGTCGGTAACGAGAATGTCCCCCTCCTCAAACCTGTCTGCCTCTTCAACAGACATGAGGATCTTTACCTTTCCTTCTGCAACCTTCCTACCTACTGCAATTCCCTTAACCAGTATCTTCTTCTGCCTCTCCTCAGGAGGCTCTGTAATCCTGTAAACCGTTATCTTTGAGTAGTCCTTTCGTGAGTGGACAGTTTCAGGCCTTGCCTGAACGATGTAGAGCCTGTTTGTAGGACCGTCTTTCGCCCACTCAACGTCCATAGGCGTCCAGCGGCCGTTTTTCTCTGAGTAGTACTCCTCTATCAGACATATCCACCTGGCAAGGGTTAAAACCTCGTCGTCTGAAAGGCAGAACTTCTCCCTGTCGGAAAGGGGAACGGGAACCACCTTTACAGGCTCCTTCTCGCTGTCTCCGTAAACCATCTTCTGCTTCTTGTCGCCGAGCTTCTTCTCAATTATGGCCTTGTAACCCTTTTTAAGAGTTGGCTTAAACACAAGCCACTCGTCGGGGGTTACAGCTCCCTTAACTATCATCTCTCCAAGGCCGTAGGAACCCGTAACCAGTACAACGTCTTTAAAGCCGCTCTCCGTGTCTAGAGAGAAACCAACGCCTGAGGAGGCAAGGTCGGAACGAACCATCTTCTGAACGCCAACGGAGATGGCAACCTTAAAGTGGTCAAACCCGAAGGACTCCCTGTAGGAGATAGCCCTGTCTGTGAAGAGAGAGGCAAAACACTTCTTTATTGAGTTAAGAAGGTTCTCAACTCCTCTAACGTTCAGGTAGGTATCCTGCTGGCCTGCAAAAGAGGCGTTTGGAAGGTCTTCTGCCGTTGCCGATGAACGGACGGCAACGTCAACAGCTTCGGTGTTGAACTTCTTAGAGAGCTCCCTGTAGTACTTAATGATTAGTTCTTTTAAATCCTCAGGGAACTTACCGCTTCTGATAAGCTCTCTAATCTTCTCCCCTCTCCTGTGAAGGTCGTCTATATCGTTTACGTCAAGGCCTTTCAGGATCTCCCTTATCTTCTCCTCAAGGTTGTTGTAGGCGATAAAGTACCTGTAGGCGTTTGCCGTTACGACGAAACCCTCCGGTATGTTTACCCCTTTTGGGGACAGGTTCCTGATCATCTCACCCAGTGAAGCGTTCTTCCCCCCCACAAGAGGTACGTCTTCAATTCCAACTTCTTCAAGCCAGAGAACGAGTTTCTCTTTCTCCATCACTCCCTCCACCTATAGAAAATTCCTATTGATAACCTACAGATATTTTAAAACTACCAAACCCAAAACTGCAAGAGAAACTCCTATATTTCTGTTAAACCCAAAAGGAGATAAGCTTTGATTGAGAAACTCTCCGACGAAGTTATAAGGAGAATCGCCTCCGGACAGATAGCCTCATCTCCTACGGCAGTTTTGAAGGAGCTCCTTGAGAACTCTTTAGATGCAGGAGCTTTAGAGATAACAGTTAAAGTAAAAGACCCCTTTAACTTGAAAGTTGTAGATAACGGCTGTGGGATCGGCTACAGGGAGCTCCCCCTGGCCGTTGAGCGCTTCACAACCAGCAAAATCAGGGACTTTAACGACCTGAAGAGGCTCAATACCTACGGGTTCAGAGGAGAGGCACTCTACGCAATATCCCAGTTCTCAAAGCTGACGATAAAGAGCTCCACAGAGAACGGAACCGGCGGAAAGATAGTTGTAAGAGGTGGCAAGGTGGAGGAGTACCTGCCAACTCCCTACAGAAAAGGAACCTCAGTTTCAGTTGAAGAGCTCTTCTTCAACGCGCCGGTAAGGAGAAAGTCTGTAGGGAGAAAGGAGAGGAGCTCCCTCCTGAAACTGGTAAAGACCTATGCCCTGGCAAAACCGGGGGTTACCTTCCGCTACAACGACACCGTTTTCCCGGCAGCTTCCCTCAAGGAAAGGGTAGCTCAGCTCTTTGGAAAGGAGTGGGAGTTACTTGAGAAGAGAGGAGAAAGGTTTAGACTCCTCTTCTCAAGGGAGAGGAAAGGGCTCAAGTTCACCTTCGTCAACGGCAGGCCGGTCTCCCTTCCAGAGGCCGAAAAGCTCCTTAAAGAGAAAGGGATAAAGAGCTACATCCTGTTCCTTGAGATACCTCCCCACCTGATTGACCCCAACGTAACGCCCACGAAAGAGAGGGTTTACTTAGAGGACAGGAGTTACCTTGAGGAGCTCTCCCTGTCTCTCTCACAACACGTTGAACTGCCAAAACTCCCTGCAGTTAGAGAGAGGAGAGAGGTAGAGTACTCCGTTCCCGTAAAGCTCATCGGGTCAGACGGAACAGTTCTGATAGGCCACGACCCTGAGTACTACTACTTCTTTGACCTCCACCTTATCCACGAGAGGGTGAACTACGAGGAGCTCCTTCAGAAACTCAAAAGAGGTGAAGTTCCCGGGGTAAAACTCCTGAAAGAGGTTGAAATACCGGCAGAGGCTGTAGAGAAAGCGAAACTCCTCGGTGCAGCCGTAAAAGAAGAAAGAGGCAGGTTTTTCGTAACGGAAATCCCCGAAATCCTCTCTGTTGAAGACCTAAAAGAGCTTTCAAGGAAAAAACCGGAGTCTGTTGCGGAACTTGCCTGCAAAAGAGCCGTTAAGTCAGGGTACAGGGTCGTTGAGTTTGAAAAACTTGAGGAGCTCTTTAACAGGTTCCTCAGGTGTGAAAACAGGGAAACCTGCCCCCACGGAAGGCCCATCTACTACAAAATGAAAAAACAGAGAATTTACTCCCAGCTTGGAAGAAGGGTAAAGTTCTCAAAGAGCTGGTAGAATTTTTAAAAATTCCAACGGAGACCTGCCTTGAAGCCGGAAGTGAAGAGGGAGCTCCTTGCCGGTCTCACAACGTTCCTGACGATGTCTTACGTACTCATAGTCAACCCAGCAATCCTTTCAGACGCCGGAATTCCAAAAGAAGGGGTAATATTCGCAACGGCTGTGGCCTCGGCCGTTGCCACCTACACAATGGGAATTTACGCCGGTCTTCCCTTTGCACTTGCCCCGGGAATGGGACTGAACGCCTACTTTGCCTACACAGTCTGCGGCCAGATGGGTATAGACTGGCGAACGGCCTTAACGGCCGTATTTATAGAGGGAGTCCTGTTCCTGATTATGGCATTCTTCGGAGCAAGAAGAGCCATTTTTCGCTCCATGCCCAAATCTCTGGCCTACGGAATATCGGCAGGAATAGGCATTTTTATAACCTTTATAGGCCTAAAGAACGCCCACATAGTCGTCCCATCTCACTCAACCCTCGTTAAGTTAGGAGACCTCAAATCACCTCAGGCCTTTATAACAGTTTTAACCTTAATTTTTATAACTGTACTCCAGAGGAAAAAGGTAAAGGGAAGCCTCCTACTTGGAATTCTCTTTGCCGTTCTGCTCTCGGTTCCGTTTGGCCTCGTAGAAAAACCCCACGGGATTGTAGGATTACCCCGACCAGTAGCAGCTTTTCAGCTTGACTTCTCACACATACTCTCCTACTCAATCGTTCCGGTTGTCATGGCATTTCTCCTGGTTGACGTCTTTGACACAGTCGGAACCCTTTCAGCCCTCTGTACCCGACTGGGAATATCGCTGAAGGACGAGAGGGTAGGGAGAGCCCTCACAAGCGACGCCGTAGGAACGACGGTGGGAGCTCTCCTCGGAACCTCAACAGTTACAACCTACGTAGAGAGCGCAAGCGGAGTTGCAGCAGGAGGAAGAACAGGGCTTACGGCAATAACGGTTGCAACCCTCTTCCTCCTCTCCCTCTTCCTCTACCCTCTCATATCGGTTATTCCAACCTTTGCAACCTCAGCAGTCCTCATCTACGTTGGATACTTTATGATGGAATCACTCAAGAAAATAGAGTGGGAAGAGATAACCGAAGCCCTCCCTGCGTTCATAACTTTCACGGCCATTCCCCTCACCTACAGCATATCAGACGGAATGGGAATCGGGTTTATAACCTACACCGCCGTGAAAGTACTAACTGGCAACTGGAAGGACTTGAACAAGGTCTTAATTTTAATAACAGTAACGTTTTTAATTAAATTCCTTTTAACTTAAAATAGGAGAAAAGGAGGAAACTGATGAACTGGAACAGTATAAAGACAGCCCTACTTCTGGGGTTCCTCACAGGAATCCTCCTTCTCTTTGGAAAGCTCCTCGGCGGGAACGCCGGAATGGTCGTTGCCCTATTTATGGCAGCCCTCATGAACTTTGGAAGCTGGTTCTTCTCAGACAAAATCGTCCTCTCAATGTACGGAGTAAGGCTCCTCTCCGAAGAAGAGGCTCCCTGGCTCCACAAAACGGTTGAGAAACTGGCCAAGAACGCAGGAATCCCCAAACCGAAGGTAGGAATCGCTCCAATAGACGTTCCAAACGCCTTTGCAACGGGAAGAGATCCAAAACACGGAGTTGTCGTCGTTACGCCGAAGATTGTGGAGCTCCTCAACGAAGACGAGCTTGAGGGAGTTCTGGCACACGAAATCTCACACATCAAGAACAGAGACACTCTCATCCAGGCAGTTGCAGCAACGATAGCAGGAGCCATCACAATGCTAGCAAACATGGCACAGTGGTTCCTGCTCTTTGGTGGAGCCAGAGACGAAGAGGAGAGGGGAGGCTGGGCAGAAGTTATTGGCCTTCTCCTCATGGTAATCCTGGCACCGATAGCGGCAGCGCTTATCCAGATGGCCATCTCAAGGGCAAGGGAGTACAAAGCAGACGAGACCGGGGGAATCATCTCCGGCAAACCTGAAGCCCTTGCAAGCGCACTTAAGAAACTAGAGGAGTACGCAAACAGAATTCCTCTAGAGCTCGTAAAGAGCGAGGTAAACCCGGCAACAAGCCACCTGTTTATCGTTAACCCATTAAAGGGAGACGCAATAGCCGCTCTCTTCTCAACCCACCCGCCAACGGAGAAGAGAATAGCAAGGCTCCTTGAGCTCGCCAAGAGACTCTTTGGTAGAATCAGGGAAATCTACTGGAGATACGCCGGGTACTAACTGAATGGATAGGGAGCGGTGGAAGTTCTTTAAGGACTACGTCATAGGGTGCGGGAGAACAAACCTTATCCACCGCTTTGACCTTACTACCATCTCAGTCTTCTTCGGCCGGTGGATCCCCTTTGCGTTTGCAGTCGGGATTACCACCGGCACAATAGCCTCCTTTATGGACGTTCTTATCGTCAACTTTAACCATTTACTCTCGCAGAACATTCCCCTGATTCTCCTCTACCCCCTTCTGGTCTCCGTTCTCGTCGGGTACGCCCTAACCGTTGACCCAACAATTGGAGGACCGGGAATAGGCTACGCAATCCTCCACCTCAAGACAAAGAGCTACCTGAAGGCAAAAACCGTTCTGCTGAAACTAATAACCTCAACCTTTACCCTCTCTGGAGGCTTCATAGCAGGAAGGGAGGGACCTTCGTTCTTCATAGGAGTGGCAATAGGTGAGTGGTTCGGAAGGGCCTACGGGCTCGGAAAGAGGTATAAACAGCTCTTAGGCCTTATAGGTGGCGGTGCCTTTACGGGAGCTCTCCTGAAAGCACCCTTAGGTAGCGCCATATTCGCAATGGAACTTGAGGAGATGTACAACCTAGACTACAGGCCGTTTGTCCCGATGATTATCGCATCAATCGTTAGCTACCTTACCTTCTCTTTCTTCAGAGGGGAGAGCGCCTTTATCCACCTCTCCAAAGCTCCAGAGTGGAACCTCCAGACAATTCCCTACATCGTTGTCATGGGTCTGGTCATCAGTTTAATAATCTACGTTTATACCTTCATATACCACACTTCCGTCTGCGTCTCTAAGTTCTTTGAAACCAGAAACAGGCCGATAATAGGAACAGCAGCTGCTCTGCCCTTCCTCCTCATACTCTACATGGTAACTAGGGACGTTGACTTCCTGTCTGCCCCGGCCCACATGGGAGTCGTTTCCAAGCTGGCCCAAGTCCTATTCCCCGTCTGGGTTGACATCGTAATAGTTATCTGCGTTATCCTTGTAACCAGTCTAACGTTAAGCTTTGGAATTCCAGGAGGCTTAGTTCTTCCAAACCTCCTTATAGGAGCTGCAGTTGGTAATATCTTCGGCCACCTCTTCCCGTCTGAGATGGTTACTTTTACCCTTGCGGGAATGGGAGCCGCACTTGCAGCAGGAGCCAAAACCCCACTTGCGGCCATCGTTATGATTACGGAGATGACCCACGCCGACGTCGTTATCCCTATGACGGCAGCCATAATAACAAGCTACGCAACAAGCTTTGGCTTTAGCCTCTACTTAGGACAGGAGATAAGACTGAAGCCCATGATGATGAGGAAGAGAGAGTGAGTTTCCTGAAAGATAAGAGAGTAGTTTTAGGAATAACCGGAAGCATAGCGGCCTACAAGGCGGTTGAGGTTCTGAGGGAGCTCCAGAAAAAAGGAGCCGAAGTTAGGGTAGCGATAACCCCTGCCGGAAAGAAGTTCGTAACCCTTTTAACCCTTGAGTCACTTTCAGGCTACCCCGTTTACGATGAGAGCGTCCCCGAAAGGGGAACAGAGATACTCCACACCGAACTTGCAAAGTGGGGGGAGCTCCTCCTGATAGCCCCGGCAACGGCAAATACGATAGCAAAAGTAGCCTGCGGAATAGCAGACACCCCTGTAACCGACCTCGCCCTCTGTTTCGGCAAGGGGATAATCGCACCGGCAATGAACGTAAGGATGTACGAAAACCCTGTAACTCAGGAGAACCTGAAAAAACTCAGAACACTTGGCTGGGAAGTTGTTGAACCGGAGTGTGGTTACCTTGCCTGCAGAGAGGTTGGAAAAGGAAAACTTGCCAGCGTATCAGACATAGTTGACTCGGCAGAGTACTGGTTTATTCCCAAACTTTTAAAAGGGAGAAAGGTTGTAGTAACCGCCGGAGCCACGAGGGAGTACATAGACCCTGTAAGGTTCATCTCAAACCCTTCAAGCGGAAAGATGGGTTACGCTTTGGCAAAAGTGGCAAGGGGAATGGGAGCAGAAGTTACGCTGATATCGGGGAAGACCTGCCTGACTCCTCCTTACGGCGTTAAAACCGTTACGGTAGAAACCGTTGAGGAGATGAAGGAAGCAGCCCTGAAAGAGTTTGAAACGGCAGACGTTTACATCTCGGCAGCGGCCATAGGAGACTACCGGCCGGCAGAGTACTCAACCGAAAAGATAAAGAAAGGGGAAGGAACACTCCTTCTAAAACTTGAGAGAACCCCCGACGTTCTGAAACTGATAGGAGAGAGAAAGAGGGGAAATCAGGTTGTCGTAGGATTTGCGGCAGAAACGGAAAATCTCTTAGAGAACGCCCTTCAGAAGCTCAAGAAGAAAAACCTTGACTTCATAGCGGCAAACAGCGTTAAAGGGAGCTCCTCAGCCTTCGGCTCCGACAGAAACGCCGTTTTCCTCGTAAAGAGAAACGGCAAAACCGAAAAGATAGAGGGAACAAAAGAGGAAGTAGCCTTTGAAATACTAAAGGCCGTTGCTGAAACTCTTAAAAACCTCCCAAACGGCAATACCGCAGGAAACCGAAACGTTTAGGGAGGGAGTTTTCCCGACAGTAGGAATGGTAAGAACAGAGTCTGAAACGGAGAGAACCTCACGGCTTATTCCCCTTCCCTCAGAGCCCAAAACGAGAGCAAGGGGAAAACGGAACTCAGCCTCTCTTATGTCCTCCCCCCCGGTCTCAACCGAATAGACGGCTCCTCCAAGCTCTTTAAAACGGGAGAGAGCTCCCGCCAAACTTCCAACCCTGCAGACCTTCAGGTGGAAGAGAGCTCCCGAAGAGGCCTTAACCGCAACCTGGTTGAGGGGAGCTCCCCCTTTCTCCGGCAGCAGAACTCCAACACCTCCAAAAGACTCAACAGTCCTTGCAACAGTTCCAAGGTTCTGAGGCTCCGTAACGCCGTCAAGAGCGACAAAAAACCCTTTCTTCTCAAAAGTGGCAGAGAGGAGCTCCTCAAAAGAGGCGTACCTAACCGGAGAGAGAAGAGCAACGATCCCCTGGTGCTTCTCCGTTCCCGCCAAACGGCTCAGCTGCTTTTTCTTAGCCCACTGAAACCTAATTCCGCTCTTTTCCAAAAACTCTAAAAACTCCGGATCAAAAAACTTACCGTGCTGCAGGTAAACTTTTTCAACATCTCTACCAGACTTAACAGCCTCAACTACAGCATTTCTACCGTAAACAACAAACTCGTCCATTTTCAACCCTACCTCCTCAACCAAATTATACCTCTGCTAAACCAAGAAACTCCACCTGATTAACCAGTCGGAATTCGGCAGCAAAACAAATAACAACGAACTTTAAGCCAGTGTTAGTTAAACAAAAGAGTAAATTCACAGTAAAATCAAAAAGAAACACCAAACAACTCCAATATAGGAAAGCAGTAAAATCTGCAATAACCACAGAACTGCCATGTAAAAGAAAAAGAAAAACAAACTTCAGGAAAGTAATAACCAAAATCCGAAAACTATAAGATTTTATTCATAAAACCTTTACAGGTTAAAAATAAAAAAACACCCACTATTAGGAATAGCTAAAAATATTAGCTAGACAAAATTCTCAACCGACTTAGTCAAAAAATAGCGCAATCATACTGTAAATCAGCAGAAACCACAAAGGGCTTACTTAAAATCCAGCAATCATGTTAACCATCTTCTAAAATCAAGCAAAACTGTAGCCAAAGTAAACAGAAACTCAGGAAGGGAAAATTTGGTGTTGGAGTCGGCCAAACGGAAGCTCAGAAATAGCAAAGACAAATTTAAGTACTAATAACCCATTATAAGGCCAAATCACTAAGCAAATGAAGAGAAATCAGTAGAAATAGTTGCTTAATTCTATCTTACACTTCTAAAGCAAAATTAGATTAAAAGAAATAAAACAGACTATCGTAAAACTTGACTTTTAGAGTTTGACAATGTAGAATGAAGGATATAGAAGTTCTTTGAAATCTGAATAGGGAATCCCTTCAAAAGGGTGGAACCGGCGAGAATGGAAAAGCCCTTGGAATACAAGGGTATTACTTTTTACTTAAAATTGAATACCAGTTGTTCCAATGAGTTACGATTAGGTGCCCTTGAAATGCCCTAAAAAGTTGAAGGGATTGCGACTCGTTATTGTTTCTCTCAAAACCAAGACTTTCAAGTAACTTGAAATGCCCTAAAAAGTTGAAGGGATTGCGACCCTTGCTGTCCAACAAACAACCTCTGCCCAGTTTCCTTGAAATGCCCTAAAAAGTTGAAGGGATTGCGACCTGACTACCTTTACCTCTCCCATCTCCTACCTCCTAAACTTGAAATGCCCTAAAAAGTTGAAGGGATTGCGACCTGACTACCTTTACCTCTCCCATCTCCTACCTCCTAAACTTGAAATGCCCTAAAAAGTTGAAGGGATTGCGACTTGTTTAACCTCGTGCAAGAGAGCTTCTGTTTTGCTTGAAATGCCCTAAAAAGTTGAAGGGATTGCGACATAATTTCAGCTGGAAACATATTCTCTACTGCATTCTTGAAATGCCCTAAAAAAGTTGAAGGGATTGCGACCCGTCAATGACAACAGTAGGCTTCTTATCAAGCTGCTTGAAATGCCCTGAAAAGTTGAAGGGATTGCGACTCAAGGTAGGTTTCCCCAGCCTTTGGCTTGTAAATCCCTTTACTTGAAATGCCCTGAAAAAGTGAAGGGATTGCGACGAGAGTTTAAGGGTCTTCTTTTCCCCCTCTGTAACTTGAAATGCCCTAAAAAAGTTGAAGGGATTGCGACTCAACAGCTTCCTTCCTTATCCCGTGCCCACAATACAGACTTGAAATGCCCTGAAAAAGTGAAGGGGGTTAATTTCTTAAACGATTCAGGCTAAAGTTGTTGCAAAGTTTCGTTTGATTTTTTCTAATTTTTGTTTTTTGTTTTTATTAGCAAAAAATAAAAAAGCCCGCACAAGGCGGGCTCTCTGAAAGTTTCGCAAGTTAGTTACTGAAGTGCAGCTTTTGCCTTTTCAACTATCACCTTAAAGGCTTCAGGGTCTCTTACAGCGATGTCTGCAAGAACTTTCCTGTCAAGTTCAATTCCAGCCTTTTTAAGGCCGTTGATAAACCTGCTGTAGTTGATGCCAAAAGGTCTTACAGCAGCGTTGATACGGGCAATCCAGAGCCTTCTAAAGTCTCTCTTCTTTGTCCTTCTGTGCTGGTAAGCGTAGAAGAGAGACTTCATTACAGCAATTTTCATCGTTCTGTAGAGCCTTGAACGTCCGCCGAAGTAACCCTTTGTCAGCTTCTTCAGCTTTTTCCTTCTCTTCCTTCTCGGGCTGTACTTTACTCTCATTTCACTCCTCCTTTAGTGAGCTGCAGGCGCCCTTTTCGGGTCTTTGAGCCTGCGCAGCATCGGGGTTTACATGTAGATTACAAGCTGTTTGTAGTTTGCAGCCTGAGCTCCTTCAAGGTACTTGGCCTTTCTGAGCCTTCTCTTCCTCTTACGGCTCTTCTTTGTGAGGATGTGGCTCTTTCCAGGAGACCAGTGCTTGATCTTCCCTTTAGCCGTTACCTTTACCCTTTTGGCTGCAGACCTGCGGGTCTTTATCTTTGGCATCTTCAAGCCTCCTTAGGGTTTTAAACGAGCTGAAATTATAGGTCTATTTCTTTTTCGGGGCAAGTATCATTATCATGTCCCTGCCCTCTTTCTTCGGCTTCTTCTCTATCTCGGCAATGTCCTTAACGGCCTCGTATATCTTCATAAGCTGGGCTTCTCCTATGTCAAGGTGAGCCTGCTCTCTTCCTCTAAACATAACAACGGCTTTAACTTTGTTCCCCTTCTCAAGGAACTTCCTGGCCTGTTTAATCCTTACCTGCATGTCGTGTTCGTCGGTTCTAGGGCGAACTTTTACAGTCTTAACTTCTACGGTCTTCTGCTTCTTCTTGGCTTCGTGCATCTTCTTCTGCATCTGGTACTTGTACTTGCCGTAGTCCATTATTCGGCATACGGGGGGGTTGGCGTTAGGAGAAACCTCTACAAGGTCTAAGCCTTTTTCCCTTGCAATGTTGAGGGCTTCTCTGGTTGACATTACCCCCAGCTTTGTCCCGTCTTCGTCAATTACCAGAACCTCCCTTGCCCTTATCCTCTCGTTTACCCTCGTTTCGTTGAGTTTCTTACTGATGGCTAACCTCCTCCTCAGTTGGTTTAGATTTTCTCTCTAATTTCTGTCAGGATTTTATCTAAAAATTGCGAAACTTCCATAGCACCAAGGTCACCTTCTCGCTTAGAACGAACGGATACCGTGCCGCTCTCCTGCTCTTTCTGACCTACTATAAGCATGTAAGGTATTTTCATCGTTTCTGCTTTGCGAATCTTATAGCCAACTTTGGCGCTCTCGTCGTCTAACTTAACTCTTATTCCCGCCTCTTTGAGCTTTCTGTAAACTTCGTCGGCATAGCCTAAGAATTTATCGCTTACAGGAATTATTACGGCCTGAGTTGGAGCAAGCCAGGTCGGGAAAAGGCCTGCGTAGTGTTCTATGAGAAGACCTATAAACCTCTCTATGCTTCCCATTATTGCCCTGTGAACCATAACGGGGCGCTTCTTCTGGCCGTCTCTGTCAACGTAGGTAAGGTCAAAACGCTCAGGAAGGTTGAAGTCAACCTGAATTGTAGGACCGTCCCACTTACGGCCTATGGCGTCTAAAACCGCTATGTCAATTTTGGGACCGTAGAAGGCACCGTCTCCCTCAACGATGTTGTAGTCAAACCCTCTCTCCTTCAGGGCGTCTATAAGTGCCTGGGTTGCGTGTTCCCAGGCATCATCGCTTCCTATGTACTTTTCAGGTTTCGTTCCGATGTTTATGACGTAGTCAAGCTTGAAGGTTGAGAGGAGCTCCATCACGTAATCCAGAACTCCCTGTATCTCCTCTTTCAGCTGGTCTGGTCGGCAGAAGATGTGGCCGTCGTCCTGAGTGAAACCGCGAACTCTTAAAAGTCCGTGGAGTGAACCGCTCTTTTCGTACCTGTAAACCGTTCCAAACTCAAAGAACCTGATGGGTAGGTCTCTGTAGCTCCTTACCTGAGACTTGTAGATGAGTATGTGCCCCGGGCAGTTCATCGGCTTAACGGCGTACCAGTGTGCCTTCTCTATCTCCTCGCAGGTTAACGGAACTTCCTCGTTCCCCAACCTCTCCTCTTCGTCGTGCTCAACAACGGGAACGAAGAACATGTTCTCCTTGTAGAAGTCGTAGTGGCCTGAAGTCTTCCAGAGGTCTGCCTTCATTATGTGTGGAGTGTATATCCTCTGGTATCCCCTCTTCCTGTGCTCCTCTTCAGCCCACTTCTCTATCTCCTGTCTGATTATCGCTCCGTTGGGATGCCAGAAGACAAGGCCGGGGCCTGCTTCCTCGTAGATTGAGAAGAGGTCAAGCTGTTTTCCGAGAACCCTGTGGTCTCTCTTTTTGGCCTCCTCAAGCCTGTGGAGGTACTCGTCAAGGTCTTTCTTCTTCCAGAAGGCGGTTCCGTAAATTCTCTGGAGCATTTTGTTTCTTGAATCACCCCTCCAGTAGGCACCGGCAACGGAGAGGAGTTTAAAGGCTTTAACCATTCCAGAGTGCTCTACGTGTGGCCCCTTACAGAGGTCGTAGAAGTCCTCCCCTAACCAGTATATTGTTACCTGCTCCTCCTTGGGGATAGACTCAAGGAGCTCTAACTTGTAAGGGTCGTCTTTGAAGAGCTCCCTTGCCTCCTCCCTCGTTACCTCCTGCCTTCTGAAGGGCTCTTTCGCCTTAACGATCCTCTCCATCTCCTTCTCTATTTTCGGCAGGTCTTCTTCAGAGATGGAGACGGGAAGGTCAAAGTCGTAGTAGAACCCTTCCTCTGTTGCAGGGCCTATTCCCAGCTTAACTTTGTCTTTTCCGTATATGTTCTTAACGGCCTTTGCAAGTATGTGTGCTGCGCTGTGCCTTAGTATTTCAAGGGATTCAGGGTCTTTTGGCGTAATTATCTTTATCTTCCCGCTCTCCCTTATCGGCGTGTGAACGTCTATAAGCTCTCCGTTGAAGAGAGCTCCTACCGCATTCTTCTCTAAGCTCTTTGAAATTCTCGCCGCTATCTCCTTAACGTTCGTCTCCTTCTCAAACTCCAGTTTGCTTCCGTCGGGGAGCTCTATAACAACCATCCTATAACCTCTCCACTCGGTAGTTTCTGCCGTATTCTACTACTTTTTCTTCTGCTGAAGCCCGTTTTTAAAGGTAAAGTTCTTGTTGATATCCACCGACTCAACACAGCCGTTACCGTTTATAAAGTACTTCTTCTTATCAGGAGCCACCCTCTCGTAGAGGAGTACTCGCTCTGAAATCTCTCTAAATATCGGAACGGCGATTTTACTGGCCCAGAGCATGTTCCTTGGAACTTTTGGTTCAACAACGCTTACAACGAGAACGTACCGGGGATTTGTCATCGGGAAAGCACCGGCAAACGTGGCATTTATCTTTGACTTATCGTAGCCGTGAATTTTTGGGTTATACCTGAGGGCGGTTCCCGTTTTACCGCCAACGTAGAAGTTCTCAAACTTTGTTGCCGTACCGGTTCCTCCCTCAACAACCATTGTAAGAATTCTCCTCATCTCCTTAGAAACTCTCTCAGAGATAACCCTCCTTTCAGGTTTCGGCTTAAACTCCTTAAGAACCCTTCCCTTATCGTCAATTACGGCCTTCAGAAAAGTTGGCTTGTAGTAGATACCGCCGTTAACCATGGCAGAGTAGGCCGCCGCAAGCTGAAGAGTTGTTACGGATATGTTGTGTCCAAATGCAAGAGTTGCAAAGTCAACGTCCCTCCACTTCTTCCAGTTCCTCAGAATTCCCGGGCTTTCACCGGGGAGCTCCACCCCCGTTTTCTTTCCAAAGCCAAAGGCCCTGTAGTAACTGTAAAGCCTCTCCTTTCCAAGGAGCTGAGCCACCTGTATTATCCCAACGTTATCGGAGTACTGGATAATCTCCCAGGCCCTTAACTTAACGTCCCTTCCATGGAACTCGTTCTTAAAGACCTTATTACCCACTTTATACCGGGCAGGACAGAAGAAGACGCTGTTGGGCGTTACAAGGCCTTCGTTAAGAGCCGCAGCCAGAACCAACGGTTTCATAACTGAGCCGGGCTCGTAAGGGGAAACTGCGTAGCGGGGAGTTAAAGGCCCTCCCTCCTTTGGGTTCTCGTAGTCAAAGAACGGCCAAGAGGCTGCAGCCAGTATCTCACCGGTGTTGGGATCCATCAGAACTGCGTTTATAAAGATGGGGTTCCACATTGCTCCGTACTTAGATAGGACCTTTTCAACTATGTACTGAAGGTTGCCGTCTAGCGTAAGCTCAACGCTTTTACCCTTCTCCTTGGTAACGAAAAAGGTTGCGTTAGTACCAAGGTACACCCTTCCCCTGGCGTCTTTGCTCCCTGCAAGCTCTATCGGTTTACCTACTATTAACCCTTCCCTTTCAAGGTACCTCTCTAAACCTGTCAGTCCCTCCCCAAAGGGGCTCGTTATCCCTACAACGGTAGAGCCAACGGCGTACGGGTAAACCCTCTTGTACTCTGTTGTGAATCCGATTAGATCCGGATACCTCTTCTTAAACCTGTTCTCCCCCGAAAGGGCGTAGTAGATCTTTAAAGCCAGTCTAACGGCCCTGGAGCTCTCATCCACACCCAACGAAAGCCTCTTTTTAAGCCACACAAAGGGAATTTCCCTCTTTTCTTTTCCTCTGACCAGAACGGTAAACTTCTTCTTATAGGCTTTTTTAAGGTCTTCCGCCGTTACGGATTCAAACGGAGAGAGGAGCTCCTTCAGTCTGTCTAGCGGGATACCTTTTTCCTTTGAGTACTCCTCCAGGACCGAATCCTTCCTCAGGATTATAGACTCAAAAAGCTTCCAGTCTTTTACCTCAGAAGGCCTGATGTAAAAGGAAACCACCTTCTCACTTGCCGCAAGGACAGTTCCGTTCCTGTCAAGAATCGCTCCCCTTGGTGGAGAGAGCTTTATCCTTCCAGCAAACTGTCTCTTTACCTTCTCTATCCAGTAATCCTTTTTAAAGTAAGCCAGGTCAACAACTCTCCAGGCATAGATAAGAACCAGAAGAACGGATATCAGAAAGAAGAGGTTTAACCTCTCGTCCTTAAAAGGCTTTACAAATCTGTACAGTTTATAGAACAAGCTTTTAAACAGGAGAGCTGCTTTCATTTAAGGTACTTCACTCCGTTCTCGTGAAGTATTTCCATGTCTTTGGTTTTCTCATCAACAACTTTCGGCCGAACCTCTCTGTAAAACTCTACCATTAATCTGTTGTTCTCGTCTTTTAAGCTCTTTATCTCAGAGACCAGCTTGGAGATTACGGCTTTCTCCTTCGTACACTTTGAACGTACGTCAATAACCTTCATCGCCAGGAAGATAAAGATAACAAGTGAAACTACGTAAGCGGCAAAGCAGAACCTAGTTAACAGACTTCTCATAATACCCACAACTAACTATATTATCTTCAAGCAGAAAAGTGCGCCTGTAGCTCAGCTGGATAGAGCCCAGGACTCCGGATCCTGGTGTCGCGGGTTCGAGTCCCGCCAGGCGCGCCACTACTCTTTCTTCGCCTGTTCAACAATCCTCTCTGGAACCTCTATCGGGTAGTCTCCGTTAAAACAGGCTGTACAGTATCCCATTCCGTCGCCGCCGGCAGCCTTTATCATTCCCTCTAAGGAGAGGTAGCCTAAAGAGTCTGCCTCTATGTACCTGCATATCTCCTCAACGGAATGGCTTGAGGCTATCAGCTGGTCTCTGGTGGGGGTGTCTATTCCAAAGTAGCAAGGCCACTTCGTCGGAGGGGAACTTATCCTCATGTGAACCTCTTTTGCACCTGCCTCCCTCAGCATTCTGACGATTTTCCGACTGGTGGTTCCCCTAACTATTGAGTCGTCTATAACAACGACCCTCTTTCCCTTAAGGAGCTCCGGCACCGGGTTGAGCTTCACCTTAACGCCTATGTCCCTCATCTTCTGCTGAGGCTTTATGAAAGTCCTTCCAACGTAGTGGTTTCTGATAAGTCCCATCTCAAAGGGAATGCCGCTCTCGTGTGAGTAACCAAGAGCCGGAACGACGCCGGAGTCCGGAACGGGGATGACTATGTCTGCCTCTACCGGGTTCTCCCTCGCAAGGAGCCTTCCAAACTCCTTTCTCACTTCATAAACACTCTTCCCGAATATCTTACTGTCGGGTCTGGCAAAGTAAACGAACTCAAAGATACACTGGGAGCGCCTTGCTCCTTCGCTTCCCGGTATTCTGTAGCTTTTCATCTGGCCGTTCTCTATAAGAACAACTTCTCCGGGTTCAACGTCCCTTATGTAACGGGCTCCTATAAGGTCAAAGGCGCAGGTTTCAGAGGCAAAAACCGGGCTTCCGTCAAGCTCTCCCATACAGAGTGGCCTGAAACCCCAAGGGTCTCTTATGGCAATGAGCTTTTTGTTTGTCATAACAAGGAGCGAGTAGGCACCTTTCAGCTTTGAGAGGGCGTCCATGAGCCTCTCTAAGAACTTCCTCTTCTTAGACTTTACTATCAGGTGAACGATTACTTCTGAATCAGAAGTTCCCCTGAAGATAGAGCCTTCCTCTTCAAGCTGTTCACGGAGCTCCAGCGCGTTAACGAGGTTTCCGTTGTGGGCTATCGCCATCTGACCGTTCTTGTAGGAAACGACTATCGGCTGGATGTTGTCGGGGGAGTCTGAAGCACCGGAGGTTGAGTACCTGTTGTGGCCTACGGCAACGTGGCCTGTAAGCCTCCTTAAACTCTCGTCGCTAAAGACCGAAGAGACAAGGCCGAAGTCCCTGTGGTAGGTTATCCTCTTCCCGTTGGTAACGGCAATTCCGGCACTCTCCTGTCCTCTGTGCTGCAGAGCGTAGAGCCCTAAGTAGGTGTAGTAAGCTGCATTCGGGTTGTTGTATATACCGAAAACTCCGCAGAACTCCTTCATATCTCCTCTCGGTTAAAGAGTTGTGGAGCAAACTATTATACACCCAACTATGGCTTATAATAAGTCAAACAGTTTACCGGAGGAGCTATGGAGAAGAGAGAGAAGCTCTACGAGGGAAAGGCAAAAATCGTTTACGCCACAGACAGCGATAACCTCGTAATAACCTACTTTAAGGACGACACGACAGCCTTTGACGGAGCAAAGAAAGAGGTTCTTGAGGACAAGGGAGTTATAAACTGTGCAATAACTACCGTCATCTTTGAGTACCTTGAGAAACATGGAATCAAAACACACCTGGTTGAGAGGCTCTCCCCGAGGGAGCTCCTCGTCAAAAAATGTGAAATCATCCCCGTTGAAGTTGTCGTAAGGAACGTTGCTGCCGGGAGCTTCTCAAGGAGGTACGGAGTTCCCGAAGGAACACCCCTTAAAGAGCCTCTGGTTGAGTACTTCTACAAAAACGACGAGCTCCACGACCCGATGGTCTGCCCAAACCACGTTTACCTCTTCGGCTGGGCCACAAGGGAGGAGCTGGCTCAGATGACAAAAACTGCCCTGAAAGTAAACGAGCTCCTAAAGAAGTTCTTTGACGAGATAGACATTGAACTTGTTGACTTTAAGTTAGAGTTTGGAAGGCACAACGGAGAGATACTCCTTGCAGACGAGATTACTCCAGACTCCTGCAGGCTCTGGGACAAATCTTCAGGTGAGGTCTTAGACAAGGACAGGTTCAGGAAAGACATGGGTAAGGTTGTAGAGAGCTACAGAGAGGTTTACAGGAGAATAATAGAGAAATACGGAAAAGTGGAGGAGTAGGAGTGAAGAGGGAGCTCCTTGTAAGCAACGTTGACAAAGAGATGAAAATAGCCCTTGAGAAGTACGAGGAACCCAAAGAGATAAAACGGGTTCTCTCGGGAATGAGGCCAACGGGAAAGCTCCACCTGGGGAACTACTTCGGAGCTCTCAAGACATGGCTAAACTTGCAGGACAGAGCAGAGAGCTTCTTCTTTATAGCCGACTGGCACGCAATTACAACCTCCTACCACGACACCAGCAAACTCTCAGAGAACACCGTTGAGATGATGGCAGACTGGCTGGCCTCAGGCCTTGACCCTGAAAGGAGCGTCCTCTTCGTTCAGTCGTGGGTAAAGGAGCACGCGGAGCTCCACCTCCTCCTCTCAATGGTTACGCCCGTAAAGTGGCTTGAGAGAAACCCCACATACAAGGAGATGATGGAGAACCTGAAAGACAGAGAGCTTGCAACCTACGGGTTTTTAGGCTACCCGGTTCTCCAAACAGCAGACATCGTCCTCTACAAGGCAGACACGGTTCCGGTTGGAATAGACCAGCTTCCCCATTTAGAGCTCTCCCGTGAGATAACGAGGCGATTCAACAGGTTCTTCGGCAAACTCTTCCCCGAGCCAAGGCCTTACCTCTCAGAGGCTCCAAAGCTCCCCGGTTTAGACGGCAGGAAGATGAGCAAGTCTTACGGGAACTGCATCTACCTCTCAGACACAGAAGAAGAGGTAAACAAAAAAGTGATGTCTATGGTTACAGACCCGTCAAGGGTAAGGAAAACAGACCCCGGCCACCCTGAGGTCTGCTCCGTCTTCTCATACCACAAGATCTTCACTCCGGAAGAGAGGGTTAAAGAGATAGAGGAGGCCTGCAGAAAGGGAGAGATAGGCTGCGTTCAGTGTAAGAGGGAGCTTGCAAAGAACTTAAACCGGTTCTTAGAGCCGATAAGGAGCAAAAGGGCGGAGCTCCTCTCAAAGAGAGGAGAGCTCATAGAGGTATTCAGAGAGGGCTCTAAAAAGGCACGGGAAATAGCCTCTTCAACTATAGAAGAGGTAAGAAAAGCAATGAACTTCCTCACGGAGTAAACGGTGAACTTTGACAGGAAAGTAAGAGCCCAGATGGGGATTCTCCTCTTCCTCGTCGGGCTCCTCATCTTCTACATACTCCACAGGAACTTCTGATGGAAAGGATAACCCTTGAAGATATTCGGTTTATGAACCTTGCCATAAGAGAGGCATACAGGGCAAAGGGGAGAACCCTTCCAAACCCGGCAGTTGGAGCAGTAGTAGTAAAAAACGGAAAAGTTGTAGCCACAGGCTACCACGAGAGAGCTGGCCTTCCCCACGCAGAGGCTGTTGCACTTGAAAAAGCAGGAGAAGAGGCCAAAGGAGCAACCCTTTACGTAACCTTAGAACCCTGCAACCACTACGGAAGAACCCCTCCCTGCACCGAAAGGATAATAAAGGCAGGAGTAAAAGAGGTTGTAATAGGCGTAAGAGACCCGAACCCCGTTGCAGCTGGAGGGGTAGAGAGGCTAAAGTCTGCCGGAATAAAGGTAAAAACCGGTGTTTTAAAGAAGAGGTGTTTTGAGCTGATAGAGGACTTTGTCGTAAACACGCTGAAGAAGAGAGCATTTCTGAACCTAAAGCTTGCAATGACCTTAAACGGGAAAATAGCAGACAGGAACGGAAACTCAAAGTGGATAACCGGAGAGGCCTCAAGGAGGTTTGTTCAGAAGTTAAGGAGCTGGCACAACGCCGTAATGGTAGGAATAGGAACAGTCCTGAAGGACAACCCAAAGCTAACCGTTAGAGATTTCCCCGTTGAGAAGCAACCCTATGCAGTGGTTGTTGACAGGGAGCTTAAAATCCCGACCAACTGCTTTCTTGTAAAAGAGAGAGCAGAAGAGCTGATAGTTATCACGGCTCAGGAGTCCCTCTTTTCCTACAAGGCCGGAATACTTAAAGACCTTGGAGTAAAACTGCTCCCCGTTTTTGACCTCGGAGGAAAGTTAGACCTGAAAGAGGCTCTAACTGCCTTAAAAGAGGAGTTTGGCATCTACTCGGTTCTGTGTGAGGGGGGAGCTCTCCTTGCCTGGTCTCTACTGTCTAAGAACCTCGTTGACAAACTGACTCTCTTCTACGCTCCCAAAATCCTCGGAGAAGACGGCATCCCCGCTTTCAAAGGCTCCTTCGGCTCAATAGAAAAGGCTTTTAGACTTGAACCCTTCAGGGAACTAAAATTTAGGGATGATACATATCTATCTTTTCACTCAAGGGAGCTCCACGAAGTAGAAAGGAAAGTTTGAAACAGAGGGGGAAACTTGACTGCAGCAGTTAACTACCTGACCCTTTTTACAAACGAAAGAGGTAGAAAGCTGATAGACTGCTTTAGAACCTTCTTCAGGAATAACCAACTTTACGAAGAGCTTGAGAGGACAAATAAAATGAAAATCTTAAGAGACAAGTTTATTAGTTCTATGGGATAACAAATTAGGAGGAGAATAATGAGTGGAAATGAAACACAGGTACATGTGTTTTTTTCAATAGCTGGTAGAGTTGTAAACATGGAAATTCCTTTTAAAACCGATGAAGAAGGATTTTTAACTGTTAGTTTTCCTAAAAAGGGATGGATAGAACCTAAAGAAGGTTATGATTTCTTTTTTAAGATTCTTGGAACAAGAAGAATAAAAGTTGACGGAGAAGAATTGACGAAAGTATTAGCTATAAAAATCAGCAAGGATCTGATAAGAATTTCAAGAAATAATGTATTTATTAGATTAAAAATACCTATAGGAAGAGAATTTTCTCCTTTAGCTCCGTTGGTTGTTGGTACTAAGAAAAATATAACTTTTTGGTTTATGAAAAAATTTAACCGTGAAGAAATAAGGGAAAATGAACTAATAATCCTTGAGTTAGAAAATCAGAATAGTATTAGGGAACACATTGTAAAGATACAACTATGAATAAAGAGAAAAAAGAATCTACCCTTTTCATCATAGGTTCTGGCTTTTCTGTTAATCTTGGGTTATTAACGACAGAAAGAATTGGAGAAGCCATTGATATTATGTGTGATGATTCTCCTTTGGAAGAAAGATTAACAAGACTTCAAGAGAAACTATCCAGAGGAAGAATCAGTAATCTTGATATATCCCATTTGAAGGATGTCTTCCATATTCTTTTAGATACAGATAAAAAATCTCGTTCCATTAGAGATGTTGAGGATTTACAAGAGAGAGCAATAAGAAAAATTGTTAGAGCTTATATTGATTCTTTTCCTGATGGAGATGGAAAAGCATTTTTTCATTACTTAAAAATGATGCCTGAAAGGATAGACTGGATTGCTTTTAAAAATCTTTATAGCCTCTATAAGAATCAGAAGAAGTTGCATAATGAAAGACCTTCATTAGTTGAATTTCTTACCTTGCTTTCAAAGGCACAGGCTTATGGTATTGCACTTCCCATGCAAGATAACTTTATCCACAGGAAAAATAAGAGTCTGATAACCTATATGCGTTCTTATAATGTTTCAGGAGCTTTTAACTTCTATAGGTATTTCTTCTTTAAAATCTTTAAGTTGCTTTTGCAAAAACCAGTTGAAACAAAAGTTGCGAAGAAGTACTACTTCTTCTTTAAAAATATCTTAAGCGAATATAGAAATATTCCTGACAATTCTTTAAAAGAGTTAACTAACGAAAAGTGGTTCACTTTACCTGTTAAGTTTCTCACCTTTAATTGGGATCCTTTTCTCCCTTTTATTCTGTTCAAAGTTAACAGAAATATCAATCGTGAAGAAGAAAATAGAGCACTTAAAGATGATTTAATCCTACAGTTTTATACTGATATTGGTGTTTCTGGTCCGATTATTTATCTTTCGGAAACTAAAAACTCTTCCAAAGATTATTATTTAGTAACTAATGATATGGCATCTCAAATAAATTATTTAACAAAAAGAAGTTACACTAAAAGAACAAAAGTTCTATCCAATGTTGTGTATAGATTAGTAAAACTTTATGCCGTTCATGGTCTTTTTAATCTTCGCATGTGTCCTCACTGCCATCAGGTATTCTTTATAATGCCTACACGTATAAGAGATACTGATATTTACACACTAAAAGGCGTTCAGGATATATTCCTGTCCGATTTAATACCTGATCCAAGAGATTTTAGGAAGGTAATAAGTAAGTACAAAGGGAAATACTTTTATGAACCTTATAAATTAGGAAAACCTGATATGCTTCTTTGTCCTATTTGCGACCATCCAACCTATTTTGAAGATATTCCTCTATCAGTTCAGACTATATTCAAATTTGATGAACCTGACTTTCTAAAGAAAACGAAACTAAGAGCTTTTACGGAATTCATAAAAGCCGATCATGTAGTTGTAATAGGTTACTCCTTCCCACAAGATGACATGTTAAATAACTACCTCTTACAGCTTCTTTCGATTTCTCCCGAAATAAAGGACAGAAAGAAAAAGAGAATCACCGTGATTATTTACAATTCCTCTTTGCAAGGTAAAGTATGGTATAAACTTAGTGAGATAGAAAAAGTACAGGATAATTTAGAATTGAATATAGACTTTCTTAAGAACTTTTTCACAGAGAAAAACATACGCATTTCCTTCCTTGGCTTTCCAGACATCTTAAAGAAAATAAAGTTTAGTGAAATAGTTAACTTTAAATAAGAAGGGAGCTCTATGGCTCCCCGAAGACTCTTTTGAAGATGTAATCAACGTGTTTTGTGTGGTATGAGAGGTCAAATATTTCGTCTATCTCCTCTTCCGTCAGGACTTTTCTGACTCTCTCGTCTTTCTTGAGAAGCTCTTTAAAATCTGCTCCCTCGTTCCAGACTTTCATCGCGTTTTCCTGGACGATTGCGTAGGCCTCCTCCCTTGAAAGGCCTCCCTTTTCTATGAGGGTTAAGAGAACCCTCTGGCTGAAGATGAGACCCCTTAAGAGGTTCAGGTTCTTCATCATGTTTTCAGGGTAGACAACAAGGTTCTCCATGAGGTTTGCAAACTTCTGGAGCATGTAGTCTAAGGCTATGCAGGCGTCAGGGAAGACAGTTCTTTCGGTAGAGGAGTGGGAAATGTCCCTCTCGTGCCAGAGGGGAACGTTCTCCATTCCGACGATTGCGGCGCTCCTTACGACCCTTGCAAGTCCGCAGAGCCTCTCTGAGAGTATTGGGTTCCTCTTGTGGGGCATTGCAGAGGAGCCTTTCTGACCCTTCCTGAAGGGTTCCTCAACCTCCCTTACCTCTGTTCTCTGGAGGTGTCTTATCTCCGTTGCAAATTTCTCAATTGATGAAGCGGTTAGAGCAAGGGCGTTGAGGAACTCGGCGTGTCTGTCTCTCTGAACCACCTGGTTTGAGGCCTTTGCGTAGCCGATTCCAAGTTTCTTACAGGTGAGCTCCTCAACCCTCGGGTCTATGTTTGCAAATGTTCCAACGGCTCCAGAGAGCTTTCCAACGGCGGCTCTCTCTGTTGCAGCTTTTAACCTCTCGTAGTTTCTCCTCATCTCGTCGTACCAGATGGCCAGCTTGAGGCCAAATGTTATGGGCTCTGCGTGGATTCCGTGAGTCCTTCCAACCATAACTGTCATTTTGTGCTCAAAGGCTCTCTTCTTTATGGCCTCCATTACTTTCTCTATGTCTTTTAGAAGGAGCTCCCCAGCCTGCTTTATCTGGAGGGCAAAGGCGGTGTCAAGCATGTCTGACGAGGTCATTCCAAAGTGGAGGTACTTTGCCTCGTCTCCAACTATCTCCTTTATGTAGGTGAGGAAGGCTATAACGTCGTGGTTTGTAACCTCCTCAATTTCGGCAATCCTCTTTGTGTCAAACTCCTTCTCTCCCTCCAGGTAGGGCTTTACCTTCTCCTTTATTTTCTCAACTGCCTCTTTGGGAATCTTTCCTATCTCCGCCCAGCTCTCGGCTGCTGCAACCTCAACCTTTAACCAGTTTCTCAGTTTGTTCTGCTCGTCCCATATCTTTCCCATCTCAGGCAGGGTATAGCGTGGAATCATTCAGTCCTCCCTTCAACGTGCTGAATTAGGTTTTCAAGGTATTTAAGCTCTCTGAATATGCCGTTTATAAGCTCTGCTATTTTATCCGTTTCCTCCTCGTACTCGTGGGCTATCAGGTTCCTTAAGTTTTTCAGCTCAAACCACTTCTCCTCACTTACGGGGAAACCCAACTTTTCGGCAGCATTTACAACGTCAACCATCGGCAGGTGCTCTACGCTCTCTCCGAGGAGGGAAAGTGAAGTTTTCAGTAGTTTTCCCAAAGAGTCCTGGAGTTTTGAGAACCTGTAGGCTATCTGGTCTAAGGCCATCGTCCCTTCACGGGAGGTAAGGAGCTCCCTCACATCTTCTCCTGAAAGCGGCAGGGAGTAACCTAAACTTCCGAGGGTTTCGTAGGCCTCTTTCAACCTTTTAAGGTGTTTCTTCTCCTCGCTGAGGAGTCTCTGAAACCGCTCTCTCAAAGCTCAACTCCCTCTTTTAAGGCAACTCTCTCTATCGGCCTCTCAGGGTCTTTCTGGATTACAACGTCTACTTTCCTCTCTCCTAAACCCTTCTTAAGGAGAGCTCTGAAGCGGAGCTCCCTCTGAAAAAGCCCGTCTCTCTGCGCTGGAATTATATAAAGGTCTATGTCTCCCCCTCTCTTTTCGGGGTAAACTCTGCTTCCAAAGAGGATTACCTTAGTTCCCTCTCCGAAGGCTTCTTCTGCGCTCCTCTTTATAGCGTCTATCTGCCAGTCTGAAAGCCTGACTTTCCTCATTTTCCGGCGATTCTCTCTGCAGTTTCTTCGGCAAGTTTTGTACAGTCGTTGACTCCAACTCCCCTGTAGGCGTTTGAGCAGAAGTGCAGGTTCCCTAACTTCTCCCCTATCTCAAAAATTCTGTCAACCCTCTCTGAGTGGCCTAAGGTGTAGTGGGGAATTCCCCTTTCGTGTCTGAAGACTTTAACCATTTCAGGGTAGTGGCGGATCTTCATTATTCGGCGGAGCTCCTTAAGGGCTATCTCTGTTAGTTCCTCTTCTGGAAGGAGTGCAAGGTCTGGCTGGCGGGCTCCTCCAATCATCACCCTGATGAGGGCTTTACCCTGTGGAGCTCTGTTGGGGAAGACCGAGCTGTCCCAGAGAGCTCCAAGAATCTTCCTCCCCTCGCTCCTTGGAACCAAAAATCCAAAACCGTCTAAATCGTGGCCTAAGCCTCTCTTCTGGAACCCTAAGGCAACAACGGAAATTGGCGAGTACTCAATTTCTGAGAGGAGTTTAGAGAGCTCCCCATCAACCTCCTTTAGAATTTCAGCAGCAGCGTAGGCAGGAGTTGAGACGACTAAATGGTCAAACTCTTCCTCAAGTTCCCTGTTTCCCTCTCTCCACTTAACCAGCCAGCCTCTCCCGGACTTTTCAACCTTTTCAACAGAAACGCCTGTGCGGAGGTTCTCTTTTAACTCTTCAGAGAGGGCACCTATAAGGTCTTTAGTTCCGCCAACGAACGAGGTTAAAACACCTCCGGGGCCTGCAGGGCCTGAAGAGCTCTTACCTCTCTTTTTAGCCTCTTTCATCTTCGCTATCAGACCCTTTATGAGGCCTCCGTACTGCCTCTCTAAGTTGTAGATAGCAGGAAAGGCGGCCTTAAGGCTCATTCTGTCGGGGTCTCCGGCAAATATGCCAGCAATCATAGGGTCTAAGAGTTTCTCCAAGGCCTCCTCTCCCAGCCTCCTCCTTGCAAAGTCCCCGAGGGTTTCGTCTGAGTCGTCTTTTTTGGGGGGAACGAGGAGCTCCCCAACGAGCCTCAGTTTTCCCTTCCACGATAGTAAGTAGCTTGAAAGGAAGGCTATGGGATTCTCTGGAAGCCTTACAAGTCTGCCGTTTGTGTATATGAAGCGCTTTCTGGCCTTATCAGAACTCCTGTACAGCCTCTCTTCAATTCCAAGGGCTTTTACAAGGTTCAGCGTGTAGGGTTTCCCGTCTAAAAAGCCGTTTGGACCTGCCTCTACTATGTAACCCTTCTCGTAAACGGTTTTCATCTTCCCGCCGGGTTCAGACTCCTTCTCTAAAACGGTTACTTCAATTCCTCTTTGTTTCAGGTAAAAGGCAGCCGAAAGGCCTGAAACGCCGGCTCCCAGAACGCAAACCCTCATACTCTCTCCTTCAGCAAATTATTCTTTTCTTAATTTATCAATCTCTTCTGAAATTGCACGGATAAGGAGGGGGTGTCTGTGGTCAAGCTTTACCCTCCTGTAGTTAAGTCCTAAGTCCTTTGCAACCTGGCCGTACTCAACGTCAAGCTCGTAGAGGGTTTCTATGTGTTCAGAGACAAAGCTGATTGGGAAGACAACAACGCTTTTGAACCCCTCTTCTTTTATCCTGTGGAGCTCCTCCTCAGTTGAGGGTTCCAGCCACTCTATTGGGCCTACCTTACTCTGGTAAGAGATTCTGTAGTTAAACTGAGGAAAGGCTTTCATAACCTCTTTAACGGTTGCTTCAACCTCTTTCGGGTAAGGGTCTCTCTTCTCCTCAACGAAGTACCTGGGCAGGCTGTGGGCAGAGAAGAGAACGGCCGTTTCCTGCGGGTTTAAGGAGGAGAGCTCCCTCTTTAGAAGCTCCCTTATCCACTGAATATAGTTTGGGTTCAGAGTCCACGACTTAACGTGCTTTACCTCCAGTTTCCCTTTAAGGAGCTTCTCAACGTCTCTTATACAGGCGCCAACAGTTCCGTAAGAGAACTGGGGGTAAAGTGTTAAGTGGTAGATTCTGTTAAAACCGCTCTCCGTTATATCCCGTGCCGTTTTCTCAAGGAGAGGCTCTGAGTAGAGCATTCCCACAAAGGTCTTCAGTCCCGTCTCCTTCTCAATCAGTTCTGCCTGTTCTAAGGAGTTGGCAACTAAAGGGCTTCCCCCTCCAATCGCCTCGTACTGGGGCTTTACCTTTGGAGTTCTGAAAGTTGCTATCAGGTAGGCAAGGGGTTTCTGGAGAAACGGAGGAACTCCGAAGTTTATTAGGTCTCTGTCTGAGAAGAGCCTGTAGAGGAACGGTTTTATCTCTTCTGTTTTTGAGGGAGCTCCCATGTAGGTAATCAGAACGGCCTCTCTCATTTACTCTCCAATAATTTTGATTATCACCCTCTTTGGCCTCTGACCGTCAAACTCCGCGTAGAAGATCTCCTGCCAGGGTCCAAGGTCAAGCTCTCCGTTTGTGATGGGAAGAACAACCTGAAGGTGGACTAAAAGGTTCTTGAGGTGGGCGTCTCCGTTGTCCTCTCCCGTTCTGTGGTGTTTGTAGTCGGGCTTAAAGGGAGCCAACCTCTCAAGCCACTCCCAGATGTCCTCGTGTAGGCCTTCCTCGTCGTCCTGAATGATAACTGC